>SCQP01000001.1:0-300000 GCA_004299485.1 Acidobacteriota bacterium
GATGCTCGAGGCCAGCGCGCTCGCCAGGCTGGCATCGGTGCTGCCCTGGCCGAAGTTCACCGAGTAGGCGGTGCCGTTCACCGTACCCGACACCGTGCCCGTGTCCCACTCGTCGATGTACTGGTAGCAGCCGGCACGGTAAGGCTCGCAGGGCACCTTCACCACCGTATAGCCCTCGGTCCCGCTGATGGTGATCGAGCCGGTGCCGGGCGAGCCGCCCACCGGCGCGCCGCCGGAATCGGCGATGCTCGTCAGCCGGCCGCGCGCATCGTAGCCGCGCGTCTCCGTCAAGCCGTTGCCCAGCGATGCGCTGGTCTCTTCGCCAAAGGCGTTGTAGGCGACGCCCGAAATCAGCGTGCCGCTGGCGCTGCTCCCGAGCGACAGCGGACGGCCGGCGAGATCGTAGGCTGTGCTCAGGCTGGCCCCGCGGCTGTAAGCCTCCGACGTCACATCGCCGGCAAGGTCGTAGCCGTAGCTCAGCTCGAAGGGCGTGCCGCCCCAAACCTGCGGCGTGAACTCCCAGTTATCTGCCGCCCGGCCCCGGGCGTCGTACGAGAACACCTGGCCGGCATCGGCGCTGGTCGATTCCGAGCTCAGCCGGCCGGTGGTGTTGGCCAGGCTGGAAACGCCGAGCGCCGAGGTCTGGCCATAGGCGTAGGTCACCGCGGGCGTGCCGTCGGAATAGGTCTTCGAGACGAGACGGTGGTCGGCGTCATAACCGTAGCACGTTGTGATATTGCGGGCGTCAACGCGTGCCACCAGATCGCCCGGACTCGAGGAACAGGAGGCGTAGCTGCCGTATTTATAGGCGGTCGTGCCGCCGGCGGGCGTGGTCGAACCCGTCAATCGCCCGAGGCCGTCGTAGGCGAACGTGCGGCTTTCCCCACCCCGGGGCGATGCTGGTCAGATCATCGAGTGCATCGTAGGCGTAGGTGGTGAGGTAGCCATTGCCTGCCATCTCCAGGCCGCACTGCGCCGCGCCCGGGCCCTCGGTGGGCCCGTGGCTGCCGACCACCTCGCAGATATCTGCCAGCCGGCCGAGGCCGTCGGTCTCGGCAATGCGCGTTACGCGGCTGGTGCCGTTGCCCTCGTCCTGGGTTTCGGTATCGCGGCCGAGATAGCTGGTCAAAACCGTTGTGCCGTCGCCATGGGTGATTTGCGTTTGCCGCCCGAGGGCGTCGAAGGCGAAGCTGTCGCCGGGCTCGCCGCAATTGGCCGGACCATTGGCGCTCGAGGAACTATAGGCATAGGTGACGAAGCTCTTTTCGCCGGCGCCGTTGTAGCAGGTATCCGTCCGGCTCCAGGCGCCAGAGGCGGTCTCGGTAGCGGCGACGGCAACCCGGCCCAGGCCATCGAAGCTGTCGAGCGTTTCCTCCCACACGCCTGAGCTTTGCTCCCGCTCGGTCTCGAGCGTCGAAGGCGTGTAGGCGAACGTGGTCTCGCCGAGCGAGGCCGGGTCGGTGACCGAGGTCAACCGATTCCAGGAATCGTAGCCGTAGCTCGTCGTGTTGCCGTTCTCATCGGTGGAGCTGGCCATGGTGCCGCTGCTGTCGTTCCAGGTGTAGCTGCGCGTGTGGCCGAGTGCGTCGGTAATCGAGGTGATGTAGGCGTTGTCACCGGTCGAGCCGTTGTAAGCGTAGGTGGTGGTATGGCTGCCGGCATCGGTTGCGGTGAGGCGGTTGCCGTAGCTGTCGTTGGTGTAGGTGGTGGTGAGATCGCTGCTGCCGGCGACCCAGCGCGCAGCGGAGGTGAGATCGCCGTTGGCATTGTAGGCGAGATTGGCCTGGGCCGCTTCGGCACTGCCGGGGCCATAGACGGTGATCAAGGACGGCCGGTCAAGGATGTTGTTGGCCAGACTGGCGTAGCTCACCGTGGTCTCCCGCTCAAGCGGCGCGGAATTGATCACGAAGCCGTCGTACTCCTTCTTGTCGGTAATCTGGCCGCTGGCATTGTAGCCGAACGACTGCTCGCCGATGGCATCGTTGTTGCGGCTCACCTGCCGGTCGGCAAGCTGGTAGGGGAAGCCATTCGTCCAGGATTCAACCACGTCCTGCAGCGTGTTGCCGCCTTGCACCGTCTGGACGTCGCTTTCCACCGGAATCCGGGCGATGTTCTCCCATGCCGGACTGTTCGCCGGCGAGGAGGCGCCCTTGGCCGTGTAGGTGTAGGTCTTCGTCCAGCTTGTGCCGGCGACGGTATCGGTGGTGGTGACGGTCGTGGTTTTCTGCGTCCAGACGTCCGTGGCGGAAGGATTCCACGTCGTGGTGTAGGCAAAGTGCTGGTGCTCCGTCTCGTTGGTGCCGTCCGGACTGACGTAGCGGTCGGTGACGACCACACCATCGTAAACGCCGGTACAGGGCAACGGTGTGCCGCTGCCGGAGGGGGTAAAGAACACGCCCGCTTCCGACGGCGACGAGGTCGTGCCCCAGACGTAGCGCACGTAGCCGCCGTTGGGGTAGGTGATGCGCTTGAGCAGGCCATAGGTCGAGTCGTAGGAAAACGTGTAGGTGCCCTCGGGCGTGGTCAGGCTGGTGATGACGGGACTGTTGCCGCCAATGCCGGTCGCCTCCGCGGGACAGGCGCCGCTGCCGGCGCCGGTGATGCTGACGGCCGCGGCCGAGGGCCCGGTCGCCCAGTCCGCCGTATAGGTCGCCCCCGCCGCTGTGACGGTATCCGTCAGCGAGCTGTAGGTAGTCGAGGGCTGGAATCCGGTGGTGGTGAGAACCGTCCGGCCCACGCTGTCGGTGATGGTGAGCGCGTTGTTGCTGGCGGCGTTGAGGGTGTAATGCAGCCAGTCGCCGTTGCGGTCGTAGAAATAATCGGGCACCCAGCCGAACTCGGGGCCTTCGCCGCCGCCGGCAAAGGTGAGCTTTTGGCCGTCCGGCCCCTGCACGGTCGGCACCTTGGTCGAGTACGGCCCCGGCTGGGTCACGCCGGGCGTCGTCGCGGCCCAGCCATCGGCTTCGGTGTCGCTCAGATACTGCTGCGGACAGCCATCCTGCGGATCATTGAGAGTGTTGTCGCCCACATCGGAGAGATGAAACGAGTCGCGCTGACCGTCGGTGCGCTCCAGCACGTAATCCGTCGAGAGCTCGCAGTCGGACGAGCCGTTCGGGCTGGTCTGAATCTCGTTGAAGGTCAGTACGGGCGCAGTGTAGTTCCAGCCCTGGCTCGCCAGCGCCGACCACTGCGTGTACAGAAAGGCGCCGCCGGTCGAGCGTCCGCCGGCAAACACCGCCCCGGCGCTGCTGTAGGTGATGGCGAAGCGCGGCTGCCAGCCGCCCGGCTCGGCCGGCAGCGGAACGGCAAACCGCAGCGTGACCTGGCCGCTCGCCGGATCGACCGCCTCGTGCGGTCCCCGGATCAGCGCGTGGCCCGGCTCAGTGGGCGCCGGCAGCGTGATATCGGCAAGGGTGGGAATGTTTTGCGCGGAGGCGGACAGAGTCAGTGCGAGCGCGCTCACGAGGATCAGAGAGAGGAAAACAGACGTGACATGCAGCCGCATAAACATCACCTCGTGCTACTCATACCGTAAGGCAGCGTGAGACAAAACGGCGGCAGCCGTCCAAGCACAAAGTGTAAGTCCCTTGTTTACTTAGATGAATTGTGACAATTTGTCACAATCTAAGGTCTTCCACCCCATACTTGGCTGGGCGGGATGTGCTGTCGGCACAACCGCTTTAGGATAGAGCCTATGAGGAACCGCTTCTCGCCCTTTGCGCTTCTGCTCGTCTGCTTGCCCATGCTCGCTGCGCAGGCGCCGGCGAATTTCCAGGTCATCTGTCACACCACCGGTGGGGATTTCACGCTGGCCATTCACCGCGCCTGGGCGCCGCAGGGCGTGGACCGGTTTTATGAATTGCTCCAGGCTCATTACTACCGCGGCAATGCCTTTTACCGCGTCCTGCCCGGCTTCGTGGCGCAATGGGGTCTGAGCCCGGACCCGGCCGCCAACGCCTACTGGAGCCGGCGGCGCATTCCCGATGATCCCGTGCGCCAGAGCAATACCCGCGGCACCATTACCTTTGCCGACAGCGGCCGCAACACCCGCACCACGGTCGTGTTCATCAACCTCAAGAACAACCAGCGCCTCGACAAGTCGGGGTTTGCCCCCTTGGGCAAGGTTGTTGCCGGCATGAGCGTCGTCGACGAGCTCGACGGCAGTTACGGCGATGGCCCTCCTTTCGGACATGGACCGGATGCGCGCCTGATTGCCAAGCAGGGTGCGGCCTACCTGACCCGCAATTTTGCCCGCCTGGATGTGATCTACAGTTGTCAGGTGCATTAGACGGACATGGGCGCAAGCTGGCTGATCGTGATTTTCGGGCTGGTAGCGGGCAGCTTTTTGGCGCTCGCGGCCGAACGTCTGCCGCAAGGGTTGTCCGTCGTCCATCCGCCCTCGCACTGCCCGCACTGCGCACGTCCCTTGCGCGCCTGGGAGAATGTTCCCCTGGCCGCGTTTGCCTGGCTGGGCGGGCGTTGCCGCAGTTGCCGCGCAAGGATTCCCTGGGCCGATCCCCTCGTCGAGATCGCCGCCGCGGCGGCGTTTTACTGGAGCTGGCGCCGCACCGGTGGCGGAGTCGAGTTCGTGCGCGAAGCCTTTTTTCTGGGCTGCCTGATCGCGCTCGCCGCCAGCGACTGGCGCACGCGTCAATTGCCCGACGAAATCACCCTCGGCGGCTGGGTCACCGGACTGGTTCTGGCGATCTGGAGCGGCCCGGGCCTGGTCGCGGCGCTGGTGGCGAGTTTTGCCGGCGCGGGCGGGCTGGCCCTCGTGGGCTGGATCTACTTGCGCCTGCGCGGCCGCCTGGGCGTGGGCTGGGGTGATGTGAAGATGCTCGGCTTCCTGGGCGCTTTCCTGGGCGCCGGCGGTATGCTCGCCGCTCTCTTGATCGGCTGCGTGCTCGGCGCCCTCGTCGGCATCGTACAGGGCGGCCGCCTGATCGTCTTGCAGCGCCGCCGCGGCCGAAGCTGGGCGCGCGCCCGCGCCACCGCCGCCTTCTGGCCGCTGCCTCTGGGAGTGTTTCTCGCCATCGGCGGTGCAATTGCCCTCGCCTGGACTCCGGTCGTTTGGCGGGCGCTGTACTAACACGCCGCGCTTCTGGGATTGGCGTACCCGGATCCCTTGCTCACAAAGCACCCCCCGCGCGCCGCCATCCCGCTGGCCGATCCCTGATCGCTGATGGCTGATGGCCGACGACTGACAACTGATGACTGACAACTGACGACTGCTGCCTAAGAGCAGCTAAAATCGAGAGCATGGCCAAGGCCGGTTTCGACGCCCTGAAGTTGTCGCGTGAGGTGTTGGGGCACCTGCCCAGCGGAGTAGTCTTTTTCGACGGCACAGGCCGCGTCGTCGAAGCCAATCCTGCCGCGCGCGCGGCCCTGGGGTTTTCGCGGCCGGGCGGACTGACCGCGGCGCAACTGTTCCGCGACGCCGAACTCTGTGAAAGTGATGGCACGCGCCTCGGCCCAGCCACCGCGAGACTGCTGGACACCTACCGTTCCTTGCGCATCCTGCAGCGCAAGGTCATGCTGTACACCACCAGCGATGGCCAGGGCCGGCGGCTGGGCGTTACCTGGTTCCCGCTTCGGGGCCGCAATGGCCGGCCGCGGCCGCCCGCCGGCTTGATCTGCCTGCTTACCGATCTGACCGCCATTCACGCCCTCGAAGAAGAACTGCACCGGCGCCAAAGCCTGAGCGCGTTGGGCGAAATGGCCGCCGGCATCGCCCATGAATTTCGCAACGGCCTGGCCATCATTTCCGGCTACGGCCAGATGCTGCAGCACGCCGCCGCAGAGCCAGCGCGCGGCCAGGCCACGAAAATACTCGAACAGGCGGCCGGGCTGAACAATATCGCCACCGAATTCCTCTCCTTCGCCCGGCCCATGCCAGTCCAACTCGAGGCCATGGCCCTGGGGCCGGTCCTGCGGCAGTGCGTCGAGGCCGTCGAGGTTCAAAAGTTCACCAACGTCGCCGTCAGCGCCGAGGGGCGCTTCCCGCAGGTGCGCGGGGATGGCATCCTACTCGCCTCCGCCTTTCTCAACCTGCTGCGCAACGCCTGCGAAGCAGCCGGAGCTGGCAAGGGACGCGGTCAGGTCCGGGTGTGCGCCCCGGGGCGCGCCGGCACGCTGGAGCGCATTCAGATCATTGACAGTGGTCCGGGGGTGCCGGCAGACATCGCCGACAGGATTTTTGTCCCTTTTTTCACCACCAAACCTAGCGGTACCGGCCTCGGTCTGGCCATGGTCCATAAAATCGTTACCGCCCACCGCGGGGTGGTGCTGCTCGCCGATGGAACCCGGGGCCATACCGTCTTTGAAGTTCGATTGCCTTCCTGCCGATAAGCGCTTTTATGGACTCTATTCTGGTTGTAGAGGATAAACATGAACTACGCGCGATGCTGCGTGCTGCGCTCACTTCGGAGGGCTACCGGGTGGAAGAGGCCGCCGATGGGCACGCCGCGCTCACCGCCCTCCGGCACACTCAATATGACGCCGTGCTCACGGACTTGAAGCTGCCCGGCAACAACGGCATTGAGATCCTCCACGCGGCGCGCGAAGTCTCGCCCGCGACGCCAGTGCTGCTGATGACCGCTTACGGCTCAATTGAGGAAGCCGTGCAGGCAATGAAGGATGGCGCCTATGACTTCATCCAGAAGCCGCTCGACCTGGAACAGTTGGCGCTCAGGCTGCGGCGCGCCATTGGCGAGCAGAAACTGCAGCGGCAGAACGTATTGCTCCGGCAGGAGCTGGCCGAACGCTACGGCCTGCCCAAGATCATCGGCGACCACGACAGCATGAAGCAGGCGGCGGCGGCGCTGCAGCGCATTGCCACCACGGCAACCACCGTGTTGCTGCTGGGCGAGAGCGGCACGGGCAAGGAATTGTTCGCCCGCGCCGTGCACCAGCTCAGCGCCCGGGCCGCCGAGCCCTTCGTGGCCATCAACTGCGCGGCCATTCCGGAAACGCTAGTGGAAACGGAACTGTTCGGCCACGAGAAAGGCGCTTTCACCGGCGCCAATGCGCGCAAGCTGGGCAAATTCGAGCTGGCGCACCGGGGAACGATCTTTCTCGACGAAATTGGCGAAATTCCCCTGGCCGTGCAGGCTAAGATTCTCCGCGTCCTCGAGGAGCGGGAATTCGAGCGCGTGGGCGGGGTGCAAACCGTGCAGGTTGACGTCCGCATCGTGGCCGCGACCAATCGGGACCTGGAAGAAGCAGCGCACCAAAAGCAGTTCCGCGAGGATTTGTACTTCCGGCTTTCGGCCTTTCCCATCCGCATCCCACCGCTGCGCGAGCGCGGCAACGACATTATCGCGCTGGCCGAGGCATTTCTGGCGCAGTACAGCCGCGAGTTCAAAAAATCGCGCCTGCGCCTCAGCACCGCCGTGCGCAAACTGCTGCTCGCCTACCGCTGGCCGGGCAACGTGCGCGAGCTGCAAAACGCCATCGAGCGCGCCGTCATCCTGGCGGAAGGCACGGAACTGCGTGCCGCTGATCTGCAGTTGCGCGACGTGCGCAAGGCGCCCCAGCAGGCGGCCGCAGACCTGCACCTGCCCGACGATTTCGACTGGCAAGGCCCCCTGCCCGAAGTCCTGAAGCGCGCCGGTTTGATCCTGGAGCGGCGCCTGCTGCGCGAAGCCCTCGAACAAACCGGCTGGAACAAGCAGGCCGCTGCCCAGCGCCTGGGCATCACCTACAAACGGCTCCTCACTCGCATGCAGGCCACGGAGGTCTGACACGGAAGCGGCCAGGGGTAACAGGCCAGGGATCAGAACCACCAGCCCGCAGGTGCGCATAACCGCCTCATGGCTCCTGCGCTGGCTGGGATTCATTTACTTCTGGGTCTTTCTCGGATGGTGGCGCCAGGCGCCGGGACTGATCGGACCGCAAGGGATTTTGCCGGCGGCCGATTATTTGCACGCCGTCGCGGCGCATTTTCACCCCGCCGCCCGCATCTGGTTCACTCCTTCCCTGCTCTGGATCTCCAGCTCAACCGCGGCGCTGCACGTCATGTGCGGCCTCGGCCTGGCGGCAGCAGTCGCCGTCATGGCGCGTTGGCACTCGCGCTGGGGACTGGCGGTGTGCCTCGTCTGTTTTCTCTCGCTCATTGCCTGCGCCCAGGTCTTTGCCAACTATCAATCCGACGGCATGCTCATGACCGCCGGATTCTTTGCCCTGTTTGTTGATCTGAAATCCCCGAGCTGGTGGAGCTGGTTCTCACTGCGCTGGCTCTGGTTCACCATCTACTTCGGCTCCGGCATCGCCAAGTGGATGAGCCACGACCCGCAGTGGCGCCATCTGACCGCACTCGATCAGTACTATCAGAATCTGCCTCTGCCCAACTGGCTGGGATGGTACGCGCAAAACTACCTGCCCCACAGTGTCGAGGCCGCGATAGCCGCCGCAATTCTGATCCTGGAACTTTTTGTCGTCTGGCTGGCCTTTCTACCGCGCCGCTGGCGCATCGCCCTCTTCTGGATCGTCACCCCCTTCCAAATTGCGATCATTCTCACCGCCAATTACGGCTTCCTGAGCTGGTTGGTGCTGGGCCTCGGCCTGACCCTCATCGACGACCGGCATCTGCACTGGCTCTTGCGGCGCCCGTATGTTGCTGTGGAAAGCGTTCTGGCTTCTTGGCGCGTAGGCTTGGCGTCCGCGGTGCTGGTGGCGCTGGTCGCCGTGACCGGCCTGAATCTGGCTGGCCGCATGTGGCCGGCGCTGCCCACGCCGCAGCGGGTCACCTTCGCACTGCAGCCCTTCCGCATCGCCGATCCCTTCGGGCTGTTCGCGGTCATGACACGCAACCGATACGAGATCGAGTTTCAGGGAACGCGCGACGGCCGGACCTGGACGGCCTACCCATTCCGTTACAAGCCTCAAGATCCCCAGCGTGCGCCCGCAGGCGATCTTTTCCTGTTCGCCCCCTATCAGCCGCGATTCGATTGGAATTTGTGGTTTGCCTCGCTCAGTTCGGTGCAGCAGGAGCGCTGGGTGGAATCGACCGAGCTGCGCCTGCTGACCAATGATCCGCCAGTGCTCGCCTTGTTTGCTCGCAATCCCTTCGCCGCGCGGCCGCCCATCGCGGTACGCGCCGTGCTCTGGCAATACTGGTTCTCCACCCCAGCGCAAAAGCGCCGGCAAGGCATCTGGTGGCGCCGCAAACTGCTCGGTCAATACGCCCCCACGCTGGTCATGACCTCCGCCGGAGTCGAGTCTTTGCCTACTCGGTAAGCTGCGGCAGGTTCTCGACCGGCTTCAGATCGGCAGGCGTTTCCCAGTTGGCATTGAGATCCTGTAGCTTGTTCAACTGCGGCGCCAGGCGGGAGCGGTAGGAGTTGTTGGCCGAGTTGTAAGCTTTTCCGGCGGCATCGAGCGCTTTGCCCACGCCCTGGAAATGATCGAGGAAAACCTGCAAGCGCTGCCCGAGGGTGGCAATCTCGCGCAGCAGCACCTGCATTTTCTGGCCGGCATTGAACTGCTGCCATCCCTGCGCCACGATAGAAATCAGCGGAAACAAGGTGCTGGGGCTCGCCAGCAGAATCGCAGGCGCCAGTTGCTGGCCGTACCGGAACAGCTCCGGATCGGCGTCCAGCGCCGCGCGAAATGCGCCTTCGCTGGGCACGAACATGATCACGCAGGGCATGCTGTTCTCCAGGTGGCCGCAGTAATCTTTGCCGGCCAATTCCTTGGCGCGGCGGCGCAGCACCTGCGCGAAGGCGTTGTAGCAAGCCAGTCGCCGGGCTTCTTCGCTGGCGTCCAGTCCGGCAAGGAAATCGTTCAGGCTGGCCTTGGCATCAACCGCCAGCTTGCGGCCGCTGGGCAGGTAGACGACCGCATCCGGACGCAGGCCATTATCCAGCGTGAACTGCAGGTCATAGTCGATCTGTTCATGCAAGCCGCAAGCAGCAAAAATATTCTTTAAAACCGATTCGCCCCAGTCCCCGCGCACGCTATTGCTGGTGGCGAGCGCTTCGCGCAGCGTGCGCGCCTCCTGGGTCATGGCCGCACCCGCGCCCACCATCTGCTGAAGCTGCTGTTCGACTTTGGCCTGCGCCGCGGCGCGTTCTTTTTCAAACTCGGTAATGCGCGCCTGGTAGCTTTCGAGACGCGATTGCATGTCTTGCAATTTCGCCTGCAGGCCCGCGCTGGTGGTCTCGACCTGACGCACAGTTACTTCGCCCAGAAGCTGCAGTTCCGGGCCCGCGATGGATTTAAGTTCCGCGGCGACAGCCGTGCGCGTGCGCCACACCACGAACCAGGTCAACGCCACTCCGGCCGCCAGGCCGACCAGGACGTACAGCACGCCCATCATGCCGGCACCTTCCGCGCCGCCGCCACCGCCCGGTAGCGCGGCGTGAAGCCCAGCGCGCGGGCGCGCTCGAGCAAGCCGTTGAAGTCGAGGCTGATGGTGGCCCCGGCGCTCTGCGTAACCTCATCCTCGATCGGCAGGTCAAAGTCGTCGGCGCCATAGCAAAGTCCGTCCAGCGCGCCTTCGTTTTGGGTCAGCACCGAAGTGCGGATGCGGGCGATGTTGTCGAGATAAATGCGGCTGAGCGCGAGGTGACGCAGGTACTCGCGCGTCGAAACTTCCTTCCCGCCGAGAGGGGTGCCGTAGGGTTTGTAGGTCCAGCAGAGAAAACTCGCCAGACCGCCGGTCGCATCCTGAAACGCGCGCGTACGCTCCAGATGCTCCAGCCGCTCGGCCAGCGTCTCGTCGAAGCCGATCACCATGGTCGCGGTGGTCTTCAGGCCGGCAGCGACAATGGCCGCCTGCGCCGCAAAATACTCGGCAACGCTGTATTTGAACTTGCTGTGCCGCGCGCGGAAGCTTTCGGTGAGGATTTCCGAGCCGCCACCGGTGATCCAGCGCACCCCTGCGGCACGGAAGCGTTCCGCCGCCTGCGCCCAGCTCAGCTTGGCGTGGTCGGCCAGATACATAAACTCGGCAACCGTGAGCGCATAAAATTCCAGCCGGTCGCCATAGCGGGCGCGCAGCGAGGAAAACAAATCGCAGTAGTAATCGAGCGGCAGATGCGGGTTGAAGCCGCCGTTGAAACCCGCCAGATCGCCGCCCATCGCCAGCAGCTCGTCAATTTTGGCGAACACCTGCTCGCGGCTCAGCACATATCCGCCCGCTTGCCCCGGCAGGCGGTAGAAGGCACAATAATCGCACTGCGCCACGCACACGTTGGTATAGTTCACGATGCGCATGATCAGGTACGTGCACTCCCCCGGCCGGTGAAACCGCGCCCGCACCGCCGTGGCCAGCCGCTGCCAATCTTCGTCGCTGGCCTCGCGCCAGAGCTGCTCAGCGTCAGCCGCGTCGATGCGCTCGCCCGCCTCGACCTTTTCATACAATGAGGTCATTCGGAGATTAGGTTAGCAAATCCGCATGGCCTCAGACATTTTCACCATTGGACACTCCACCCGAACCAGCGAAGAATTCGTGCATCTGCTGCAAATGCATGGGGTGCAGCAGCTTTGCGATGTCCGCACCATCGCCAAATCGCGGCACAATCCCCAGTTTGCCGAGCCGGAGCTTGCCGCCAGCCTCACGGCCGTAAAAATCACTTATCGCCGCCTGGCCCAGCTCGGCGGCCTGCGCCACGCCCACAAGGACTCGCCCAACACCGGCTGGCGCAACCTCAGCTTCCGCGGCTACGCCGACTACATGCAAACCCCGGCGTTTGCCGCAGGGCTGGCCGAGCTGGAAGCTTTAGCCCGCGCGGCGCCAACCGCGATCATGTGTGCCGAGGCGGTGCCCTGGCGCTGCCACCGCTCGCTCATTGGCGACGCCCTGACGGTGCACGGATGGCAGGTATGGGACATCATCACCGAGAAACCGCCATCTCCGCATCGCATGACACCCTTTTTGCGCGTGGTGGATGGCCACTTAACATACCCTGCCACCGAATGAGGCTTCGCGCGTCATACTGTTTGTAGCAATTCTCCTTAAGGAGCCCCTCTGCATGCAATCACACTGGCGTAATGGTCTTTTCGCAACTGCTTTGAGCCTTGGAATGCTTCCCGTGGGCCTGGGCGCCCTGACGCCACCTCGCCAAAGCCACCAAAGCCAGATGACCACGGTCTATTCCGGCGTGGTCACCGATTCTATGTGCGGCGCTAAGCACACCATGGGCGGCAGCTCACCCGCAGCCTGCGTGCACATGTGTGTCGCCGGTGGCTCTGACTACGCGCTGGTGGTCGGCCAGAAAATCTACACCCTGGCCACCCACAACAACGCCCAGCTCAAAGAACTCTACAAGTACGCCGCCAAGCGCGTCGAAGTCCGCGGCACCCTAAAAGGCGACACCCTGACGGTCCACTCCGTCCGCCCCGCAGCACACTGAGGTTCGCGAGGTTCGCGGTACTGAAATACTGACGTACTGAAATACTGATGTACTGTTACGGCTGCACCTTCAAGTGCATGTTGGCGAGCAGAGTGTAAACCGCGCGTTCGTAAGCAATCTTCGCGATCTGGTAGCTGGTGTAGGAGGATAGGAGCTGCGACTGTGCCTGGCTCAACTGCACCTGGCCTTGCAAAAGCTGGAACAGGGTGATGGTGCCGAGCAGGTACTCCTGATTTTCCGCATCGACGTTCTTCTGCGAGAGATCGCGTGCGATGGTCGCCGACTTGACCTCTTCGACCGCCATGCGAAGCTGGGTGTCGGCTAAGCGCACATCCTGGCGGATGGTCTGCTCCTCGTTGCGGATGTTGTACTCTGCCTGCGTCTGCGCCAGCATCGAATCGGCCAACTGCGACTCGGCGCGGCTGTTGCGCAGCGGCAGCGTCAACTGCAGGCTGAAGCCGTAGGTCGGCGAGTTGAAAGCAAAGAGTTGATTGAAGTCGTGGCCCAGACCGGTACTGGACCCGCCGACGACCACGCCCAGCGGCGTCACGGAAGCGATCTGGTTGCCCGCGAGGGCATTCGAGCCGTAGCTGCCCGTGAGGTTCAACTGCGGCCGCAGGGCGTCGTGTGCAGCCGCGATGTTGAACTTGTTCTCCAGGTTCTGGCGTTGCAACGCATTCAACTCGGGACGATGAGCCAGCGCAACCTGGATCGCCTGATTGACGGGCATCGAGGGCGGCGTGGGAATCACGGCGCTGGGATCGTCATCAAGGATGAGGGTCGCATTTTGCGCCGTGGGATCCAGGTCGGCGCCAATCAAGCGGCGAATCTGGTCGAGCTGAAGCTGATACTGGGTCTGCGCCTGCAAGAGCGCGGTCTTATCCTGCGCGAGCTGCGCCTCCGGGTTAAAGATGTCGCCGGGGGCGAGCGCGCCCAGCTCCAGCATTTTCTTGTTGCGGTCGTACGATTGCTGCGCCAGATTCACGGCCTGCTGCTGCACTTTGATCTGGTCACGCGCCTGCACCGTTTGCCAGTACTGATCGGCTGCCTGCTGGATGTCGGTGGCGATAGAAGCCTGCGTCTGGTCGCTCACCACCAGCACCTGCGTCTTGGCGACGAGCAAGGGGGTCTTGGCCTGCAGCCCGGAGCGGTTCTGCAGTAAGGGCTGGGTAAATGAAAATCCGAGGTTGGCGCCAAGGCTGGGATTGAAGGTGTTGAACAAGGCGTTGCTGGAATTCCGGTTGGTGCCAAAATCCGCCAGGATCGTCTGGCCGCTCGATAACACCTGCGAGTATCCAATCGAGCTGCGCTGACTCAGGCTGCTGAGCGTCTCGGCGCCGCTGATCTGACTCGTCTGCGGCTGCACATTGCGGGTGCCGTTGAAGCTGGCCGTGATGCTGGGATCAAACGGGCTGTTGGCGGCAATCACCCCATAGTCCGCGGCATTGTCGTTCAATTGCAGCAAATGCACGGCGGTATCGTTTTTGAGCACCAGTTGCAGAAAATCCTCCAGCGTCAGATGCAAATCACCGTTTTGAATGCGCTGGTTCAGGCCTTCGATGGGCTGCACCGTGGGTGGGCTGAGGTGGAAATGCAGGATGGTTTGCGCACCGAGCGGTGCAGCCACCACGGCAAAGGCCAGGACCGCAACCAGAGTAACGGCCACACGGAGACGCGAACTATTCATAGCGAAGAGCCTCGATAGGATCAATGCGCGCGGCTTTGCGGGCGGGATAAATGCCGAACAGTACCCCCACGCCAACCGACACGCCGAAAGCGATAATGATCGACCAACTGGTGACCACCGTTGGCCAGTGCGCGGTGGCCGCAATCGTCCAGGAAAGGATGTAGCCGAATAAGATGCCCAGCGCACCGCCCGACAGCGAAATCAGCACCGCCTCCGCCAGGAACTGCCGCAGAATGTCGGTCCGGCGCGCTCCCGTGGCCCGCCGCACCCCAATTTCGCGCGTGCGCTCCATGACCGTCGCCAGCACGATGTTCATGATCCCGATGCCGCCCACCAGCAGCGAGATCGCCGCGACGGCGACCATGACCAGCGTGAAGATGCGCTGCGTCTGCTGCTGTTGCGCCAGCAGTGCCGCCGGAACGGTCACGTTGAAATCGTCGGTATTGTGATGCGTCGAATTGAGAATGGCGGTCACCACCGCCGCCGCGGCAACGCTGTTGGCGCTGGGCTTCAGACTCATGTCCACACCGTCGAGAAAATCCTTCTGGCGAAAACTGTTGTCGTAGAAGCGGTTGTCGAAAGTGTTCAGCGGCGTGTAGATGACGTTGTTCCAGTCACGGCTGGTCGCGCCTCCGCTCAACTGTTCATCGAGCACGCCGATCACCCGCAGCCAGCCGTCGTTGACCTTGATGTATTTGCCTACCGCGGCCGTATAGCCAAACAAACTGACTTTCGCAGTCTGACCCAGCACCGCCACCGGCGCGCTGGCGGCGTTATCCAGTTGATCGAAGAAGCTGCCCTCGAGCGCATGAAACCCATGGATCGAGGCAAACGATGGATCCACGCCTTCCAGCGCTGGCATCGCCTGCGTCGGCTGCGGCATCAGGTTCTGCGGGTGCAGCGACCGCCGCGGCGAAAGTTGGCTCAAGCCATCGAGGTTGGCCTGAATGATGCGCACGTCGCGCATCGTCAATCCCGGCGAGGTAAGCCGCCGCGCCTGCAGTTCCTGGGGACTGCCGGGCGCGATGGAGTCCACCATCAGGTTATGCACGCCCAGGGCTTCAATCGTCGCCAGGGCTTGCTGTTTGGCGCCCGCGCTGATCGCCAGCATGCCGATCACGGCGCCCACCCCGAAGACCATGCCCAGGCCGGTCAGCATCGTGCGCGTCTTTTGCGCACGCAGGTTCTGGCTGGCCTGAACCAGGTCAGTTCCAATCCGTGAGAAATCGTTCATTTAAAGTCCTCGACCCCCGCCGCCGGGTCCGCCGCCGGGCCCGCCCCCGCCAGGACCACCACGGCCGCCAAAGCCTCCGCGGCCTCCGCGGCCCCCGCGGCCCCCGCGCCGGCCGCCCGCGCCGCGTTCCTGGCCTGGCTTTGCGCCCGGGGAGGGCGTAGCGTCCGCCGCGCTGCCGCCACCTCCGCTGGCGCGATTTTGGGGATTGGTCAGCGCCAGCACGTCGCCTTGCGCCACGCCTTCCAGCACCACCTGGCTTTCGCTGCGCCCAATCACCTTCACCGGCACCTGGGCAAATTCTCCACTGCGGCGGAGGAAGACCACTTGCTGGCCGGCTTGGTTAAAGACGGTCTGCGCGGGGGCGTGGAGCACATTCGGCATCACATCGGTCGTCACTACCGCGTTGGCGGTAAAGCCAGGGTGCAGCTCGGGTAAAGGATCCAGCAGCTTCACATCGCACTCCACTTGCCGGTCCCACACCGGACCCGTGGCCTGGCCCAGCGCCGTGATGCTGCCGTGGAATGTGCGGCCCGGGAGCGGAATAAAATTGATCGCCACCGGTTGTTCCGGCTGCAGGTGCCCAGCGTCCAGCTCGTTCACCTGGAGCGCCACCTGCCAGGAACTCGTATCCGGAATTTCAGCGACCGTCTGACCGTGGCGAACCGTGTCGCCTACCTGAAAGTCCTGTGCCGCCTGCCCCGCGAACCCGCGCATGAAGCCCGAGTTGGTTTCAATCGCCACGTAGCCGGCATGGGAGGCGCGTAGCGTCATGGCCGCAATATCGGCTTGTGCCGTAGCCGCGTCGGCTTCCGCTTTCTTCTCCGCCGCCAGTTGCACCGCGATGGTGGCCTCGTTGCTGGCCTTGCGGCTGGCGATATCGTGTTCCAGTTGCGCCAGCCGGGCCTGATCCGATTTCAACTGCAGGTCGTTTTCCTGCGCCTGAATCTGCGGCAGAATCGGATTCTGCTGCACCTGCAATTTGTCGAGCTGGATCTGATACCGCGCATTGACCAGCGCGTAGTTGTCCGAGGCGGTTTGCGCCGCCGTTTGCGATTCTGCCAGCGCCACCTGCTGCCGCGCCTGATCCAGCGCCTCTTCGGCCTGCGTGAGGCTGTAATGCTCCTGCGTGGTATCAAACTGCACAACCACATCACCCGGCTTCACCAGCGTGCCGGGGGGCAGCAGGGAGCTGATCGTCAGTTGCCCATGACGGATGGAGGGTCCTACCAGCAAATCGGCATTGCCGCCTTGGAGCGTGCCCGGCGCGAACACTTGCAGCCGCACCGGGCTCCGTTGCACGATCGCGGTGGGAACGCCCGCCGTAGGCGAGGGATTGAGCGCGCGGATCAGCGCCCAGGCTCCCCAGGCGACCGCCAACACTACCGCGATGACGATGACCCAGCGCAGCAGGCGCGTCAGCGCCGAGCCGCCATTGCGGCCCAATCGCTTGGGCGGCGGCGTAACTTCGGTAAGCGGGGGAACGGGACTGGTCATGATCTGACTTTCAGTGTTTGATCTTGCCCGGCTGCGGCTGCTTCAACGCGATGCGCGTGCCCGCCTGGATTCCGGAAACCGCGGCATTGTCCGCCGAGCGCGCCAGCACGCTCACCGGCGCCGGCGTAAAGTGATCCCCATTCTGCACGTAAACATTGGGCTTCCCCTCAATCGGGAAAATGGCCTCCGCCGGCACAATGATGGCGTTGGGGATGCGCTTGGTCACCACATCCACGCTGCCGTTCATCGCCGGCTGCATGCGCGGCGAGAACTGATCGATGGAGGCGTTGACGCGAAAGACCTGCGGCGGCGGCCAGGTCGTCCCGAAGTCGGGTTCGGTGAGCGCGGAAATCGACAATATCCTGCCCCGAATCGGCAGCTCCGGCAACGAATCCAGCGTCATCCGGATCGGCTGGCCGGCCAGCAGTTGCCCGCGGGTGACTTCCGAGACCTTCGCCAGCACCTGCAGCGTTTTCATGTCCGGAATTTCCGCGAAGGCGCCGTTGCCCCACACACTGTCGCCCACCTTGAAGGGCGCCTCGTTGTCGTGCCCATTGGAGTGGTTCATCAGATAGGTAATGTGCCCGGTAATCGGCGCATGCACCGTCATCTCTTCAATCTGTTTGCTGATCAGATCGTAGTCCGCCTGGGCCTTCTCCTCCGAGCGCAGATCGGTAGCGATCTGCGCCGCGCTGGACGCCTTGTGCGACTGTACCGTCGCCTTTTCCACCTTGAGCTGTTCTTCGGCCATGCCCAGCGCCAGTTTGGCTTCCTTGCCGTCAATTGCGCTTTGCACCGACTTCAGCACCACATTCAATTTCGCCTTGGCGACCGCATTTTCATCCGTAGCGAGATCCAGGGCATCCTGCTGATCGGTAATCTTGGCCTGCGCCTGAACTTGCGCCAACTGGGCTTTCGCCTGATTGAGCGTCGCCAGATCGGAGACCTGCACATCTTTGGCCGTGCCGGAATCGAAGGTAGCCACCACCTCTCCGGCGTGTACCAGGCTGCCCGAAGGCGCCAGCGAGGCGATGATCAGTCCGCTGATGCGCGGCGCCTGAATTTGCACCGAGCGCACCGGATTCAGAGAACCACGCACCGACACGGTCACCTGAAACGTACCCTGGCGCGCGCTCACCGTGGGTACGTCCGGCGCCATGGCTTTGGAGCGGAAGGCTCGCACGCCGTAATACACCGCTCCCGCAATAAGGATCACCACGACGATTTGCAACCAGCGTTTCATCGCTATTCACCCGCTCCAATAATGACGGCCGGAACCTGCACGCGTTGCCCCGATTTCAGCCCGGCTAGAATCTGCACTTGCTGGTTGTCAAAGTTGCCCAACTGAACTTTTTGCTGCTTCCACTGGCCATCCGCCGTCTGCACGATCACGTAGGGCTGACTCTGCCCGAAATGCACCGCCCGGCGCGGCACCAGCAAATGCGACTGCGGACTGGTGATCTTCAGATCGATCGCCGCAGATAGATCGGGCAGCAACTTGGCGCTGGCCGCGTCCACCTGAAACAACGCCGAAAACGTGCGCACCGTGTCGCCGAACCCGCCCGTCGCCACCGCAATCGGACTGGCCGTCAGCAGATGCACCGGCAACACCACTCCCGGAAAAGCATCCAGCGTGAGCGTGCCTTTCATGCCCGGGGTGAGGGTGGCGTCATCGGCCTCATTGATTTGCGCGTTGACCTCCATGTTGGTAGGGTCAAATATGCGCAGCAGCTCCTGGCCGCTGAAAAGCTGATCTCCCGGTTCCGCCGGCCCCATGCCATCGCTGCGGCGCACCGGCACCAGCCCCACCATGCCGGAAATGGGCGCGCGAATCGTCAGTGCCTCGACGTTGCCCTCGTCCCGCTCCCAATTCACCTTCGCCTGATCGCTTTGCAGTTGCAACACCCGCAACTGCGCGGCATCGGCCTTCGCCATTAGGACATTCTGCTTCTCAATGCTGGCAATATCCGCTTTGAAGTTGGTGACGTTAATCTGGTCCGACTTGAGCTGAATCTCGGTCAGCACCGGCCCCTTCGACAGCTCCAGCTCAGCATTGCCGAAGTTCGTTTGCGCCTGCTTCAGGGTAGCCGCCCGCGTCTCGCTATTGGCTTTATTCACCGCCGCCTGGTTGGCGACCTTATGCACCGAGGCCTCGTAGGTCGCCTTGTCGTCCAGGGCATCCTGCGCCACCTGCGTGTCGTCAAAGCTGGCCAGGATCTCGCCTTGAGTCACCTTCGTGCCGCTGGCCACAATATTGACCAGAATCTTCATGAAACCCGCACCCCGGATGCGCGGCACCCGGATGACCTGGCTACGCACCGCTTGTGTGGTTCCCGAGACACGCAGATCGCGCGTCAATTTCCCCGGCGCAACGGTGACCGTGCTGTAGTTGGCAATCGCCGGATTTTTTGCCGCCACACTCGCCTGCGGGCTCGCCGCCGGCTTCTGCGCCGTGGCAACCGAACTGCAAGCCGAATTCAGCGCCACCGCGACCGCCAGGGCCACTGGCAGGCAGTACAGACGTAAGGCGTATGCGGTCCTCGCCGACAGGGTCGGGGCCACGGGCCCTCGGCCCTGTCGAGCGCCGAGCGGGTCGCACGGCACAGCCGGGCGGGGCCCCGTGCCAGTTAATGGGGTCGACATAAGAGTGCTTTCTAGTGTAAACGTCGTGACCGCGGCTTTGGTCACACTATGAGGGCAAGAAATTCACAGCTCGCCGTGCCCACCGCCACCACTTGGCTTCTGCGCGGCCTTGGGTGCCGGTTTGGTCACGCCAGCCGCCTGCGGAGGCATGGGAATCACCGGCGGCGGCGTGGGTATGGCAATCTGCAACTGCTGCGGGTTGATCGGACCAATGCCGGCGGCCGGCTGCTCCAACCCGGGCAGTCGTTCTTCACGAGCATCCGCGGCTGTCAGGCCGGCTTCTTGCGACTCTGCCGGCACCGGTAATTGCGCGGTGATCACCAGGACATCCTGCAAGCGCCCCAGTTCGGCGGCCGGTTTCACCGCCAGCGCCTTGAAGATTCCATCATGACTGGTGAGAACCGCCGTCACCGTTCCCACAGGGATACCTTTGGGGTATACCTGATCTTCGCCTGACGTGACCACTTCGTCTCCGGGCTTCACCACTTCGTTCTTCAAAACGTGCTCGACTTGCGCCGCCCCGGCGCCCAAGCCATGCAGAATGCCGCGATAGCCTTGCGCGCCCACCAGAACCCCCACCCCAGCGTCCGCCTGGGTAAGAAGCAGCACCTGCGAGGAGTTGGCGAGCACTTGGCTGAGCTTGCCCACCAGTCCCTGCGGCGTGATTACCGCCATATTGGTACGCAGACCCTGGTTGCGCCCCCGGTTCACGTAAATCGCCTGGGCATCAGGACTCGCTCCGTGGCTGATGACCTGCGCCGGCATGGTAATCATCGTAAAAGACCGGCGAAATCCCAGCAGCGCGTCCAGCCGCGGCAAATCCCGCACCGCCTGCCGAAGCTGCTGGTTCTGCAACTCCAGCTCGGTCACCTGCTTCTGCAATTGCTGATTTTGCTGATGAACGCCGCGCAGCGCGACATAATTCGCGGTGAAATCCCGCACCTTGCTGACGTAATGCTGCGAGATCCGCTCCGCCGGCAAGACCGCTTCAGCACTCCAAAGCCGGATCAACCGGATGCCGCCGGCCTCGGGGCTTCGGATCTGGTAGCCAAGCAGAAGGAGTTGACCCACCACCAGGCCCACCAGCACCCAACGACCGTGCCCGTAATGCCGCAACTCTGCCATCAGCTATCAGCTTTCCGCCACCAACCCTACCCTGTCAATCCCCGGTGCCCCGCGCCCACCACCACCCACCACCGCCTGTATCACTGATCAATGGAGATTTTGCGCAGCAGCTTGAAGTCGCTGAGCATTTTCCCCGTGCCCAGCACTACGCTCGCCAGCGGATCGTCGGCAATGGAAACCGGCAACCCGGTCTCTTCGCGGATACGCTTATCCAGGTTCTTGAGCAACGCTCCGCCGCCCGTCAGCACGATGCCCTTGTCGCTGATATCCGCGCTCAGCTCCGGCGGCGTGCGCTCCAGCGCCACCCGGATGGCATTGATAATCGTGCCCACGCTCTCGCTCAGCGCTTCCCGCACTTCCGCATCCTGAATCACCAGCGTCTTGGGCACGCCCTCGATCAGATTGCGGCCCTTGATCTCAAACGTCTCCGGCTGATCCAGCGGATACGCCGAGCCGATGCTGATTTTCACCTGCTCGGCCGTGCGTTCGCCAATCAATAGGTTGTACTTACGCTTCAGGAAATTGGTGATGGCGTCGTCCATCTCGTTGCCGGCCACGCGCACCGAGCGCGAGTAAACAATGCCGGAGAGCGAAATCACCGCGATGTCGGTGGTCCCTCCGCCGATATCGACCACCATGTTCCCGCTCGGTTCGGTAATCGGCAGTCCGGCCCCGATCGCCGCCACCATCGCCTGCTCCACCAGAAAGACTTCGCTCGCCTTGGCGCGATACGCCGAATCCATGACCGCCCGCTTCTCCACCTGCGTAATCTCGCTGGGCACGCCGATGACGATGCGCGGATGCACCAACACCTTCCGGTTGTGCGCCTTCTGGATGAAGTAGTTCAGCATCTTCTCGGTGACTTTGAAGTCCGCGATGACGCCGTCCTTCATCGGCCGGATAGCCACGATGTTGCCGGGCGTGCGGCCCAGCATCTCCTTGGCCTCCTTGCCTACCGCCTCGACCTCGCCGTTAACCCGATTGATGGCGACGATAGAAGGCTCGTTGACGACGATGCCCTTCCCGCGCGCGTAGACCAGGGTGTTGGCCGTACCCAAGTCGATGGCCAGGTCGCTCGAAAAAACGCTAAACAGGGTGCGAATACTCATCTTCTTTGGACCGGGGAGAGTCTCACAATAGCACAGCCAGATGGAGATTCGGCCCACTCCCGTTATAATCATTTCGGTTCCCCGTGTACTTGGCTTTAGAACAGAGTTTGGGTGAGGCGGTGCGCGCCCATCTGCGGCAGCGCTATGACTTCGAGCCCGCACAGTGGGTCGTGGAGCAGCCCCCGCGGCCTGAATTGGGCGAGTTCGCCCTGCCCTTCTGCTTCGAGCTGGCCAAGCAGCAGCGCCGCGCTCCGCGCCAGTTGGCGCAGGAAATCGCCGCCGAGCTGGCCCTACCGCCCGGCTTTGCCCGGCTCGAGGTCGCCGGCGCCGGCTATCTCAACTTCTACGTCGACCGCCTCGCCGCCGCCCGCTCTGCCTTTAGCGTCACCGAACCCGCCGCCGCCCGCAGCCAGCCGGGCAATCCCAAGGTTATCGTCGAACACACCAATATCAACCCCAACAAAGCCGCCCATATCGGTCATCTCCGCAATGCCGTGCTGGGCGATACCTGGGTGCGGCTGCTGCGCGGACGCGGCGAGCACGTCGAGGTTCAAAACCTTCAGGACAACACCGGCGTGCAGGTCGCCGATGTGGTCGCAGCTTTTATCCATTTGGCGGAACCCTCCACGGTCGAAGCCGCGGCGGCGCGCGTCGAGGCGGCTCTCGCCGGCCCCGGCGTCCGTTTCGATTACCTCTGCTGGGATCAGTACGCCGCCATCTCGCAACGCTACGCCGACGACGAAGCCGCGCTGAAGACCTGGCGCCCAGACACGCTGCACGCCATTGAAGCTGGCGACAACCCCGTGGCCGCGCTGGCCGATCGCATCTCGACCGCCATCGCCCGCGCCCACTTGCAGACCATGCAGCGGCTGGGCATCGCCTACGACCTGCTGCCGCGCGAAAGCGAAATCCTGCAGT
The DNA here is from genome assembly GCA_004299485.1 of Acidobacteriota bacterium. Taxonomy (NCBI): domain Bacteria; kingdom Pseudomonadati; phylum Acidobacteriota; species Acidobacteriota bacterium. The sequence continues at coordinate 22,567 of SCQP01000001.1, forward strand.
TGCACCTCTGGGATCACGCGTTCCGCTTGCTGCAGGAGCGCCAGGCGATCCGGCTGGAAACCGAAGGCAAGAACGCCGGCTGCTGGGTCATGGACCGGCCCGGAACGGAAACCGCCGAGGGCGAGGAAGACACCAAGGTGATCGTGCGCTCCAACGGCACCGTCACCTACGTCGCCAAAGATATCGCCTACCAGCTTTGGAAATTCGGCTTGCTGCCCTTGGAGTTCGGCTACACCCCGTTCTACCAATACCCGAACCGTCACATCGCCTGGCGTACGGCGCTCGCGCGTGACCCCGCCGCTCCCGCCTTTGGCCGCGCCGGCTGGGTGTTTAACGTAATTGATACCCGCCAGACCTATTTGCAGGATGTCGTCGTCGATGGCCTCCGCGCCCTGGGCTACGCGCAACAGGCCGAACACAGCGTTCATTTCAGCTATGAGATGGTGGCCCTATCGCCCGCCTGCGCCGCCGAACTCGGCTACGCCGCCGCCGAAGGCGAGAAGCGCGTGGATGTTTCCGGCCGTAAAGGCACCGGCGTCAAGGCCGACGACTTGCTCGACCGCCTCCAGGCGCGCACCCACGAAGAAGTCGCCAAGCGCCATCCCGACATGCCCGCAGCCGCGCAGCGCGACGCCGCCGATGCCATCGCCATTGGCGCACTGCGCTACTTCCTGCTCAAGTTCACACGCAACACAGTCATCGTCTTCGATTTCAAGGAAGCGCTCAATTTCGAAGGCGAAACCGGCCCCTACGTCCAATACGCCGCCGTCCGCGCCCAGAGCATTCTCGACAAAGCCGGCAGCGCGCCGGACGCAACATTTCAGCAATCCTGGTCACACTACCTGAACGAACCCGATCACTGGAATTTACTTTGGCTCGCCGCAGGGCTCGAGCAGGCCGCGCGCAATGCCGTCGAAGCCCGCGAACCCGCCATGCTCGCCAAGTACGCCTTCGAGCTCGCGCGCGCCTTCAACACCTACTACCACCACCACCCCGTCTTGCAGGAACCGGACGCCGATAAGCGCGCGTTTCTGCTCGCCATCGTGCGCCTGACGCAGCGGCGGCTCGCTGAAGCCTTGCAGCTCATGGGCGTTCGGGTACCGCTGGCGATGTAGCTCGCCTCTCAAACCAGCGCGCGATCAGAATATCGGTCGAGGAATAAACCACGATCGAAAGCATAATCACCAGTCCGACCAGGTGCGCCATGTCCTCCGCCGCGGGCGTGGCCAATTCCAGAATCATCAGCCCGTAGACGACCGAGCCGAACCCTTTCGGCCCAAACCAGCCCGCCGCCAGCGTTTCTCCTCTTGAGAGCGCGCTCCCGATCATCGCAATCTCAATCGCCACCATCCGCACCGCCGCCAGCGAGAGCAAAACGAACGCAATCGCCGCCCCGCTCAGTGGTAGAAACAAATTCGGCGCCATCTGCAAGCCGAAGATCAGAATCGCCGCTAGCTTCAGCAGCTCCGTCACTCCTTCGCCAAACTCGTGAAACGCCGCGCGCACCTCCGGGTTGAACCGCGCCACGGCAATGCCGGCCGCAAAAGCTGCCAGAAAAATATTGGCGTGTACGCGCCAGCTCACCGCCAGCACCAGCAAGCCGATGGCAAAGGCATTGAGCGGCCGCAGAATCCCCGCCGCGCCAAAGAAGCGGCTGGCTTCCAGCCGGATCGCCAGCCACGGAATCACGATCCCGATACCCACGCCCGCAGCCAGCTCCACCGCCACCATGCCCAGGCTCGCCGGCTGCAACGCCAGTTCGCCCAGAAAAATCACCACTAGCGGCAGCGCGATGCCGTCGTTAATGCCACTTTCCACGTTGAGCAGCCGCCGCAACCGCTCCGGCACCGCATCAAAGCGGAAAATCGCCGAGACGAAGATCGGGTCCGTCGGGCTCAGCACCGATCCCAGCAAAATGCCTTCGATCCAGTCGAAGCCGAGCAAATAGTGCGCCAGCGCGGCAATGCCGACGATCGTCAGCGGCATGCCGATAGCCAGCGCCCGCGTCACCAGCGCCCGCGCGCCGGGCGGCGACGGTTCGCCGCCCGCGCGCATGCCGTCGGTAAACAGCACGCTGAACAGTGCCAGCTCCGCCAGGATGCGCAACCATTGCGGCCCCAGTCCCGGCAGCGCTCCAAAGGCCCCGCGTCCGGCCAGCAACCCGGCAAACAAAAACAGCACCGTGGTCGACAGCACCGTGCGCTGCACCAGCGCAGAAATCAGCACCGCGATCACCAGCGTGATCGCGAAAACCAGCAGCAGGGTCACTCCGCTAGTGTACGAGTGCCCGCCACCAGTCCCGCATCCCCGGCCAAAAGCCGTGCTTCACCGGTGAACCGCCCCCCGAGGTGACAGCGGCGAGAACATCGCTCGCACGCAGCCGCTGCGCCATCGCTTCCCGCGCGAACAATTCGATGTACCCATCCGCCGCCAGGATCACCGTCGCCGGCACCGCAATGCCGCCCCGCTCGCGCCGGTTGTACAAATCCCACGCCTGCACCGTCGCCCGCGCCGGGTCACACAGCAGCGGAAAGCTCAATTCGAGATCCTGCCGCAGCTTCGCCGCTCGCGCCGGCGGATCCACCGACAGCGCCGCCAGCGGGTAACCGGCGCCCGCAAATGCCTCCGCATACCGTTGAAATGCCACCAACTGGTGGATACAAAACGGTCACCAGTAGCCCCGATAAAACAGCAGCACCAGCCCCCGCGACCCGCTCAGCGTAGCAATGCTTTGCGGCACGCCGGCGTGGTCGCTCACCTCAAGCCGTGGCGCCATTTCCCCCTTGCGGACCATATGCGATTCTAACCCCTTGCGCCCGTGACCCGTACAGGTTACCATGAGGGCATGAAGCAGGTAGGCATTGCCGATTTCAAGGCTCATCTCAGCCAATATCTGCGCGAGGCCCGTGAGGGTGAAGCAATTACGGTCACCGACCGCGGCACGCCGGTCGCGCGACTGGGGCCGGCGCAGGCTAACGGGATTCGCATCCGGAGCGGCAAGGGCGACTTGCGGGGGCTCCCGCTGCCGCCACCCAACGACGTCGACTTCGACGTAGTCGAAATGCTGCTCCAGGACCGCGGGCGGCGCTGATGGCGTTTCTATATCTGGATTCATCCGTCGTGTTGCGCTATGTCTACCGGCAACCAGGTTTTTTGGAGCTGGCAAAACGGAGGGAAACCGTGGTCGCCAGCCCGCTAACCGGCGTCGAGTGCTTGCGTTCCCTGGATCGCATTCGCCTGGAGCAGCCCCCGCAGCCGAGCTGGCAGACAAGGCGTGCTTTGCTCTCGCTGGTTTTGGATCACGTGCAGGAGATTGACCTCACGCGGGCGATTCTGACGCGCGCTGGCGGGCCACTGGCCGTGCCGCTGAAGGCGCTGGATGCAATTCATCTCGCCAGCGCCCTGTTCTGGCACGAGCTCCACGGCGGACTCGGATTCGCCACTCATGACCGCGCACTCGCCCGCGCCGCCCGCCTCTACGGCCTCCAGGTCGTCGGGATCACCGACTGAGCCGCCTTACTCCGTTCGCAGCGCCCGCATTGGGTCAGCGCGTGCCGCCCGCCGTGCCGGCAGCCAACAAGCCACCACCGCCGCCCCCGCCAGGACGCCGGTCGCCGCCGCCAGCGTCGCCGGATCGAGCGGGCTGAGGCCATAAAGTTGGCTGCCAATCAGCCCGCGTACCGCCCAAACCCCCGCCGCACCTATCCCCAGCCCGATAACCGTAAGCCTCAACCCCATCCCCAAAATCAGCCGATACAGGTCGCTCCGCTGCGCCCCCAGCGCTATCCGCACCCCCAGCTCCCGCTGGCGCTGCCGCACCGCGTACGCCATCAGTCCATACAGCCCCGTCGCCGCCAGCAGCAACGCCAATATTCCAAAGATGCCCGCCGTGCCCGCTGCCATCTCAGGCTGCTGACCCCAGTTGTCCCAGTTCGCCGTCAGCGGCTGCGCATCGCCCAGCGCGAGATCCCGGCTCACCTCAGTCAACTGCCGCCGCACCGCAGGCAGCAGCACCATCGGATCGCCTCGCGCCACGCGCACCGCCAGCGACAGCGACCAGACATCCGCGTCCTGCGCGTAGGGCAGGTATAGCGCCGCGTGCGTGGCGCTGCCAGGCGTCACGATATCGCCAACCACGCCTACAATCGTGCGCGGGCATGTTGTTGCCAATGTAGGGCTTCACGGCCATGCCGACGGCAGCCTCAGTTCGCAATGAAGGCATGGCTTGGCGCAGCTCGGCAACAAAGCGCTGGTTCACAACGACCACCGGAGCCGCCTTGACCGTATCGTGCTCGTCAAAACCATGCCCGCGCAGCATACGCATGCGCAGGCTGCGAAAATACCCAGGCGTCACTTGCACCACATCAAACCCGAAGCCGTGGCCACGCGGCATTGGCTTGCCGCCCGCTCCAGCCAGCGAATTGAGACTCCACATCCCGCTCCACGGCAGGGTGAAGCCGGCCGAGGCCGCGCTCACGCCCGGCAGCTCGCCCACACGATCCAGGAATTTGCGCACGACCTCCGCACGGCGGGCCAGCGGCATCGCCACGGGAAGCGTCAATTGCGCGGTCAGCACCTGGCGCGGATCGAATCCGGGATCGCGGTGCGCCATATGGTACAGCGTGCGGCCCAGCAATCCCGCAGCCGCTACCAGCACCAGCGCGATCGCAACTTCCGCGATCACCAGCACGCTGCGGCTCCGATGCGCTTCACGTCCTCCCGTGACACGAGCGTCGGCGGCGGCGGCCGCGCCACGGCTTGCCATCCAGGCTGGCCAGCAGCCGATCAGCACCATGGCGGCAACCCCCAGCGCCACGGTATAGCCCACAACCCTTCCGTCGAGAACCGGAGTGAACCCCGGAGCCTCCATCTGCCGGCCAAGCTCTAAAATCACCGGCCAGGCCAGCGCCATACCCGCAGCGCAACCCCCAATCGCAAGCATCGTGGTTTCGGCGAGCATACCCGCCATCAGGTCACGCGGCCGCGCTCCCAAAGCCACACGCGTGCGCAGCGCCGGCAACTGCGCCATGCCGCGCGCGATGCCCAAGCCCGCCAGGTTGGCGCAGGCGAGCAGCAACACTAAACCCGCCCCCACCCACAATAACTTCAACTCGGTGGCAAACGCTGCCACGAAGGTCTGCCGGAAACCCGAAACCCGGGCATCCGAATACATCCCGCCGTTGTGATGCTGCCGGCGCAGCGCGGCAGCAATCGCATCCAGATCGCGCGTGGCCTGTTCGGCCCTCACGCCGGGCCGCAGGCGCGCAATCGGCTCCAGGAATCTGAAGCCAGTCGACTGGCTCGGCGGCGCCAACCCCGGCTTCGCCTCCGCCCAGGCCGCCGCCGTGATCCAATAATCCTCGGCCATGCCCGGCGGAAACACGAAGCCGCGCGGCGCCACGCCCACCAGCACGAACTCATGGCCCGAAATATGGAGCACACGACCCAATGCCGCGGCCCCGCCGCCAAAGCGCCGCTCGAACAGGCGATGGCTGATCACTATGGCGTCGACCCCGTCATCGGCGTGCGGGCGATCTTCGCCGCGCCGGAAAAATCGTCCGACGGCTGGCCGTATGCCCAACAGCGAAAACAAATTGGCCGAAACGATCATGCCCGTCAAATGCACCGCCTGCCCACGTCCGGTGAGCACGCCATCGGCCCCGCCCCACGCCGCCATTGCGCTAAAGCTATGGTTCTGGTCGCGCCAGGCTCGAAACTGCGGATAGGAGATGCCGGCCCAACGATGCGCGCGGCTGGAGCCCTGTGCGATGACCAACTCTTGCGGCTGGACATAAGGCAGCGGCCGCAGCAGCAAGGCGTCGGTCACGCTAAAGATAGCCGCGTTGGCAGCAATCGCCAACGCCAGCGTAATGATCACCGCCGCGGCGTAGCCCGGCGAGCGCCGCAGCGAGCGTGCTGCCAGACGCAGATCGCGCCCCCAGTGCTCCATCCATGAGAACCGCCGCGCGTCGCGCCACAGCGAGCGGATTTGATCTTCCCCGCCCAGCCTCAACCGCGCCGCCCGCCGCGCCGTCTCGGGCGCCAGCCCCTGCCGCTCGTACTCGGCCGTCAGCTCCGCCAGATGCTGCGCCAGCTCCTCCCGCAGCCGGCCCTCGTCAGCCACGTTCGCCTCCCGCCAGCACCCGCGCCATCAGCGCCGCCATCTGCCGCCATTCGCGGGTTTCGTTGCTCAACTGCTTCCGCCCAGCCGCGGTGAGCGAGTAGTAGCGCGCCCGCCGGTTATTTTCACTCGCCCCCCACTCCGACCGTATCCAGCCCCTCTGCTCCAGCCGCAGCAGTGCCGGATACAGCGTGCCCTGATTAATCGCCAGCAGATCTTCGGAGACCTGCTCGATGCGCCGTGCGATGCCGTAGCCGTGCAGCGGCCCCAGCGTCTCCAGCGTCTTGAGCACCAAAAGATCCAGCGTCCCGCGCAACACGCCGGGGGCGGGCTGGGGCTGCTGGGGCCCCCGGCCCGACCCGGCGTCAAGCGGGTCGCGTGGCGCAGCCACGCGGGGCCCCGCGCCTGTGATTCGATCGGCTTTGCTTTCTCCCATCGGATCTCCTTTAGAAAGCCAACAGAAGGGAGTGTACGTGCCTTTCTGTAGGAAGTCAACAGGAAGTGGCACGTGCCCCACCCGCCGCCTTATTACCGCTCCAATTCCGGACCCGCGCAGGTATCGAACCCCGCTGACTGCTTACCGCTGATCGCTGACCGCCGTCAGAGGGTCGCCCGGCTTGGCCGGGTGGGGCGAGCCACTCGACGATGCAAGCAACCCGCACCTTAGGAGCATGTCTCTCACATTGCAGCTTCTCCCATGCCCGTAATCACCGAACGGCGCGTCCACCACCGTCCGCTGCCGCACCTGCCTGCCCACACCCCCGGCGGAACCGTGCAGGCGGTCGGCACCGGCATCATCACCGGCGCCGCCGACGACGATCCCTCGGCAATCGGCACGTATGCCAGCGCCGGTGCAGCGTTCGGCCCCGGAATCCTCTGGGCTGCTCCGGTGCTGTTTCCGCTGATGACGGTGGTCATGTACCTGGCCGCCAAAATCGGCCACGTCTCCGGCGTCGGTTTTGCCGCCGTAATCAGGCAGCACTACCCGCGATGGATCCTGACCACCGTGGTTGTGGCCATCGTAGCGGGCAACGTTATTGAGGCAGCGGCGGATCTGGGCGGCGTGGGAGCGGCCTTACACCTCCTCAGTCCCCTGCCGGGGCTGTTCTGGGTTCTGCCGATAGCCGCTGGCATTTTAGCCATTCAGCTATTCGGCTCCTATACCTGGATCCGCAACGCGTTCCGCTGGCTCGCCCTCGCCCTGCTGGCCTACATTGGTTCGGCATTGCTGGCGAAGCCGGATTTGCTGCAGACGGTAAAAGCCACTCTCGTCCCACAGATCCATTGGAATCGAGATTACCTGGCGGTGCTGGTCGCCATGATCGGCACCTCGGGATCGACTTATCTTTACGGCTGGCAGGCCAGTCAACAGGTCGAAGAGGACATCTCCATGGGACGGCGCCGCCTCAGCGACCGTACGTCCACCACTTCGGCTACCACCCTCAAATCCTTGGCATGGGACGTTGTCCTGGGGATGTTTTTCAGCGTCGTGATCATGTATTTCATCTTGCTGTCTACCGCCGCCACAATCTATCCCACGCGCTGGGGCAGCATTCACACCGCTGCAGAGGCGGCGCAGGCACTGGCGCCCCTGGCCGGACACGCTGCCGGCGTTCTGTTTGCGGTGGGGGTCATTGCGGTCGGCTTTTTGGCCATTCCGGTGATGACAATAGGCGCGGCCTACGTCGTCTGTGACGCGGCCGGATGGAAGAGCGGCCTTTCGGCCAAGCGCAAGGATGCGCCCCAGTTCTACTGGATCATCACCGCGGTCATGATCGTCGCCGCAGGGCTGAATTATCTGGGCATGAATCCCATCCACGCGCTCATCGCCGCCGGCATTGTGCAGGGCTTTTTGGCTCCCGGCCTGATGCTGCTGTTGCTGCTGATTACCTGCAACCCCCGCATCATGGGCCCGTGGACGAACTCCCGCTGGGTGACTGTGGTGGCCGGCCTGGCCGCGCTGGCTTCGGCCGCCGCGGCAGTCGCCCTGATTGTCAGCCTGCACTGATGGCCGCGAGGAACTGTTCCGCAACCACCGCCGCCTCGAACTTCCGCACGTGGCGGCGCGACGCCGCAGCCATCTGCTCCCGCAAGCGAGCATCCGCCAAAAGACGCTGGAGAGCATCGGCTAGCTCGCCGGGATCACCGGGGGCAAACAGCAGCGCGTTCGTCCCTTCCGCTACGACCTCTGGAATTGCCGCCGCGCGTGCCGCGACGATGGGAAGACCCGAAGCCATGGATTCCAACAGCACGATCCCGAACCCCTCCTGACGGCTGGGCAGGCAGAAAACATCGGCATTGCGATACTCCTGCAGCAGCGCAGCTCGAGGGATGTGGCCGAGGAAGCTTGCGCGACCGCCCATCCGCTCGAGCCGCTTGCGCTCGGGACCATCACCTACAATGCGCAGCCGCACGCTCTCCGGCAACCGGCTCGTCGCCCGCAGCAGCGTACCGACATCTTTGCGCGGGTACAAATGCGCAACACAGAGGATGGTGAGCGGCCGGTCGGGAACCACCGGCGCCTGCTCCAACTCGCGCTCCCACGCGCCAACATCGAGCATTTCGGCAACCACGCGGATGCGGTCGGCCGGCACGCCGTAACGCCGCTCGATTGCGGCGGCGGCGTAGCGGCTGGTGGTCAGCACGCGGTGGGCTTGGCGCACGCGCCGGCGCTCCAGCCGCGATTGCATCCAGAGCCGGACCCGGGGAACCCCGTGCTCGAATTGCATTTCTTCCGCCAGCACGCCTTTGATGCAGGCAATCCGCGAGCGCGGCACAAACAGGCCATCCCAATCGAAGCCGATCACCGCCGCGCCCTCCGGCCAGGCCTGGCCCCGCAGGCGCCAGTTGAACGCCAGCCTCCGCCAGGCCGAGGGCGACGCGGCCGCGGGCGCGACCAGTTCCACCCGCGAACCCAGCGCGCGTAGCGACGCCTGCAGCGCCGCAATGCCCACAAACGTCCCGCTTCCCTGCCGCACATTCGCCGCCGTCCCGCTCACGAAAACGAGGTCCGGCACGGCTTTCATCTGGCTCGCTTGCATTAGCTAACTTCCTAGTCCATTATCAGCCTATGGCCGTACCCAAGCGTGCGAAGAAGAAGTCCGAGTACAACGTGCATGAGGCCAAAACGCAGCTTTCCCGGCTGCTCGCCCGCGCCGAAAAAGGCGAAACCATCACCATCGCCCGCGCCAACCGTCCCGTCGCCCGCCTCGTCCCTCTGCCCCAGTTACGCAAGTGGGGGACCGAAAGGGGCAGGATCTGGATCGCGCCCGACGCCTTTGACCCCGACCCGGAGCTGGAAGACATCATGTACAACGGCCCGGTATTTCCCGAAACGTGAAGGCCCTGATCGACTCGCACGCGTTTCTGTGGGCGCTCGAAGGAAATCCGCGGCTCGGCCCGGAAGCGCGCGGTGTGCTCGACGGTGGGGGAAATGAGCTCTACCTCAGCTTGGTGAGCATCTGGGAGCTAGCCATCAAGGCCAGCGCAGGCAAGCTCGATTTGCCGCAGCCCGCCTCGCGTTATCTCGAGCGCGAAGCGGCCGCAAGGGATGTAACGCTACTGCCCCTGCGGGTTGCTTACGTGCAGCAAATGGAGCTTCTACCCTTTTATCACCGTGATCCCTTTGACCGCATGCTGGTGGCGCAGGCCCTGGTCGAAGACCTGGTGCTGCTCACCGTCGACCGCCAGCTCGCGCGCTACGGCGTGCGCGTCATTTGGTGAGGCCCACTTTGAGCTTCACCGGCGCCTCGCCGGCCGCCACCAGCTTGCGATTGAACGCCGCCAGCGGACCCGACTGAATCTCCTGGAACCGCGCCAGCACCTGCTCGAGTTTGGTGCTGAGTGCATGGACGACCGCATACGTCTGGTCCGTCGGCCGCGCATCGTAGCTGCCCTCGATCACACCCATCAGATGGCCGATGCGATTGTTGAGCTTGATCGGGAAGTTCAGCGGATCCTCCGAAGCATGGCTCTTCGTTTGATAGATCGTGTGCTCAATGTTCGTGAGCTGCGCCACCAGAGCGTCGCCATCAGCCTTGAGCGCGGCGTCCTGAGCGATGCGGTCCTGCACCTGCGGCCGCAGCGCCCGCACATCGATCACCGCCTGATTCGCCCGGCTCTCGGCCGCAACCACCTGCTGGTCGAGGTCAAACTGCGCCTTGAGATCTTCCATCGTCGCGCTGCTATGCGGATTCGGCAGCACGGTGAAATGCACCGCCTGCGGCGCGCCGCCATCGACGCTGAGTTCAGCGCGGTAGCCGCCCGGCAGCGCGATAGGACCGTTGGTAATGTTAGCGCCCCACAGCACCATGCCCTTAAACGTCGTGGCGCCGGGATAGCGCAGATCCCACGTGAACTGGCTAATGCCGGCTTGGGTCGCCGGCGCTGCCGGCGCGCGGCGGAAGAAGCTCTCCTCCGCGGGCGCGTGCTTGCCCGGCTTGGCGCTAGTGTAGGTTTGAACCGTCCGGCCGTTGGCATCGAGAATCGTGATCTTCACCTGATGCGCCGCCTCCGGCAGGTAATAGCTCAGAGTCAGCCCGCGCCCACCGCGCGCCGCCGCCCGCGGCGTGAACAGATGCGGCGCATCCGCGCTGGCCACCGCCGGCGTGAGCTGCCGCAGGTAATCCATATTCCGCAGCGACCAGAAGCCCCGGCCCATGGTCGAAATCACCACGTCGTGCGCCGCCAGCTCGATGTCGGAAACCTGCTCATCCGGCATATTCAGCCGCAGCGATTGCCACTGGTCGCCGTTATCGAACGAAATATAAATCCCGTGCTCGGTGCCGGCATACAGCAGCCCGGGGCGCTTGAGGTCCGCCCGCACGGCGTGAACGTAATCGCCCGGCGCGATGCCCTTGACGATTTTCGTCCAGCTCTTGCCAAAGTCGGTGGTCCGAAAAATGTAGGGCGCGCGATCATCCTGCAAATAACGTTCGACCGCGGCATACGCCGTGCCCGCCGTGGTCGGCGAGGCCTCGATCAGACTGACGCGCCCCAGGTGCGGCATGTCCGGCGGGGTGACGTTGGTCCAGCTTTTCCCACGGTTGCGGGTAATGTAAATCAGCCCGTCGTCCGAGCCGGTCCAGATCACGCCCGCCACTTTGTGTGAGGGCGCGATGGTGAAAATGGTCGCGTAAACTTCCGGACCGTTCATGTCGTGCGTAATCGGTCCGCCGCTGTCGCCCAGCGTGGCCGGGTCATGCAGCGTCAAATCCGGACTGATTTTCGTCCAGCTCTGGCCTTCGTCCGTCGTCATCCAGAGGTGCTGGGACGAAGTGTAAAGAATGTGCGCATCGAAGTTGTCAAACACAATCGGGAAGGTCCACTGCCACCGCTCCGGCAGCGCCGACGACGGTTCCCCGGAGAAAAAGCGCGGGTACGGCTCGACGTCGCGGCACTCGCCCGAGCGCCGGTCGCAGCGGCTGAGCAGCGCCCCCTGGCTGCCCGCATAGAAGATGTTGGGGTCGGTTGGGCTCGGCGCGATGTAGCCGCTTTCCCCACCCCCCACGTCATAGCCCGCTGCCCACATCCCGCTGCCGCCGAACCGGCGTGGCGGCGTCGATTGTACGCAAATCGTGCCGTCGTCCTGCTGGGCGCCGCAAACCTGGTAGGGATCATCTTTCGTCAGCGCCACGTGATAAAGTTGCGCCGTCGAGTAGGTCTCCGGACTCCAGCTCTGCCCGTCGTTCGTGGTCACCGTCGCGCCGCTGTCGTTGCTCACGACCATGCGCTGATCGTTGTTGGGATCGATCCAAACCGCGTGCGTATCCCCGCCTCGCACCCGCTTCCAGCTCACTCCGCCATCGGTGGATTTATAGAACCCGACGTTGCCGGCGTAGACGACATCCTTCTTCTGCGGGTCGGCGAAGATATTGCTGAAGTAGAAGGCACGCTGCCGCACCGTATCCTCACTGTTCACCCGCTTCCAGGTCGCCCCGGCGTCGTCCGAGCGGAACACGCCGCCATCGCGCGCTTCCACCAATGCGTAGAGCCGGTTGGAATCGACCCCGCTCACCGTGATCCCGATCTTGCCGATTACGCCCGTCGGCAGGCCTGGATTACGGGTAATTTCCTTCCACGTCCCGCCCCCGTCGGTGGACTTGAACAACCCGCTGCCCGGTCCGCCGCTGGCCATGCCCCAGGACTTGCGCCACGCCTGCCACAGCGCGGCATAAATCACTTGCGGGTTGCGCGGATCAAGTGCCAGGTCGATCGCGCCCGTCTGGTCATTACGGTAGAGAATCTTCTTCCAGTTCTTGCCGCCGTCGGTGGACTTGAACACACCCCGCTCGGCGTTCGGCGCCGACGGATGCCCTAGCGCCGCCACATAGACGATGTCGGGGTTCGCCGGATCAATGCGAATGCTCGAGATGATCTGCGAATCGGCGAGCCCCACGTGCTGCCACGTCTTGCCGCCGTCGCTCGTCTTGTACACCCCGTCGCCCTGCATGATGTTGCCCCGCAGCGCGCTCTCGCCCATGCCGATGTAAACGACATCTGGGTTCGACGGCGCAACCGCCACCGCGCCCACCGAGGAGCTGTGCAACTGGCCATCGGTCACCGGCTTCCAGGTCAACCCACCGTCGGTGGTCTTCCACAGGCCCCCGCCGGTCGCGCCCGCGTAGTACTCCAGCGGCCGCGCCGCCGAGCCCGCGCTGGCAATGGAGCGGCCCGCTCGTCCGGGGCCCAGATTCACCCAGCGCAGGTTATGGAACAGCGTCGCAGGATAGGAGGACTGAGCCGGAGCCAGCAGTGCCAGGGCACATGCCGAAGCGATCAACACGAGAGCGCGTTTCATGCGCGCTAGCATACCGCACCCACTCGCCGCTGGCCAGCTTTTGTTATACTCCCTGCGATTTGCACTCTCGGGAGGGAATCATGCACATTCGGCGTTGGTTCTGGATTTTGGCCCTACTGACCGCGGTGACTGCCGCGCAGTCACCCGCAGCCACGCGGCTCACCGTGCCCGGCATCGCGCAGCCCGTGACCATCCGGCGCGACCACTGGGGCATCGCCCACATCTACGCCCAGAATGAGCACGATCTGTTCTTCGCCCAGGGCTACAACGTCGCCCACGACCGCCTCTTCCAGCTCGAGCTCTGGCGCCGCCAGGCCACTGGTACACTGGCCGAGGTGTTGGGTCCGAGCGCGGTGCAGCGCGATATCGGCAACCGCCTCTTCCAGTACCGCGGCGACCTCACGCAGGAGCTGAACTGGTATCACCCCCACGGCGCCGCCATCGTGCAGGCCTTTGTGGATGGCATCAACGCCTATGTCGCCCGCACCGAGCAGGACCCCGCACTCCTCTCACCCGAATTCAAAATGCTGCGCCTGAAGCCCGGGCGCTGGACCCCGGCGGTGGTCATTACCCGCTTCAATGGCCTGCTCGGCAATGTCAACCGCGAGATCAACCTTGCCGAAGCGGTGCGCGCCATTGGCCCGGCCGAGGTCGATGAGCTGCAAAACTTCCAACCCACCCACCCCAACCTCACCCTCGACCCGGCCCTGCAAAACGCACCCCTGACGCCGCAAATCCTGGCCATCTACAACGCCTTCCGCCGCCCCCTGCGCTTTCATGGCACCGAGATCGCAGCCACCGCCCAAGCGACGCTGCCGCCCACACCCTTCGATCTCGAGCGCCAGTTGCAGACCATTGGCAGCAACAACTGGATCGTCAGCGGACGCCTCACGCCCGGCGGCTTCCCCCTCATGGCCAACGATCCCCACCGCATGCAGGAGGCCCCCTCCCTGCGCTACTGGGTGCATTTAGTCGCGCCCGGCTGGGACGTGATTGGCGCCGGCGAACCCGCCCTGCCAGGCATTTCCATCGGCCACAACCAGTACGGCGCCTGGGGTCTGACCATCTTCGGCGGCGACACCGAAGATCTCTACGTCTACGACACCAATCCGGCCAACCCGTTGCAGTACAAATACCGCGGCGAGTGGCTGACGATGCAGGTCATCCCCACCACCATCGATGTCAAAGGGGCCGCCGCGGTCCACGTTGAGCTCAAATACACCCGCCACGGCCCCGTCGTCTACGAAGACGCCGCCCACCACAAAGCCTACGCGATTCGCGCCGCCTGGCTCGATAAAGGCGCCGCACCCTATCTCGCCAGCTTGCGCATGGATCAGGCGCGCAACTGGCAGGAATTCCGCGCCGCCTGCGCCTACAGCCGCGTGCCCAGCGAAAACATGGTCTGGGCCGGCGTCAACGGCGACATCGGTTATCAGGCCGTGGGCATCACCCCGCTCCGGCCCAACTGGAGCGGCCTCGTCCCCGTGCCCGGCGACGGCCGCTACGAATGGGACGGCTACCTGCCCATTCTCGACCTGCCGCACGCCTATAACCCCGCGAAAGGCTTCTTCAACACCAGCAACAATTACCTCATCCCCAACGGCTGGCCCTACGCGAAGGCCTTGCATTACGAATGGGCCGACGCCTTCCGCGCCCGCCGCGTCGCCGAGGTCCTGGGCTCAGGCCAAATCTTCACCGTCAGCGACATGGAGCGGCTGCAGAACGACGACACCTCCCTGCCCGCGCGCGCGCTCGTGCCCCTGCTGCGCGGCCTGCAAATCTCCACCGGCCCCGTGCGCGATGCCCAGCGCCAACTCCTCGCCTGGAACGACGTCCTCGACAAGGACTCCGTCGCCGCGGCGACCTTCGAAGCCTGGAAGCGCCGCCTCGTGGTCAACCTCAAGCAGCTCCTCGTCCCCAAAGCCGCTCAGCCTTATCTCAGCCTGAGCCTGACCAAATGCATCCGCTGGCTGGAGGCCCCCGATGGCCGCTTCGGTTCCGATCCGATCGCCGGCCGCGACGCCCTGCTGCGCAAGAGCCTGCGCGAGGCGGTGGCCTCACGACCCATGGCGCCTTGGGGTACGTATCATCGCGCCACCATCTTCCATCCCCTCAGCCCCATCCTCTCCCCTGCCGACCGGGCCCGCTTCGACGTTGGCGACGCCCCCCGCAGCGGCGGCGGCGTCACCGTCGATGCCACCGGCGACGGCCCCAACCAAGTCGCGGGCGGATCCTTCAAAATCATCACCGACACCGGCCACTGGGACGCCTCCGTCGGCCTCAACAATCCCGGCCAGTCCGGCGACGTGCGCAGTCCGCACTATCGCGACCTCTACGTCCTCTGGTCCCAGGGCAAATACTTCCCCATCTTCTTCAGTCGCACCAAAATCGAGTCCGTCACCGGCCAAACCCTCACCTTGGAACCCACCGCCTTGCACCCATAGTGCGGCCCGTCACCGCCGGCACTGGCGGCTGTACACTGAGGGCATGCACAACGAATTCACCGCCGTTTTCGAAAACGACGGAGAGTGGGTTATCGCCTACAGTCCGGAAATCCCCGGAGCGAACGGACAGGGGCGCACCAAGGACGCAGCGCGGGAAAGCCTGACGGCGGCGATCCAGTTGATCCTCGAAGAACGCAGGAACGAAGGTTTGCGCGCTGTGCCGGAAGGCGCCGAGCGCGAGGTCGTCACCATCGCGTGAAGCGCTGGGCGCTCTTGCGGCACCTGCGCCGCTTTGGCTGCGCGCTTCGGCGCGAGGGAGCCGCGCACTCCATCTGGACTGGACAAATCCTCGTACTGGCGCTTTCAGCGCCGTCCCACGCCATAAGGAATTCCCCGACCAGCTCGCGCGCCGGATCTGCCAGCAATTGGGTATTCCACAATTGCGCTAACGCAGTGTCGCGGCCGCCGCGCTCATGTATAGAACTTCGCTGTCAGCCATCAGCTTTCAGCGCTCAGCTTGGCACTTGTGTCCGGGAGGTCCCAGACCTTAACCTTTGTCACCAACTCCGCCGTCGCCCATCCCGCCTGATGGCTGATGGCTGATGGCTGATGGCTGATGGCTGATGGCTGATGGCTGATGGCTGATGGCTGATGGCTGATGGCTGATGGCTGATGGCTGACCGCCCTCACCGCTCCGCTGCGTCCCCCGCAGTCGCCCCCTTGCCCAGCAGGTACTTCGCATACCAGTCCAGATACCGCCGATAGCGGTCGCGCAAAAAGCTGGGCCGCCGGAAGCCGTGCCACTGCCCCGGATACAGCACCAGTTCGGTCGGCACATTCAGCGTCTTCAGCGCCTCGTACATCTGCTTGTTGCCCACCATGGGAACGTTCATATCCAGCAACCCGCTCATATATAACGTGGGCGTCTTGATGCGGTCCGCGTGCAGCAGCGGATACCCGATCTTCTGGTAGGTGGCCCAGGCCTTGGCATCCCACGGCGGCCCAATCTCGTTGTCGTACTGGCGGATATACTCGTCCACCCCGTAGAGCGAGAAGGTAAAGCCGGTGCCGGCGCCGCAAGTGGCCGCCTTGAAACGCGGATCGGAGGCGATCATGTAATCCGTCGAGATGCAGCCATAGCTCCAGCCGCCCACTCCCAGCCGGTTGGGGTCAGCGATGCCGCTCTGGATCGCCCAGTTCACACCCGCTTCCAGATCTTTTTCCTCCAGGTTGCCCCAGTCGCCGGCAATCACCTGTGAGTACGCCTGCCCGCGGCCATTGCTGCCGCGATAGTTCACGTTCAGCACGGCATAGCCGTGAGCAGCAAAAATTTGGTTTTCAAAGCTGAAGCTGTAGTCGTCCTGCCCGGTCGGGCCGCCATGAATGCGCAGCAAAAACGGTACCCGGCTGGCGGTCTGATAATCCACCGGCAGCGTCAGAATGCCGTGCGCGCTGTTGCCATCCGAGGCCGTAAACTCCACCCCCCGCACCTTGCCCAACTGCAGTCCGGCAAATAGCTTGTCGTTCTGGTGGCTGAGCTGATGCACCGTACCACCAGCGAGGCGGTAGACCTCATCTGCTTTTTCCGGATAGCCAATGATCGCCGCCTCGCAACCGGCTTTCTCGGTAAAGTCCGACACGACGATGGGCGGATTCAGTAGCTTGGTTTCGCTGCCATCGGCCAGCGCGAACCTGGCCGGGTAGCTGGAGCGGTCATCGGTGACCGTCACCTCGATGGATTGGCCGTCGGCCGTGAAATGCGGATTGTTGACGTCGCGGTCGAAACTGGGCGCCACCAGCCGCGGCGCGCCCGACCCATCCGCAGCGATCACTGCCAGCCGCGGCATGGCGTACATGTTCACCCTCGGCGCGGTGGATTTCAGAAACGCGATCGTGTGGCCGTCCGGCGACCAGGCCGGCTGGCCGGTGGCGTAGTAGTCCTCCTGCGTCAACTGCTTGGCCA
This sequence comes from Acidobacteriota bacterium, assembly GCA_004299485.1. NCBI lineage: Bacteria > Pseudomonadati > Acidobacteriota > Acidobacteriota bacterium. Next base: position 39,894 of record SCQP01000001.1, read on the forward strand.
CCGCGCCCGGGCGCACATCCATGACGTAGAGCTGGCCGGTGTAATCGCGGTCGGGATGGGCATCATGGTTGCTGAAAAAGGCGATCCGGCGGCTGTCCGGCGACCACGCCGGGTGGCTCTGGTCGTAACGCGGGTCGGTCAGCAGCGAGAGCTTTTTCGTGGCCAGATCAAAAATGTAGATATGCGTCTTGCGGCCGGTCAAATACCCGACGGTGTCCGCCTCGAACAAGTAATGCTGGATCACCACCGGTGAGGGCGGCTGCGCCTGATCGTGATGCGAGAGCTTGTACAGCGTGGCTGCAGAAGGGTCTTCAATCTCCAGCGCCAGCTTGCGGCTGTCCGGTGACCAGACGAAGCTGTGCAGCGAACCCAGCGTCGCGGTCAACTGCACCGCTTCCCCGCCCCGCCGGTTCAACAGCCACACCTGATTGCCTTTGGCCGGCCCGGAGCGGGAAGAGGTAAAGGCCAGGTACTGACCGTCGGGCGACCACAGCGGCGAAGACTCGGAGCCGTCGGCGGAGTTCGTCAGTTGCACGTTCTCACTGCCATCGTATTTGGCCATCCAGATATGTGACTGGTGCTTGTCTTTCTTGACATTAATGCTGCTGACTACATACGCGACCCACTGACCATCCGGCGAACATTGGGGATCGCGGACGGAGCGCACCGCGTTCAGGTCGTTGATCCGCAGCGGACGGCGCGCCGCCGGTGCGCTTTGCGCGCCGGCCAGCGTGGCCGCGGTCAACAGTCCAGTGAGAAGCGCGAGGGTGGGTTTGTACCTTTTGTCCATGGCCGTGAGTATAATCCAAGCTGCCCCCCGGGGCGAGGACCTCTTGTGGAACCGCTCACCATCATCCGCATCGTCCACGCCAGCGTACTCATTCAGTTCGGAGCTTGCAGTGTGCTTACCGATCCCTGGTTCGCCGAGCGCCCCGGGCACCACCATGGCGAGCCCCTGGGCCTGCGCCTGGCCGATCTGCCCCAGCTATCTGCCGTAGTCTGCAGTCACAATCATTTCCACCATTTTGATATGCAGAGTTTCGCCCAATACCGTGACCGGGGCGTACCCATGATCGTGAACCGGGGCATGGAGAAGCCGGCGCGTCGGGCTGGCTTCAGCAATATTTTTCCGCTGGAACCCTGGCGCTCGGTGACCCTGGGACCACTGCGCGTCAGCGCCACCCCCTCCCGCCACGGCGTCCCCGATAACACCTACGTCCTCCACTGCGGCGGACGGCGCGTCTTTTTCGCGGCCGACTCCCTGGGCGTGGCCGAAGCCCGCAACCTGACCGAACGCTACTCCCACCCCGATGTGGCCCTGCTGCCCATCCAGGGCCTGCGCCTGCCCTTCTGGTTCAACCACCAACTGGTGATGAACCCCCAGCAGGCGGCGGCGATTGCCGGCCTCCTCCAGCCCCGCTTTGCCGTGCCCACACATTACCGGCTCTCCTACAGCGGCTTTCGCGACCGTTTTCTTTTCCAGACCAGGGGCAGTCTCCAGGCCTTTGCCGCCGCCATGGCCGCCGCGGCGCCGCAGACGCAAGTGCGCGTGCTGGCGCCCGGCGAGCCTCTGGTCATTGATTAATCGCCTATGGCCACCAGCGCTCTCCTCCCCGCCAATCCCTTGCCGCCGGCGCGCCGCAGTTTCCGCTGGGCTTCTCTGGGTCCGTTTCTGATCCTCGCCGCAACCGCCTCGCTTCTCCACGCCAACTGGCTGCTTATTCCCGCACGCTTTCCGGTGCACTGGGATCTGCAGGGCCAGGTCAACGGCTGGGCTACCCGCAACTTCTGGGGCGTGTACGGCATGCTGCTGCTCGCCGCACTTTTTTGTGCTTTGGATCTCTTCCTCGGCTGGGCAACCCTGCACTGGGCCGGACACCCCCGCGGCGCCGCCAGCCCCGCCCGCCGGCGCAATGCCGCGTGGGCGCTGCTGGCCTGTTCCTACCTCCTCGCCCTGGCTTTCAGCTTCGTGGCCCTGCTGCCCTTGCGCGGCGCCAGCCTCTCCGCCGCCAACGCCCTCGTCATCGTGCCCACCGTGTTGATTCCCTGCGCCGCGGCCATCGCCGTCCTGGTGGCCTGGCAATCACACCCCGCCGGCGCCCACCCACGCAGCTCGCCCCCACCCGAGCCTCACCACCAAGCCCACTGGGTCGCCGGCGTGGTTTACTACAACCCCGACGACCCGTCGATTCTCGTCCCCAAGCAGTTTGGCTTCGGCTACACCCTGAACTTTGCCCATCCGCTGTCCTGGTGGCTACTGGGCGCGACGGGCGCTGCCATTACCGTGGCGATGCTCCTCTCCTCGCCGCATTAGTGCGCAATCCCGCCAGCATTGCCTCAATAGCTGATGGCTGACGGCTGACCGCTGATCGCTTCTTTCGCGTGTTACTATCCCGAAATGGAAACTTGGTTTCGCCGCAGCGGTACTGTCGCTGCCGTCATTTTTCTATTCTTTGCCTCAGCCTTCGCCCAGGCGCCCGACTATGCCCATATCGCCAAACAGGCGGTCACCAACCTCGCCTCGGCGAACTATGACGCCGTCGAGCAGGCAATGAAGCCGGAAATGGCGCAGGAAGTTCCCGGGCAAATCCTGCAGTTGGTCTGGATGCACGTGGTCCGGCGCTTCGGCGCCTTCCAGCAGATCACCGGCGTCACCAGCAAGCCCGTGAAGGAGCAGCAGTTGGTCGAAGTCGCCTGCCAGTTCGCCCACGGCCCCGTCACCGTCGAGTGGATCATCAACGCTCAGGGCCAGATCACCGGTCTGCACTTTCAATAACTGGCCAGCGGCCGAATCAAACGGCGGCAGCTTGGAGGAGCCCTGAGCGCCAGCGGGCGGACCCTGCCGGCAATCGAAGCCCGCACTCCAAGCGACCCACGGGAGCGACCAGGGCAAAAAGTGGCGAGCCACCCACCCAACTCGGGTACAACCGGTCGCCAGGACCAGTAGCAAAAGGAATGGCGGAGGGAGAGGGATTCGAACCCCCGGTACCGTTTCCGGTACAGCGGTTTTCAAGACCGCCGGTTTCAACCGCTCACCCATCCCTCCGCACGCGCCGGTCGCGGCAGCTTGGAGGAGCCCGGAGCGCCAGCGGGCGGACCCTGCCGGCAATCGAAGCCCGCACTCCAAGCGACCAACGGGAGCGACCAGGGCAAAAAGTGGCGAGCCACCCGCCCTTAACTAATTTTAAGGCCTCCCGGCCCCGCGTAGGCCGACTTCCTGCTTTGCCAACCGCCATTAGCAATAACCGCCGATTCTCCGCGTGTTACCGGATGGGCGGTTACAGAAATGTCATTGACAACAACCTCCAGTCGGACTACACTCGCGCCCAGTAGACCTATCGCAGCGTGAAGTAAACGCTTATGTGAAAGGGGAATCTAAACAACAATGAGTTGTCGCCACTTCGCTCGCTTTTCCATGCGCCTGATGAGTGTGGCTTGCCTGCTGCTGTTCGCAACCGGCATGCTGATGGCGCAAACCACGTCTACCGGAGCCATCACCGGAACCGTCACTGATCCCAGCGGCGCCGCGGTGCCCAACGCCACGGTGCTGTTAACGCAGCAAGCTACGGGGTCCGTCACCCCCGCCGCCACCACCAGCACCGGAAAGTTCACCTTCACCGCCCTCCCGCCCGGCACTTATCAGCTCTCCGCCGTTGCCAAGGGCTTTTCCACCTCCAAGCAAAATGTCGTCGTGCGCGTGAACCAGATGACGAACGCGCCCTTCAAGCTCCAGATTGGCTCGGCCACGCAGACGGTCGAGGTCAGTTCTTCCGCCGGCACCGTCCAGGTCGATACCACCACCGCCGTGGTGGGCGGCACCATTACCGCCGAGCAGATCAAGAACCTGCCCAACATCGGCCGCAACTTCCTCGCCCTGGCGCAACTGCAGCCCGGCGTGCAGATGATTGATGGCGGCAACTTCGATCCCACCAAGAACGGCTTCGCCGGATTGTCCGTGCAGGGCGCCGAAGGCCGCACCACGGAAATCAATGTCAATGGCGCCGACATTACCGATCAGACCGTCGGCACGACCACCCTCAATCTCGCCTCCAGTTCGGTTCATGGGTTTCAGGTGAGCCAGTCCTCGGGCGACACCTCTTCGGACATCGGCAACACCGGCCAGGTCAACATCACCACCAATCACGGCAGCAACGACTGGCACGGCGAAGCCTTTGCCAATTACCGCAGTGCACGCTTCGCCGCCAACCCGACGCTGACCACCGTCAAGCCGCCGTTCAAGCAGAACCAGGATGGCCTCTCCCTGGGCGGTCCGCTCGTCAAGAACAAATTGTTCTTCTATGTCAACGGCGAACGCTATGACCGCAATGCCTACTCGTCGGTGGAAATGCCGGACTTCCCGCAGTACAACGGTTTCTTTTTAACCCCCGCGTTTGAAAAGGACGCCGACGCCCGCGTGGACTGGACCATCACGCCCAACTTCAAGATGTTCTACTACTTCGCGCACGGCAGCAATCGCGTCGTGCCTCCATCGGTGATTGGCGGCACCAGCCTGCAGCCCTTCACCAACGAGGACGTCTCTAACTTGCACGACATTTCGGCTACCTATACCCATGGCCGCTTCACCCACACTTTCCATTACGACCACCTGCTGTTCGTCAACCACATTTACAGCAACCCGGTCGCCGGCGCGCCCAATATTCCGATCAACATTGCCTTCCAGGATACGGGCGAGTCGTTCGGGCCGAATCTGCTTTCCCCGCAGAGCACCATGCAGTTTGACGATGAGGCTAAGTACGACGGCAGCTTCTACTTCGGCAATCACACCGTGCGCTACGGCGTGGAGTACAACCACATCGCCAACGACGTCTATGCGGCCTTTTTCGCTTCTGGGCCGCAGGTCGGCCCCTCGGTGAGCAACGGTCCGGTCAACGGCGGCTCCGCCAGCGACATCACCGCTTATGCGCCGGAGTTCGTCGTTTTCGCCAATGGACAGGGCTATTTTTCCAACCTGGCGGTTCATGGCCAGCCCTATGGCGGCGTCTTCAACCAGCGCAAATCGTTCTATATTGCCGACACCTGGCGGGCGAAGTCGAACCTGACCATCAACTACGGCATCCATTTCGAGCGCGATCCCGGCGAAGTGAACACCGATCTGGTACACCCCTCGGTGGTCGGCAACGCCTTCCCCACCCTGGCTCACGCCGCCAACATTCCCAACAACTTCTCCCCCACCGTGGGCATCGCCTGGGACCCGAGCGGTAAGGGGAGCTGGGTCATCCGCGCCGGTGCGGGCATGTACTATCAGAACAACATCTGGAACAACGTCATGTTCGAGCGCTCCAACTACATCAGCGCCGCAGTCGCCCCAGCCTTCCCCTTCACCAACGGCAATAAGGTGCTCGACGCCTTTGGGAATTGCGTCTTCTTGTGTAACGGTGGCAGCGCGTTGACTACCCAGTCGATTGCCCAGCTCACGCCAACCTTGCTGCAGGTGCAGACGCAGTTGTCCGCCAGCGCGGCGGCATTCGCGCGGAGCAGCGCCGCGGCAACACCGACCATCCTGGGCGTGCCCGGGCAGAGCGCCCCTGGCTCGAACATCGGCGGCAATCCCCTGTTTGACAGCACCTACCGCTCGCCCTATGCAATGCAATTCAACTTTGGTGTGCAGCATCAGCTAATGCCCGGCGCCGTGCTGTCCGCGAACTTCGTCGAAAACAAAGGCTTTGACCTGCTGTTGCAGCAGGATCTGAACGACGTGGGCGCGGCGCGCTACCTGAATCAGGCGGCGGCGATCACGGCCATCAACGCGGCGGCCTCGGATCTCGGCACCGCCCAGGGGGCTACCCCTCAGGATACGGTGCAGAACATGCTCAACGCCGCGGCCAAGGGACAGACCTATGTCCCATGCGGAAGCTGTGCGGCCACACCGATCACCAACCCGATCATCCAAAGCGAGTTGCTGGGCAACAGCAGCGGCGTTTCGCTCGGCTCGGGCACCAACACCGCCATCGGTTCGCCCAGCTTTGCCTTCGGCGGACGCAATCCCAACTTTGGGAATATGACCACCTACCGCAATGGCGCGGTCTCCGAGTACCGCGCGCTGCAAATGGAACTACGGCTGGAGAATTTCGCCGGCTTCGGTGCCATGCACATCAGCAGCCTGACCGTGAGCTACGCCCTGGGACGGCTGGACGCCAATCAGTTCTCTGGCTCCTTCGGCGGCGGCGCGGGTAATAATGACAATCCCCGCTTTTACTACGGTCCGGAAGGGTATGATCGCACCTCGCAACTGAGCGTCGGCGGCGTCTTCAACCTGCCGTGGGGCGTGCGTTTCGCTACGGTAAATCACTTTGATACCGGCTTCCCGGTTACGCCGCGCTTGGGCGATACCGGCTCCGGACCAGGGAAGATCTTCCAGACTGACTTCTACGGCAGCGGCTCCACCGGCAACATCCTGCCGGGCAGCAACCTGGGCGCCTTCAACCGCACCCTCGGTTCGCCGCAAGCTCTGCAGGCGGCGATTACCAACTACAACGCCTCCGAGGCGTTGACGGACACTCCGGCAGGCGAGGCCCTCCTCTCCGCCGGCCTGATGAACCAGTCGCAACTCTCCGCGCTGGATCTGGTCAAGCCCTACATCAACGTACAGGTCAATCCCCAGCAGATCATGCCGGATGCCTTCATGGATACCGACCTGACCTTGGCCAAGGACATCAAAATGGGCGACCGCTTCACGCTGACGCCGGAAATTGATGTCTTCAACCTGTTCAATGTCGGCAACTATGATCCTCCGGGCAACGTCATGGGCGGCTCGCTGGGCGTGGGTTACAGCCCCGCCACGGCCGGGAACTACGGCAGCCCCGATTCGCTCACCAACACCACCCGGCTCGGCCAGTTCAACAAGTACGGCCTGAACACGGGTACGTTTGCCTCCGGCATTCCCCGCGCCTTCCAGGGCCGCATCAGCTTCGTCTTCTAACCTGCGCCGCAGTCCATAGCGCGACGGGGCGTGCCTTCCGCACGCCCCGTTTTTATTGAATCCGGGCAATCGCCAAGCCGAGGTCGGTCGCCACCTCCTGTAGGCGCCGACCAACCGTCCACAGGAGAGCAGTGCTTTAACCGGCGCGCGGCCTCACGTTGAACTATCAGCGTCAGCGATCCGCGCAGCAGGCGCGACGTTTCCTGAATGCCCTTCTAGTGGCGAGCTTTGGCTACGAGCTCGTCGGGAAGAGTAACGGTGGTCCTCACGCGTCAACTATAGCGCCGGTCGATCGCCTATTTGAGCTCTGCCAGGGTAACCCCGGTGCCGCCTTGGTTCTGCGGCGGGTGTGCGAAGCGGGCCACCTGCGGATGCGCGCGCAGCGCGTCGGCGACCAGCTTGCGCAACACGCCGAACCCGGCGCCGTGTACGATGCGTACCTGCTCAGCGCCCGCCAGCAGCGCCGCGTCCAAAAATTTGTCCAGGCGCGCTTCCGCCTCATCCGCGCGCAGGCCAATGAGGTTCAGCTCCAGCGTCGCCGGCGTCAACCGGTCCGGATCCGCAGCGCTGGCCGCCGCGGGCCGCGCCGGCGGTGACACGGCCTCGATCTCGGCGGCTCCAACTTGCATCCGCACCGCGCCGGCAGCCACTTCGTAGCCCCCATCGGCGAGCCGCCGCAGGACGCGGGCCAGCGCCCGCGAGCCACGCAACCGCACCGGATCGCCGGGATGCACCTCCGGCCGTGAAGACGCCGCCGCCGATTCCTCCCCCAGCGCCGCCGCCGATTCAGCCTGCCAGGCTTCGGCAGCTTCGCGGCGCTGGCGCGAGCGCGCCGCCGCCAGCTTGCGCTGCTGCGCGGCGGTGAGCGAGGCCTTGAGCTCCTCCAGCTCGTGCTGCCAGCGCCGGTCGCCCGCCTCGGCAAACGCCGCAAACCGCCGCTCCATCTCTGCCCGCAGGCTCGCCATTTGCTTCTGCTGCCAGGTGCGGTCATGCGCCGCCAGCGCCTGCTCCCGCGCCCCGACCGCGCGCTCCCGCGCCTCCAGACCGCGGAGCTGTTCTTCGGCTGCTGCCAGGTTTTCCTGCAGCTTCTGCAGATACTCCGCCGCCTCCACCTGCTCGCGCGACAGCCGCCCGCGGGCGCCGGCGATAATCGCGGCCGGCAGCCCCAGGCGCTCCGCCATGTCCAGCCCGGCCGACACCCCGGGCACGCCCATGCGAAATTGATAGCTGGGCGCGAGCGTCACCGGATCGACCGCAACCGAACCGTTGGCCACCGCGCCCGGCTGCTGGCTGGCCCAGGCTTTCAGACTGTCATGGTGCGTCGAAATCAGCGTCCAGCAGCCGCGCTCCCGCAGCCATGCGCCAATTTCAATGGCCAGCGCCGCGCCTTCCGCCGCATTCGTGGCCGTGCCCAATTCGTCGAGCAGCACCAGGCTGGCGGGCGTCACCGCCTCCAAAATCCCGCGAATGTGTACCAGGTGGCTGGAGAATGTGCTCAGGTTTTGTTGAATCGACTGCACGTCGCCAATATCGGCCCAGAGAGCATCAAACACCGGCAACTCCGCGCCGCCGGCGCACACCGGCAAACCGCATTGCGCCATCCAGGCCGCGACCACCACCGTCTTGAGGACCACCGTCTTGCCGCCGGTATTAGGGCCGCTGACGATGAGCATGCGTTCCGGCGCCAGCCGCAGCGTGAGCGGGACGACGGCGCGATCCGCCTGCCCCCGCAACGTGGCCACCAGCAGCGGATGCCGCGCCTGCCGCAGCTCCAGCGCCTCGCCGAACTCCGCCCTGGTGGCGGCGTAGTCCTCCGCAAACCGCGCCTTGGCCGCTTCCAGCTCGAGGGCGCCGCAAACGCCGGCCGCGCTCGCGATCTGCGGCGCGGCAGCGGCGACTTGCCGGCTCAGCTCGCGCAGAATGCGCCGCTGCTCGGCTTGTTCGGCTTCCCGCAGCCGGATGGCTTCATTGTTGAGCTCGATGGTTTCGAGCGGCTCGACGAACACCGTCTGCCCGCTGGAACTGGCGCCGTGTACCACCCCCGGGGCGCGGCGGCGCGCCTCCGCCCGCACCGGCAGCACGAAGCGCTCGTTGCGCACCGTGATCAGTGTGTCCTGCAGGGCCCCATCGCCGCCGCTGCCCAGCTTCTGCATTTCCCGCCCCAGGGCGCTTTCAATCAACTGCCGCTGCCGCCCAAGCTGCCGGCGCAACCGGGCAAGTTCAGGCGAAGCCTCGTCGCTCACTTCGCCGCTCGGCAACAGCGCCCGCCGCAACCCTTGCGCGAGCGCGTCCAGCCGCGGCAACCCTTCCGCCAATTCGGCCAGCAACGGCCAGCTTTCGCGTGGATCCTGCCCGGCGGCGTCGAGAAGGTTGGCCCGCAGCGACCCCGTTTGTTCGGCGAATGCCGCGATCTGGACCAGCGCGGGACCGTCAAGTGTGCCCGCCGCCGCGTCTTCGAGCAACGGACGCGGATCCCCCAGCGCCGCAAACGGAAACGCCCCACGCTCCCGCCGCCAAACCGCAGCTTCGCTCCAGCGCCGCTGCAGCCGCTCCAGTTCCTCTCGGTCGCGATAAAAACGCAGCGCCGCCAGCGCTTCCCCGCCCAGCGGCGTCGCCAGATACGCCGCCAGCAGCGCCAGCACCGCCTCCGCGTCGGGCGGGGCGGCGCCAGGCGCCAGCGCGCGATCGGAGGCGGTCATTTCTTCTTGCGCGACCGCGCCTTGGGCGGCGCGGCGGGCGTCGGTTCGGTCGCCAGGATGCCCGCCAGCACCTGATCAAAGGCCGTCAGTTTCGGCTTGCTGCTGCGCGCCGGCGCCGTGCCGCCGCGCCAGGGATGCTGAAACCCACAGGTGCGGCAGGTCGTGGTCGCCACCGCATCCCCCACCAGCGCCGCCACCGTGTGATTGGTCAGGCGGTGACAATGGCTGCAGTAGTCGTCCACCTCATCGCCCACACGCTGGCCCATAACCCCTTCCTCCTGTATAATCGTAGTTTATTCGCGAGAGGACTTCATCTATGGCACGCGTCTGTGATTTGTGCGGCAAAGGACCGCAGTTCGGCAACCGCATTAGCCACGCCCACAACGTGACCAAGCGGCGCTGGAACGTCAATCTCCAACTCAGCCGCGTCCAGCGCCCCGAGGGCGGCACCGTCAAGCTCCGCCTCTGTACCGACTGCATCAAGTCCGGCAAGGCCGCCAAGCCGCTTAGGCGGCAGACGAAGCCGGCCGCCTAAGCGCCCTGCGTAGCCTTGGCGAAGCAGGGCACAGGATCAGTCACTTCGAACTATCCCGCCAGCGCAATCACATCGATTTCCACGCGCGCGCCTTTGGGCAGATCCTTGACCGCAACCGTGGACCGCGCCGGTGGATTCTGCGGAAACGCCTTGGCGTAGATCTCATTCATCGCCGCAAAGTCGCCCATCTCCGCGAGGAACACGCTCGACTTCACCACGCCCGCCAGGCTGCTCCCCGCGGCCTCCAGCACGGCTTTCAGGTTCTGCAGCACCCGCTCCGTCTGCTGGCGCACATCGCCCTCCAGCAGCTTGCCGCTGGCCGGGTCGAGTGCAATTTGACCGGAGCAAAAAACGAATCCACCTGCGCGCACGGCCTGCACGTAAGGACCGATGGCAGCGGGAGCGTTAGGAGTGGCAACGGTGGAGCGGGTTTCCAGAGCAGGCATGAGAACAGTGTACCGTACGCGGCAACTTGGAGACGCCCCGATCGCCTGCGGGCGTCCGTTGCCGGGAGCGACGCTCGGCCACAGCCCGACCACCGGGAGGGCGGCTCCAACAAAAGGTGGCCGTGCCACTTTCAACCCTCCGTTTTCAGTTTTCCGCGCCCGCGCACCCGCTCCACCGCATAAACCCCCGGCACCCGCTTCAGCCCCTGCAGAATCTGTTCCAGCACCCCGGCGTCCCGCACATCGACCGATAGATCCACCACCGCCCGCCCCTCGCCGGTCTTCGCCCCCGCATTGCGGATATTCGCGCCCTGTTCGGATATCACATTCGTTATGGCGTTCAGCATGCCGGCATTGTCGTCGGTGTGGAGCTGCAGCTTGACCTCGCTGGGCTCGGCCGCGTCCGGCGCCCAGGCCACCTCGATGCGCCGGTCGGCCTCGTACATAAGGTTGCGCACGTTGGTGCAACTGGCGCAGTGCACGCCCACGCCGCGCCCGCGCGTGATGTAGCCCACGATTGGCTCCCCATGCACCGGCGAACAGCAGGCGGCCCGATACACCAGCAAGTCACTGAAGCCGCGCACCAGAATTGGGCTGCCAGGCCGCGCCCGGGGCGTGCGCCGCGGCGTCTGCAAGCGCCGCGCCTGTTCCGGCGTGCGCTCGGCCACTGGCACCAGCTTCATCAGCACCTGACGCGCCGAAATCTTGCCATACCCGAGCGCCGCGTACACCTCCGCGGGTTTGGACAGGTTCAACTCCGTCCCCGCCCGTTCCAGTGCCGCCTCGGTCAGGCTCTTCACGCTGACATCGAACCGCCGGGCTTCGCGTTCCAGCGCGCGCCGGCCAATTTCGGTGGCGCGCTGCCGCTCGTGAATGTTGAACCAGTGCTTGATCTTCTGCCGTGCCCGTGAAGTGCGTACGTAGCCCAGCCACGTCCGGCTGGGGGTGTGCCGCGGCTGCGTCAGCACCTCCACAATGTCGCCCGTCCGCAGCCGGTAGCGCAGCGGTACGATACGGCCGTTCACGCGCGCGCCGCTGGCGCGATGGCCGACTTCGGTGTGGACCGCATAGGCAAAATCCACGACGCAGGCGCCGCGCCCCAGCGTCAGAATCTGGCCCTTGGGCGTGAAGGCATAAATCTCCTCCGGCGCCAGATCAACCTTGAGCATCGCCAGAAACTCAGCCGGATCCGCAATGTCGCGCTGCCATTCCACCAGCCGGCGCAGCCAGCGCAGCCGTTCATCGTCGGCCGCCGGCGTGGCGCCGGCGGCGCCGTCCTTGTACTTCCAGTGCGCAGCAATCCCCTCTTCCGCCATCCGGTGCATTTCTTCGGTCCGAATCTGCACTTCAAACGGCTGCCCGCTGGCGTCAATCACCGACGTATGCAGGCTGCGGTACATGTTGGCGCGCGGGGTGGCGATGAAGTCCTTGATGCGCCCCGGCACCGGCGTCCAGGCGCTGTGGATCACCCCCAGCACCGCATAGCAGTTGCGTACCGAATCGGTGATGATGCGCAGCGCCAGCAGATCGTAAACCTGATCCACCGCAATCCGCTGCCGCTCCAGCTTCTGATGAACGCTGTAGTTGCGCTTGATGCGCCCCTCGACGCGCGCCGGAATGTCATGCTCACCCAGCGCCGCCAGTACCCGCTGCTCCACCCCGCGCAGGAACTCCTCCCCGCCCGCGCGCCGGCTCTCCACCGCCGCCTGCACCCGTGCGTAGGCCTCCGGCTCCAGATAACTGAACGCCAGGTCCTCCAGCTCGCCCCGCATCTTCCCCATCCCCAGCCGGTGCGCCAGCGGCGCGTAGATGTCCATGGTCTCGCGCGCAATCGCCTGCTGCCGCTCCGGCGCCAGCGGCTGCAGCGTGCGCATGTTATGCAGCCGGTCCGCCAGCTTGATGAGGATGACCCGGATGTCGTCCACCATCGCCAGCAGCATCTTGCGCATGTTCTCCGCTTGCCGCGCGTCATTGCGGAACGGCCCCTGAAACTCCAGCCGGTCGATCTTGGTAACGCCCTCGACCAAATGCGCCACCGTAGTCCCAAACTCGTGCGCCAATTGTTCCGTGGTAGCCGGTGTGTCTTCCACCGCGTCGTGCAGCAACCCTGCCGCCACGCAGGTGCTGTCCATTTCCATTTCGGCCAGCACCGAAGCCACCGCCAGCGGATGCAGAATAAACGCCTCGCCCGACCGCCGCTGCTGATTGCGGTGCAACCGTGCGGCATACGCGAACGCCCGCTGCAACAGCCCAAGGTCATCCAGCGGCCGGTTGGCCTCCATCCGCGCCAGCAACACCTCGAACTCCGCCCGCGCGCGCGGACCCACCGCCGGCGCCGCCTGCGTTTTCGTGGCCACGAATCTAAGTTATCAGTTTTCAGTAATCAGTTCTCAGTTCACTCCGGAACCGCCGCGGGCCCGGCGTCCGAACTGAAAACTGATAACTGAGAACTGAGAACTGAAGACTACACCCGCGTCGACGCAATCTGCGGCGCTTCTTCTTCCTCTGCCGGCGCCGGCCGCAGATAGATCGCGTCGAGCTGGGACGTAAGGTGCGCAAACGCTTCCTCCGGGGTATTGGTGAAGTGAAACAACTCGACATCCTCGGCAGCGATCATCCCGCGCCGGATGAAGGCGTCAAAATCCACGACCTCTTCCCAAAACTCCCGCCCGTACAGCACAATCACCATCTTCTTGCGCAGCTTGCGCGTCTGCGCCAGCGTCAGGACTTCAAACAGCTCATCCAGCGTGCCGAACCCGCCCGGAAACGCCACCAGCGCCTTGGCCAGATAGGCAAACCAGAACTTGCGCATGAAAAAGTAATGAAACTGAAAATTCAGCGCCGGCGAAATGTAGGGGTTCGGTACCTGCTCAAACGGCAGGCTGATATTGAAGCCCACGGTTTTGCCGCCGGCATCGCGCGCCCCCAGGTTCGCCGCCTGCATGATGCCCGGCCCGCCGCCCGAGCTGATGACGAAGCGCCGCCGCCGGCTGGGCAGCGCCTCGGCCCACAGTGTCAGCCGGCGCGCCAGCTCCCGCGCGTCCTCATAATATTTCGCCATGGCCACCGCGGTCTCCGCCGCCGGGCGCTGCTTCGGCGCCGCCTGCGCCAGATGCGCCTGCGCCGCTTCGGGGCTCAGCACCCGCGCCGAGCCAAAGAACACGATGGTGTCCTGAATGTTCTCGCGCCGCAGCCGCGCCATGGGTTCGAGGTACTCGGCCAGAATCCGCAGCGGCCGCGCTTCCGGCGTATTCAGAAAGGGTTCGTTCTCGTAGGCCAGCGGCGCGCGTCGAGCCAGAGGGTGTTCAGCCATGCTCTCACGATTGTAGCGGAGCCGCGCATCACCCACCACCCACCACTGTTTGACTATTGCCCGGGCGCCGGCCGCTGCAGCGGAACCTCTTGCGTCGATAAATTCGTCAAATCCTGAATTCGTACCGCGACTTTCCCGATGCTGAGCACCTTATACCGGTGCGCAATCACATCGCCCTGGCTGACCACGTAGCTGTCCTCGCCGAATTGCAAAAAAATGCGCTCCGGCTGCCCCTCCGCCTGCGCGAACCCGAAAAACTTGAGCGGCAGCGGTGGGGGCGGCGGCGGACCCTCGAGCGCGCGCCGCTGGGACTCGGCTCGCGCCGCCTCCGCGCGCGCGTTGGCGGCAATCCGGGCCGAAGGCGTCACCGGCGCCGGCGGCGGCGCCGCCCCAAAGTGAAACAGGTTGCGGCCATCGCCGGTATACGTGCGCGCTCGCAAGTCGGTCAGCTTCGTCAGATCCAGGCGTGGATCCACGTGCGTCCAGCCCAGGGGCGTGGCCCCGCCGGATGCCGCTGGCGCCACCGCAGCCAGCGGCGAAGCGGCCGGCGTGGCTGGGCCTCCGCCGCCCAGCAGGCTGCGCCCCAGCAGCCCCCCCGCCACCGCCAGCAGCACCACCAGCGCGATGACTTCGCTCTTCTTTTCCGTGCCCATTTTCATGAGCCACCCATGCGCAGGTCGCTCGGCGTCGCCGAGCGGGGTCCCGCGCTCGTCAATGCCTGTTCGTAGGCTTCGAGGCGCACCTGCAAGCGCACCTGATTCGCCGGCGCCGCCACCCCCGCGGCCTCCCCGCCGCTGACGCTCACCTGGTCAATGAGGAAAAACATGGGCGAGCGCTCCAGCCCGTTGAGAAACTGCACCGCGCCGGCATACCCTCCCGATACCTGCAAATTGATCGAGACGCGCCGCAGGTCGAACGGTGCCGTCTTGTCCGGCGCAAACGTCGCCCCCGAGACCTCCACCTGGCTCTGCTGCGCAATCCGCCCGAATTCCGTCAGCAGTTTCGAGCTGGCCTCGCGCTGTCCGGGAAAGCCCTCCGCCATGAGCTGCTGCATCTGCTCCTGGCTGGTGTGTATCCGGCCGCGCAGCGCGCGGATCTGCGCCAGCTCGGCCTTGAGCGCGCCCAGTTGCACCCGCGCGTCGGTCAACTGTTGCCGCGTCGCCGACTGCGAGGGCGCGCGCGGCGACAGCAGCCAGCCCGCCAGCGCCAGATCGCAGGCCAGCACCAGGCCGCAGAGGATCTGCACGTTGCGCCGCAGCGGACTCATTGTCCCCTCCCGCCCGGATCTAGGTGCGGCGTGTACAGCGCGTTCAGTTCAAGCTGAAACCGCGGCGGCGCCGTGGCGGCGCGCGGACCGCCCGCGTTGGTGCGCGCCGCCGCTTCCGCCTCCCGCGTCACCACCGCGTCGGCAAAATCGCCCGACGTCTCCAGACTCTGCACAAAGTCGATCGCCGGCTGCAGCGTCTCGCTCGCAAAGCGCAAATCCACCGCATTCTGCCCGTTGCGCTGCAGCGGCCGCAGCGAGATAAGTTCCACCCCCGGCGGCTGAATTTGCTCCAGCTGCTCGAACAACTGCGTCCAGGAAACACTCTTGCGGTCGATGAGCTGATTTAAAAACTGGGCCCGTGCCACAATCGCCTGCGTCCCGGCGCTCCGCAGCGGCGCGCTGGTCTGCGCCGTGGCCAACTGCAGCGGTGCGATCTGGGCGCGCAGCCCCGCCGTCTGCGCCTGAATGGCGCGCGTTCCCCGCCACCCCAACCAGGCCGTCAGCGCCAGCCCCGCAAACGCCAGCAGCAGCACCACCAGCGCACTGCCCCAGACGATCCGCACCCGGCGCAGATTTTCCACCGGCCGCCGTCCCAGGTTGACCCGGATGCGCATCATGAGAAACGCCCTCGCAACGCCCCCGCCACCGCCAGCAAAGCGTCGCCGCTGGAGCCGCCATCATCGCCGCCCGCCGTATCCAGGCCCGAGGCCGGAATCTCGGCTGCTTGCCACGTCGCCCAGGGCGACTCCTGGGCCAGCCGCGCCGTCAGCTCGACCGGCAGGCCGCTGGTGAAAAGCACCGGCGTTGCCGGCGCTGCCTCCGCGCCCGTCTCCAGCGCATCGCGAAAATACGCCACCGAAGGAAACGCATCTTCAAATACCGGCGCCACCCCGATCTCCAGCGCCCGGAAAAATTCAATCCGCCCGTGCCGGCAAAAAGCGCTCGTCAGGCAGCCCGAGTCGGCACGCAGCAGCAGCGCCGCATCGTCCAGCACCGGATGCGCGCTCAAACACGCCAGCCCCGCCGGCAGCACCGCCGCCGCCCGCGCCCCCGCCTGCTCCAGGCAATCCTCGTATTCGTCGATGCGCGCGCGGTCGGCAAACGCCACCAGCAGCCGCGTCGCCGTCAGCGGCTGGCACGAAATCACCGCCTGCTCTTCCGCAAACGGCAGGCTCTTGCGCAGCCGGAAGCGCGCCAGCGGCGCCAGTTCCTCGCTCTTCGCCGGAAGCTGCTCGAACGTCAGCAGCGCCAGCCGCGCCGTCAAATCCGGCACCAGCAGCGTCACCTGCGCATCGACCGCGCCCAATTCTTCCAGCAGTACGCGCAACGGATCGGCCACCACGGCCAAATCCGCAAGATTCGTCCGCACCGCCGAGGCCACCACCGCCCCCGGCAGCAGCGACCGCGCCCCCGCCCGCAGCCCGTGCAGGTGGCCCGACCCGGCCGCGCGCAGCCGTCCCACCGCCACGTGGCCCGCGGCGATCTCGACCGCCACCGCGGGCGTCGGCGGCGCGGTAAAGGCTTCAAATCGGGCGCGCAGTCCCGATGCGGAGACGGTAGGCATGGCAGTTCAATTCAGCGGGCTAGCTCAATAAACGTTACCTTATTGATCTCTTTGAGCGTAGTCAACCCGGCCGCCACGCGCTCCAGTGCGCTTTCCCGCAAAAACTTCATCCCCTCCTGGCGCGCAATCCGGCGGATTTCCGACGACGGCCGCCGGTCCAGAATAATTTCGCGCACCGTGTCGGTCATTTCCAGCAGTTCGTGAATCGCCGTCCGCCCCCGGAACCCCGCACCCCCGCACTCCATGCAGCCGCGCCCTTCATAAAAATCCCGGTCCACCCACTCCGGCCCCAGCCCCGAGGCTTCCAGCACCTCGCGCGGGTAGCGCACGGCATGCCGGCAGGCCGGGCAAATGAGCCGCACCAGCCTCTGCGCCAGAATGCAGTTCAGCGACGAAATGAAGTTGTACGCCTCAACCCCAATATTTAAGAAGCGGCCAATTACGTCCACCACATTGTTGGCGTGCACCGTGGTGAACACCAGGTGCCCGGTGAGGGCGCTATTGATGGCGATCTGTGCGGTTTCGGCGTCGCGGATTTCGCCCACCATGATCTTGTCCGGATCGTGTCGCAGAATCGACCGCAGCCCGCGCGCAAACGTCAGCCCCTTTTTCTCATTCACCGGAATCTGCGTGATCCCCTGAAGCTGATACTCCACCGGGTCTTCAATCGTAATGATCTTGTCCTCAATGCTGCGGATCTCATTCAGCGCCGCATACAGCGTCGTCGTCTTGCCGCTCCCGGTCGGTCCGGTCACCAGCACCATGCCGTACGGTTCGCGGATGTAGCGCCGGAACTTCGCCAGGTCGTTGCCATCGAAGCCGACCACATCCAGGCTGAGGTTCTGGAATTTCTCGCTCATCGCCTCCTTGTCGAGCACGCGCAGCACGGCGTCTTCGCCATGAATGCTGGGCATGATCGAGACACGGAAGTCGATGGCGCGCCCCTTGTAGCGCACCCGGAAGCGCCCATCCTGCGGCACCCGCCGCTCGGCGATATCCAGCTCGCTCATCACCTTGATGCGGCTCAGGATCGGGCTGTGAAATTCCTTGGCGATGGGCGCCAGCGCCGGCTGCAGGACCCCATCGATGCGGTACTTGACGTTCACCTCGGCATCGCCCGATTCGATATGGATATCGCTCGCCCGCCGCTCCAGCGCGGTGAAGATGGTCGTGTCCACCAGCTTGATGATGGGGTTGATGTCCTCCGTCGCCGTCAGTCGCTCGATCGAGATCGTCTCATCCGTGCCTTCGTCGCCGTGCAGCACATCGAGCGTAAATCCCTCGGTCGCCTGCTCCAGCACCCGCTGCGACTGTTCGTTCTTCTTGAGAATCTCCTCGATCTGGCTGGGCGTCGCCACCTTCATCGCCACCCGCCGCCCCAGCAGCAGCCCCACTTCATCGGCCAGCAGAAGCTGGCTGGGATCGGCAATGGCGATCGTCAGGCTGTGCTCATCCCCCTCGATGGGCACGAAATGGTAGCGGAACATCATCTCCACCGGCACCGAGCGGAACAGCTCCGGCGAGATCGGCACCGTCCGCAGATCTACCAGCGCGCAATGGTACCGCCGCGCGAGATCCTGTGCCCGCGTCAGTTCTTCGGCGGCAGACAGCGCGGGTGAGGGCGTCGAGCTCACTGCTGAATCCTCGCCCCCAGCGAGAAGATGGGCAGATAGAGCGAGATCAGGATCAGCGCCACCACCATGCCCACCACCATCAGAATGATGGGCTCGATCAGCGCCAGCAGCGCCGTCATCGCGTTGGCCAGATCCTCGTCAAAGAAATCGGCGACCGAGGCCAGCATCTGCGGCATCGCGCCCGTGCCTTCCCCGACCTCA
Source organism: Acidobacteriota bacterium (assembly GCA_004299485.1). NCBI lineage: Bacteria > Pseudomonadati > Acidobacteriota > Acidobacteriota bacterium. The sequence goes on from SCQP01000001.1 coordinate 58,493, forward strand.
ATCATTTCCACCGCCAGCCGCGGCACCACTTTGTGCCGCGCCAGCCCCGCCGAAACCGGTTCGCCTTCCCGCACCCCCTTCATGGTTTCCTGCAACCCCTCGCGCAGCTTCGGACTCCGCAGCGCGCTGAGCGCCGTCTCCAGCCCTTGCAGCACCGGCAGCCCGCCCAGCATCAGCGTCGACAGTGTCCGGCACAACATCGCCACCTGATACTTCCAGTACAGCTCTCCCAGCAGGGGCATCTGCAGCGCCAGCCCATCGAGGGTGCGCGCCACGCCGGCGCGCCGTCCGCCGTACATCACCGTCAGCACCGCCGCCAGCAGCCCCAGGGCAATGTAACCCGCGTAGTGCTGAATCGCCAGCCCGATGTGCAGTACCACGATGGTGATCGTGGGCAGCGTGGCGTTCAGCGAGCTGTACAGCGCCGCAAACTGCGGCACCACATAGGTGACCAGAAACACCAGCACCACGACCACCAGCACGAACATCACCGCCGGATAAATCAGCGAGCTGGTCAGCTTCCGCCGCAGCCCCAGCGAGAGCCGCTGATACTGCAGATACCGCGCCAGCACTTCTTCCAGATTGCCGCTGCGCTCGCCCGCCATCAGCGTCGTAGTATAAATTTCCGGCACCGACGGCTCCTGCGCCCACGCCCGCGACAGCAAATCCCCCGCCTTCACCCGCTCATGCACCCGCCCCAGCATCGCCTCCAGCCGCTCGTCCCGCGCCCGCGTGCGCAGCAACTCCAGCGCCCGCACGATGGGCAGCCCGGCTTTCACCAGCGTCAGAAACTGCTGGTTGTACACCAGGAATTTGTCCAGCTTGACCCGCCCCCGCCGCCGCTCGCCCCCCAGGCTGTGCTGCGCCCGCACCGACTGCACCAGGTAGCCCTGCGACAGCATCCGGTCGCGCACTTCGCGCTCCGAGTCGGCAGTCTCCGTCTGCTGCAGGCGCTGCCCGCGCTCATTCACAGCCGTGATGACAAAAGATGGCATGAAACGCCTTATGAATTAAGAGTGGAACAAAACTCAAAACGTTCGGGAATATGCGCCTGACTACCCCCCCGTGACGATCTTGACACCTGGCGGAGCCTGGAACCGGAACCTGCCGGGGGCAATCGGGGTGTTCACCTGAATTTCGTCGAAGCGGATGTCGTTGCGCGACCCGTCCAGGCCGGCAATCACCAGCCGCACAATCCGGTAGCTCGGCGTGAACTCAATCCAAAGTTCCCGCCAGCCCGCCGCCGCCACATCCTGCAACGGCAGGCCGTGGATGACCTTGTCGCCCGGGTGCCACGGCACCAGCCCGCTGAAGCTCAAATCGCGCAGTTCCTTTTCAAGCTGCGTGTGCCCCAGCAGAAACCGCAGCGGCGTCCGCAGGTCGCTGAGCTGGTCAATCTTCATGACAGTGGCTTCGTTATCGCCCGCGGCATACTGCCACACGCGATCGCCGGCCACCAGAAACGTCTTCCGTGCCGGCTGGGTGTAGATCCAGCACATCTTCCCCGGCTTTTGCAGATACAAGTGCCCGCTCTCGGTCCGCTGTTGCAATCCCGACGTATAGGTCTGGGTGAAATCCGCCTGCCACGTGCGGATGGAGTTGTAGCGCCCGTCCAGCGTGATGACGTCTTCGTGCAAGGCGCCCGACTGGCCGGCCAACACCGCGGCCAGCGCTGCGCCAACCAGCGCGAGGCGGATAAAACTTCGCATTCAATCTAGAATACCGGACTAGCCGCCGTCGCAGGCGCATTGTCGCTGTAGTGAATCGCCCCGTCCTGCGTCATGAAGAAGTACCGCGTCCCCGCCCCGTTTTGCGGAACCGCCGCCACGGTAAAGCCGTTGCAGGGCTTCCCCTCCGCCGGCGTGTAGCGATAAATGTAGCCTTGCTTCGCCGCCGTGCCGGCTTCGGCCATGGAGGCATCGATCAGCCCCGAGGCGCTGGAGCTGTCCGGTGTCCCCGGCGCCGGCGGTCCCAGCGCCTTAAGCGACGGCGGGTAACCGATGTCCGGATACTCCGTGGCGTAGGCATTCAGCACCGTCGCCAGCGTCTTCATGTTTCCTTCCGCCGCCGTAGCGTTGGTGTTCTTGCGCAGCTTGCCCAGGTTCGGAATGGCGATCGCCATGATGATCATGATGATGGCCACCGCGATCAGTAGTTCGATCAGCGAAAACCCTCCGCTCCGCACCCGCCGCCGTTTTTCCATCCAAATCGGCAATCCTGCCTCCATGGCCGCTATTGTACGCCACTCCTTGGCCATAAAGACCGCACTCCCGCCCCCTCCGTTCCAATTCCTCCCCATCCCCACAAAATCATCCCCCTGGATCCCCCCGGCAACGCCCGCCCCCCAGCGCCTCCCGCACCCCCGCCGCCGCCCCACCCGACTGACAACTGACAACTGATAACTGACAACTCCCTAAGCAACATTCCCCATGTGTCTCGGGTCTTTGCCCGGGAGTGTGCCCGCCCGGCTACCCCTAATCTGTCTCTCAGTTGCGCTACTCGCACTCGAAAGAGACGAGGATAACGAGTTTGAAACTCATCATCTGCTGTGTTCTGCTCAGTCTGACCCTGGGGGCGCAGACGCGCTGGCGCTCGGGCCAGCAACGCTCGCCACACTATCACGGACTGACGAGTCAAGTGATGTCGCCACCGCAGGTCAGCGGCGTAACCGTCAGCGGCTTTACCGTCTCCTGGACCACCACCCAGGCGCTCTCCACCGAACTGCTCTATGGCGCCGGCAACCTCAATCAGGTGCAGAACCACACCGCACTGACGGAGCAGCACAGCGTCACCCTCACCGGCCTGCAGCCCGCCACGACTTACGAGTTTGAGGCGGTATCTACCGACGCCGCCAACATCAATCTGCGTTCCAAGGTGGGCACCGTAACCACCGCCGCCGCCCCACCGCCGCCCCCGCCGCCCACCACCGGCACGCGCCTGTTCCCCGCCGCCGCCGCCGACTGGCTCTACTCGCCGCCCACCGGCACCCCCCTCAACATCAGCAGCATCGCCTCGGCCATGGGCTTTCACCTCAACACCCACGACGGCGGCTACGACTACCCGGTGCAGTACACCGACGGCACCCACGGCTGCACCACCTTCACCGACACCCTCATCTACAGCTACAACAAAGACAACCTCTGCGTGCCCAATCCCGCCAACGGCTATCACCCCTCCGTCGGTGGCTGGGGCGCTGACGACGGCCACGTGGTCATCGTCGATACCGCCACCGGCAACTACTACGACTTCTGGAAACTTTACGTCAACAGCAGCTTCCAGCCCACCAGCACCAACGTCGGCAAGATCGTCGAAGGCTCGCTCAACGGCGATGGCACCCCGGGCACAACTGCGGCCCAGGTCACCGGCTTGGCCGGCGACATCCTGCCGGGCGAGCTCGCCTGCGTCACCTGCCTCAACCATGCCCTCAACGTCGTGGTGCCGGGCAACATGAATAATCCCAAGGTCTGCACCCAGTTCCCCGCCAAGGCCACCGACGGCAGCGTCCCCGGCGCCATTTTCTGCGAAGGCGCCAAGATCCGCTTCGATCCGTCCATCGACGTCAACACCCTGAGCGCCTCCACCGCCGTCAAGGCCATCATGCGCGCGCTGCAACTCTATGGCGGCGCCATCACCGACCAGACCGGCTCGAGCAACGTCCTCATCTATACCGATCTGCCGAGCCAGCCCGACACCACCGGCATTGGCCTCATTGGCCAACACCTCTGGCTTTATTACTAACCACTAGCCACTAACCACTTGCTTCTTGCTTCCTGAGGCAATTTTGCTCCCCAACTAGGAGATCTCCCGCAGAGGCGCAGAGAGCAGCGTTCAGTACGCTGAACCTACTTCGTCGTATCACCCTGCGCTTCTTCGGGAAAGGTTCGCTTGCGGTATCTCCTGTCTTCTCTCCTCCTCCTCACCCTCTTTGTCTCGGTTTCCGGCTGCGGCGGTATGCCTCCCTCGGCCCTGACTCCGTCCAATCCGCCCGGTAGCGGCTCCGGCAATCCCAGCGCCGCGCCGCACGCACGGCTCTTCCCCTCCGCCGGCTGGCTGCATAGCCCACCCTCCGGCAGCGCCCTCAATATCAGCAGCATCACGCGCGGCCTGCACTTCGTGCTCAACACCCACGACTACGGCTTCGATTACCCCGTCGTCTACACCGACGGCAGCCACGGCTGCACCACCTTCACCGACACCCTGCAGTACAACTACAAGGACCGCATCTGCGTGCCCAACCCCGCCGGCGGCTTCTATCCCTCCACCGGCCGCTACGGCGCCAACGACGGTCACCTGGTGGTCATCGATACCGCTGCGAGCAAGTACTACGACTTCTGGAAGCTGTACGTCAACGCCTCCGGAAATCCCAAGAGCACCAACGTGGGCAAGATCGTGGAAGGCTCGCTGGACGGCGACGGCACCCCCGGCACCACCGCCGCTGCAATTACCGGCCTCGCCGGTGACATCCTGCCCGGCGAGCTGGATTGCGACACCTGCCTCAACCATGCCCTCAACGTGGTGGTGCCCGGCTCGATGAACAGCAGCCGCATCGGCAAGCAGGCCCCCGCCAAAGCCACCGACGGCACCGTCTCCGGCGGCATTTTCGGCGAAGGCGCCAAGCTGCGCTTCGATCCCTCGATCGATGTCAGCAAACTCAACGCCTCCACCGCGGTAAAAGCGGTCCTGCGCGCTCTGCAGCTCTACGGCGCCGCCATCACCGACCAGACCGGCGGCAACCAGATCGCCTTCTACACCGCTCTCGCCTCCCGGCCCGATCTCACCGGCATCAACCAGATCGGTCAGCACCTGTTCATCTACTACTAGCCACTAGCCACTAACCACTAGCCACTGTTGACGAGAATCTCGTGCAGTCCGTCCGTCCCGCCCACCGGGGCGGCCAGCGGCCGCCCCAGCTCCACCTGCGCCAGGTAGTCGAGCACGGCCTGCCGGTGATGTGGCGCCGGCGCCAGCGGCAGATACAGCCCGCGCCCCGTCGCCGTCCGGTTTTCCCCGATGAACTCCAGCCACAGGTCGGCGCGGTCGAGCGCCAGCATCCAGCCTGCGCACAGCGACAGCGCCGCTTCCCCCTGCGTCTCTTCCATTCCCGGCGCCACGCATAACCGCAGCCGCAGCCGCAGCCCGTTTTCATCCGCTGATTCCCGCACGTAGAGCGTGCCCGTATGCGCGCTCGCTTTCCATGACACCTGCCGCGCGCTGTCGCCCGGCTGATGCGGCCGCAGCCGGTACAATTCCTGCCCCTCCCCGCGCCGCGCCTGCGCCTCCCGTGATCCCGCCCGCACCTCCTCCAACAGCGCCTCCAGCCCGCTGACCGGCGCCGGATAGACCAGCATCTCCGGCTCCCGCGCGCTCGATTGAAACCGCCGCCGCTTGTGCATCAGCCCGAACGGAAATCCCGTCGACAGCACAAACCCCGCGCTGCCGTATCGCCCCCGCCGCGGAAACGTCAACTCGCTGCCCGCCGCCGCGCTCCCCCGCCGCGCCAGATACCCAAAATAGATCGGCCGGAACCCAGCCTCACCTAGCGCGGACAGTGTCACCGAATACGCCGGCCACAGACTCTTGGCATTGGTCAGCTCGAAGTGTACCGGCGCCGGTTGGCCTGCAAACACCTCCTCCGGCATTCGGAAGCTGAGGTCCATCCCGCTCAGGTTCAGCGACGAGCTCAGCCCGGAAACAATCAGCGCCGCGATCAGCCCGCTGACAATCAGATAGAGCAAATTATTCCCGCTGGTAATCGCCGCCACCAGCAGCACCACCAGCGCGGTAAAAAACGGCATCGCCGCCCCGGCAAAGTGCTCCTCCAGCTCCCGCCGCCAGGCGCTGCCCCAGCCCCTTTGCTCCGACAGCGTCAGCATGAGCCCCGTGCCCACCGCCGCCAGCAGCCCCGCGGCGATGTAGAGCAGCAGCCGCGGATACAAATGCGGCGTCCAGTGCGCCAGCCACCCGCACCCCAGCGCCAGCCCCAGCAGCAGCCCCGCCCCCAGCGACTGCCTCCACCCCACCCGCCCCCCAGGTAAAGTCTCCGCCGCTACTTCCATGCCCCTATCCTACCGCCCCTCTTCCCTCTTCCCTTTTCCCTCTTCCCTCTTCCCTCTTCCCTCTTCCCCTTTTCCCTCTCCCCTCTTCCCTTTTCCCTCTTCCCTCTTCCCTCTTCCCTCTTCCCCTTTTCCCTCTCCCCTCTTCCCTCTTCCCTCTTCCCTCTTCCCCTCTTCCCTCTTCCCCTTTTCCCTCTTCCCTCTTCCCTTTTCCCTCTTCATCCCCCAATGATCTGCGGCCGCGGTTCCGCGGCATCCAGCGCGTCATGCACCCGCTCCAGAGTCCGCGGCTCCCGCGCGAGCCACCCCGCCCCCGCCAGCACCCGCTCCTGCGGCTCCCGGTTCGGAAACAAACTCCCGTCCAGATGCTGCGCCTGCGCCTGCAGCTCTCCGCTCCGCCGCGCCAGGCTCCGCGCCACCCGCGTTTCCATCTGCGTAAGCTGATGCTCAATCTTCTGCGCCGCGCCCTTGGCCGCATCGAGCAGCGTCGGATCCAACTGCTCCAGTTCCCTTTGAAGCTGCGCGAATCCCTCCGTCATCCCCGCCCGCATCGCCACCACCCGCTGCTCCACCCCCTCCGGCAGTGCGCGCCGTGCCAGCAAATCAGCCGCAGGCGTCTCGCGCAAATCATCGAGGCCGAGGTCATATTTCTGCAGCAGCCGCTGCGCCTTGGCATCGAGCAGCGTAACCCGCGCCCGCGGCCACGCCACCGGCTGCGTCACTCCCAGCGCCTGGTACAAAACCGCCGACTGCGCCAGGTAGGCGGTCTCCGCCGGCCCGACCACGTGCGCCACCGTCGGGAAGGCTACATCCTGCAACACCGGCCGCAGCAGCGCCGCCGGCGTTACCCGCCCGGGCGCGTCCGCAATCCGCCGCCGCAACTCCTCGCCCGCGATCTGCTCCTCTCCGAGCATCCATCTATCACCGCTCCGCCGCACTCCCAGCCGCCCCTGCGCCATCTCCAGAAACAACATACTCGCCGCCGCCGTCTGCTCCACCTGCACGTGGTATCCAGCCGCGGTCAGCGCCGCCGCCCGCTCGCCCAGCTTGGCGGCCAGCTCCGGCTGCCGGTCAAAGGCTTCGAGATAATACGGCCCCCACAGCCCCTGCGCTCCCGGCGCCTGCCGCGGATCAAACACCAGCAGCCCCCACGCCGCAAACCACCCCCGCAGCAGCTCACCGAACGCCTCGCCCAGCGTCGCCCCCGGACGATAGGCCGCGCGCACCGCGCTCCAATCCCCGGACGTACATCGCTCCGCCTCGTCGATCACGCCGCCAATCGACTCCTCCAGCCTGACCTCTCCGGTCGGCTGGCCATTCGCCTCCGCCGCAAACGTCGCGCTCAGCCGGTGCAGCCCGCTCCCGCTATCCAGCACCCACGCCTGATTGACTTCGGCCAGATCATGATCCTGCGTCGCCATCCAGAAGATGGGCACCGCGTCGGTTCCCTGCTCCCGCAGTCGCTCGGCGATCCGCACCGCCGTCATGGCTTTGTGGAGACTCAGCAGCGGTCCGCCCAGCAGCCCCACCTGCTGTCCGGTAAGGATGGCGACGGTGCCGTTCTGCGCAAATCGCGCCACCATCTCGCGCTGCTCCGGATTCTGCCGGCTCAGATCCTCCGCCACCGCCCGTCGCGTCTCGTCCGAATACCTGCGCGCCTTCGCCTGCCGTGCGAGCGCGGCAAAATCAAACGCCGCCCCCGCCGGATAGAATTTCGCGACGCGATCAAATGCAAACAGATAATCGCGGAACAGCGCGCTCAGCGCCTCCCCGCTCACTCCTTTTCCCTCTTCCCTCTTCCCTTTTCCCTCTCCCCTCTTCCCTCTTCCCTTTTCCCTCTTCCCTCTTCCCTCTTCCCTCGTATCTCTTCCATCGCCTGCTGGATCGCGGCGCGCGCCGCTCCCTCCAGCGCCAGCATCGGCCGCCGCGGCGGGCCTCCATAAAAAAGCCCGGCAGCATCGACCGCTGCCTTGAGCCCGGCGATCCCGTAAGGTTCGAACGCCCGGCACGCCGGCAGCAGCGCCCGCTGCGCCGCCAGAGCCCGCGCGTGGTCACCCGACTTAAAGGCTTCCTCCACCGCGCAGCACGCCCCCGGCGCCGCCGCCGCCAGCGCCAGGATCGCCCCCGCCGCCCCCGCGCACAGACTCGGGTAAACGGTTGACGCCCCACCCACCAGCACCGGAAATTCCGGCATTGCGGAAGTGATGCGCACCACCTTATCCATATTTCCGCTCGATTCCTTCAACCCTACGATGCGCGGATGCGCGGCCAGCTCCAAAATCGTCTCCACCCCCAGATCGACGCCGGTCAGCGGCGGAATGTTATAGAGCACGATAGGCAGCGCCGCCTCCTCCGCCAGCTCGCGGTAAAACTGCGCCAGCACCGCCTGCGTCATATTCTTCTTGTAATAGTGCGGTGTCCGCACGACAGCGGCCGCGTACCCATAATCCGCCGCCGCCGCGGTCATGGCGAGGGTTCCGCGCAGCGACTCTTCCCCGGTCCCGGCGAGCAGCAATTTCCCGGACCCACGCGCCGCGCTCGCCGCCCTTCTCAGCACCTCGCGCTTCTCGCCGCTGTCGAGGTAAATCGCCTCCCCACTCGACCCCAGCACCAGGTACCCAGCGAGCCCCGTCCCGTTATACGCCCCAAGGTTCGCGTCCAACCGCTCCGGCAGCAGATTCCCGCCGCCATCAAACGGCGTAGTCACCGCCGCAATAATCCCCCGAAGCTCCATCCCCCTGCTTCCCTCTTCCCTTTTCCCTCTTCCCTCTTCCCTTTTCCCTCTTCCCCCCTCAGACTTCCGCCAGCGGAAAGCTCCGCCGCGCCCGCGACGGCTCCAGGTAATTCTGCCGATGCGTCGTCACCAGAAACTTGGTAAACCCGGTATTCTCCTCCGGCAGGTTGTACTTCTTCTGCAGGTCCATGCCGTCCATCTCTTTCCGGATCTTCTCGAACAACTGCCCCGACGGCGCAAAGCCGATAAAGTGAACGCCGGCCTTAGGCGTGGCGCTCACCGCCCCCGCGGCATTGAACTTGAACGGGTTCTCGACCGTGTCAAAGTCCTGCCGCAAAAAGATCACGGTGCCCTTCGGCAGCTTGTCGCCGTACACGGTAGTCGTGTCCTTGGTCACCCGCGACAGAAACTGCATCTGCGCGTTATGTCCAATCAAATGATGGGTTTTAGCGTCATCCTCAAGCTGCTCCTTGAAGGTCGAGGTCCCCGGCGCCTGCGAAGGCGAAAGGTTTTCCGGCGCTTCCGCCCGCCTCGGGTCAAACATCCGGTGCAGCCGTCCCTGCGCATTGAGGTTGTACCACCCCTCGAGGTCAATGGCGATATGCGACAGATGCATCATGGTCCCGTGCGCAAAGTAGGTATCCGGTGTCTGGTCGGTATACCCGGGGATGGTCTCAAAGCTCGGCAGCGGTCCAGCCGCCAGGCCATGCACATGGCTGGAGGTAAAGCCCATAAACAGCATGGCGCCCTCAGGAATTTTCTCCGCGCCCGGAATCCGCAGCCGTGTTGCCATGGCGCGCGGCATCCCGTGTCCGGCGAACCCGCGCCGGATGGAGGTTACATTGAACAGGTCCCCGAGGTAGAAGCTCTCGGCGGGAATGCCATTCAGCGTCTGCGCCCCCGGCTGAAACAGCGCCCGCATCACATCATTCAAGTGCTGCTTGAAGTCCGACTTGAAATGAAAACAAATATCGTTCTCTTCCAGAATCAAATTCGCCGGATCCTTGGGAAACCGAATGGCGTCATTGACAGCCCAATCGCCCGCCTTGCCCGCCTCGTCCAGTGCCCTGGGCATGTACTTGTCGGCAACCGCCGCCGGAATATAGTTCCGGAAGTACGGCAGCCCATAGGCGACCTGAATCAGGATCCCTCCCGGATGCAGCGGATACACCGCCTCGACGGCCTCCAGCGCCGCCGTCAGCCTCTGCTGCGCCCGTTTCAGCGCCGGCTTATCGCCCCGCGGCACGGTCAACTTGGCGGTGACGACGGAGTGCCACAGCGGCACGACCGCCACCGGCACCCCCACATGATCCTCGACGGTCACACCCGGCAGCTCATACTGCGTCAACGGCGGCGTCCCGCTCACCCGTTTCGCATAATTAACCACCCCCGCCCAATCAAACCCCCCCGCCTTCGTCGCCATAATCCCTCGTCTCCCTCCCGCAAAAATTCCCACTCCGTGCACAATTTTACCACCGGCCTCCCGTTCGCCCGCCCGACCAACTCCCTCTTCCCCCTACACTCCTCTGGCGCAGAATGGAGCTATGTATTCGGTCAGGCTCAATTACCCGATGGAGTCGCTCGATGAGTGGGAGAAGCACTTCAATCTTTCCAAGGCTCAGCGGCGCCGCATCGAGGAGATCGTATTGGGCAAAAAAGCCGCGGCCCGCATCCGCGCACGCGCTCCGAAGGCTTCCCCGAGAGCGAGCCGATTTGGCCGCAAGAAATAGTCGGGCCGTTTTTCCCAATCTGCAACACGATCCTGGCTCTGTGCCGCCGTACTTGGCCTAAATTATCGGCCTGACCGCCCTCAAGCTAAAGCACCGTGCAGTTTTCGAGCTGCCCAGCGGCAAACAGCGCCTCAACCGCATTCTCGCTCTGCTCGACCCCTGCGATTACTCGATCCACGACGTCCCCCGAGTCCAGTTGGACCGGCATCCGCCCCGCACAGCGCGCCTCAACATGCCCCTCGAACTTGGACCGGGGGTCGCGCGCGCCGATAGCAAACTCCAGGGCCCGTTGTATTCGAGCCGCGCGATGACCGCCAAACCCGAGCCTGCCTGCGCATCGAAAACGTGGTAGCGCGCAGTGGTTAGACGACCGGCCCGCTCGCTCACCCTGCTAAGTCGGGCAGCAAACCCGAGACCCCTCCCCCATCGAGATCAACCCTCGCCCCATGGCAGACCGGGTAGGAGCAAGTGTGGCGCGCGATCTCATCCAAAATGCCCGGCTTCGAAAGTCGCCTCAGTAACCACCGGCGCCGCCAGTAATCGACGAGGAGATCGGTTCTCAATTTGGCACGAGTCTGCGGAATCAGGTACCGAGGCAAATCGGCGCCGTCAAGCAGGACCTCTCGAAAATTTGAGGCCAGAGCCACGCCGTAGACAAGCCGCTTACTACCGTGCCTCAGGAGCATGTCGGCAGGCAGCCCAAGCAGCGTGAGGGCTTCCCTGATCTTCCTCATAAGGGGGTTGACACCCTCCCCGAAAATCGAATTCACCCTGCGCGCCTCGCCCGCACGGCCGAGCAGCATCCCCATCATGCGCAGCGTCTCCTTGCTGAAATGGAACGATCCAAACCCCTCGCTCATCCCGAGGCAATCGTACTCGACCCTATTCTCCGCCCGACCGCCGAACAGTGCGGCGCTCGCCTTGATTCGACTGTATTGATTGAGAGAAGACCCGTAAAGGCTCGTCGTGCAGAGAAGCGCAAGTTGGGCGCCCCGCTTCACCCCCGCTCCCCGCATACCCGAGGCGATGAGGCTCACCTGGTTCCCGTAGCGAGCGCGATAAGCGCCCGTGATTTCCGGACTGCAGAGCAGAAGCGAGACCAGCTTGCCCCCGAGCAGCGCATTGTACGGGGCGACGGCACCGCAGACCGAAATATCCATCATGTTTATGCCGACACGCGCGGCTTTCACGTGGCGAACGATCTGACCGATCGCCCGCCGAAATCGTCCTGACTCCAGAAGGGCACGCCAGGCCTCGACAGTAATGTCGGCATCAAGCCGGACAGCCCGAAAAAGCAAACGAATCCCAAGCATCGTCGCAAGCTGCCTCGATCTCTTGCTCCTGTACAAACTCGTCTCCGCGAGCTCGACCCAGTCCATGCCCGCCAAATCTCCCGTGTAGCTTTGCCTCGCCGCCTGGGGGTAAAGCCGATGGCGCCTGATGGCGCTTGCCGAATCCTCTGCCAGCCGCTGGACAACCGGCGGCGACGGATTCCTGATATCCGCACGCGTCAACACCCCGCCACGAAGCAGGTCTCGCACGTAAATGCCCCGAATAAACCCGTCGAGTTCGTCGACCAGCCATCTGACACACGACCTCGGCGATTTCGCCCCGCGAAATCGCCTAACCACAGCCTCGGCGTCCCAACCGATCCAACTGTCGCGAGTTGACTGCTGTACCACCGAACTCGCTAGGCTCGCGATGCCCATCACCGGGTGGTTTGGGGCCGCCGCATCCCTCACCAGGATCATCATTGAGCGGCCAGGAACGCTGCGGTACGACGTCACCCACGTATGACGGAAATAGCGCCATATATCGCCTAGGCGGATGCCGGTGTGTTCGCAAATCGCGCCTGGCTCCACGACCTGAAGATAAGGACGGATGACACCCGAAAGCGCGGCGGCCCGGATGTCTTCCTCGTCTCCGCCTAAGACGTCGCGCAGCCGGCGCGTCAAATCTTTGCCGTCCCGCATGAGCGAGAAGATAGAATGCCAACCTCGCGGGGTGAGCCTCCGACGCTCCATTCCCCTCACGAATTCGACCACCGATCGCTCTTGGAGTTGAGAGTCGCGCTCGATGAGGTGCGCCCGCCGAATGCGCTGCTTCTCGCTCTCTGGCGTCGCACCGTCTGGGAACTCGAGCACAACCGACGGCTCCGTCGCCGCAATCCTCCAGCCCTGCGTCAGGAGGTCGATCACAACGCTAAGCGTCGCCAGGAAACCCAACTCCCCACTGAGGGCGGCCCCCGTGGGCCGGCAAATAGGCGCCAAGTGGGCAGCTCGCATCCTAATCACATGCCCTGCGGACAGCCCAGCCTCGCCTAGCGCGTCCCGCTCTCCGCGAATTGCAGAACACCTCTGCCGAAACGCCGGCAAAAGCACACCAAGCTTCGGGTTCAGCGAAATCGTTAGCGGCATCGTAACCTAGTCGAGAAACGCCGTGAGTGCGTTGCTCCATGATCTCCTCAACTTCTCCGCGATCTCCCTCTCAACCCCCGACCTCAACGCGCACTCGGCTCGCGCCGCTGCCAGAAGCAGCAACTGCAAACGCTCAAGCACCCGTGCTGCGTCCACCGAACCAGCACCGAGAAGAGGCCCGTAAACCTTCCGATAGAAATTGTGGTCCCGGTTGAGAGCAACCTTGATTCTGTCCCGCACGATAGACGGAACGTAAAAGCTTAGCGCACCCGCGGCTGTTTCGTCGATAACGTAGCCCAGACGCGACCCCCGAAGCCGCACGTCAGGAACCGCTGCACCGCGCGTGCTGATCGGCTGCATGAGGTGATCCCGTTGCCCCGCGACCGACACACTCCGGGGCCCGTCCAATCCCTTTCGCACCGAGAGATAGCGCCTGCGCACCTCGGCATTCAGCTTGCGAGCGATCTGCTCGACGTCTGGGACAAGAATGTCGCTGAGGTCGCCCCGCGGGTTCACCGTCTGCTTCGTGTGGGTAACACCGAACATTTCGTCGAGCTCCGGCGTGAAGGCAACCTCGCAGCGCCACCAATCGTCGTAATTCTCCTTCCGTTTCGAACCCATGAAGTACCACCCCCGGTCGATCTCGCGACCGGCACGCAGGACGGAAACCCCGGCCGCCTTCGCGATGCCAAGCCGGTTCTTCTCGCTGTTCGGCAGGCCGCACCAACGTTCAATCGGGAGCACCGAAAACCTGACCGTCACCAGTGACCGTGCGCTCTCACCCCCCGACGCAGAGACCTCGTAGGCAAGCGGCGGCCCATACGCCTCGGCGCCGGTCAGATTACTACCTTCACGCAGGAAAAGCGGGTCAAACGGGTCGACCAGATCGCCGTTCACCCGAATCATCCCCCCATCGTAGAGCCGCTGCCGAAATATTCGCCCCAAGTCCGCGCGCAGTCTGCGAGCCTGAGGTCGCACCGTCTGGAAATCCAAGCGATCGCACCTCGTGAGGGTCACCCTGGTCCCCGACGGGCACGCCGGGAGATCCCCTGCGTGGTCAGGTAGGATGCGCACCGGAACTGGGACGCCGCGGAGCGAGCCAGATGCTATCGCGTCGACATCGAGGTAAGTCGCCCAGACATTGTGCGGGCTGGTCCAGCTTTCGACGTCTACCCGGCGAGCTTGACTCAAGCAACTGTTGGGCAGACCCATGCCATAGCGCCCTGCGCCCAAACGAGAGCCGAAGCGCGTGCTCCCCCCGAACTGTAACGCCAACTGCATAGTGCCGGCCGGCATCCCTGCTCCGTCATCGGCCACCGAAAGCCGCATGGCACCGCCGTCGCCCCGACTCACGGAAATATCTACGGTCTTCGCGTCAGCCTCGAAAGAGTTGTCCACCAACTCGGCTATCGCCGCCGACGTGCCCTTGTACCCTGAGTCTCGGGCCGATTCGATAAACGAGCGTATCGCAACAAGAGGGTAGCTCCCCACGGTTCCCTACCCCAGCGCTACAAGGCCCGCACAGTGCCGCCTAACCGCCATTAATTTCCGCGCCAAGGCAAACCGACTAACCCCAAGATCCAGAGCGACGGCTGCCAGGGGCTCGTGCTCGCACCAAACCCTGCAGCAGGCAAGCACCACGCCACCTCCAAAGCCCGCAAAAATCGCCGCCAGGAGTTGGCGCGCCTGGATCGCGACGGACAGGTCGCTGAGAACCGGCGCGACGGCCGCCTCGTCAAACGCCACGAACTCACGCCCGCATCCCGGATCCGGATAAATTCCGGTGCGGCGGAGGCCCTGCCTGACCCGCACCTTCTTCACGGCATTTGACACCCTGCCAACTAGGTACTGTCGCGCTGTGCAGTTGACGTCACGGAGGCGCACCAGGGAGGGGTCGATCAAACCGAGGAACACCTCCTGCACGACCTCGTCGATCACGTCCACCGCGAGGCCGTAGCTACGCTTCCTCGCCATCCGCAGCAACTCAGGGCGGACCACGGAATGAAACTCTTCAAACTGGGAGAAATCCCGACGCTGGTACGCCTCGATCAGGCGCCCCAACTCATCGTCAGTACAGGCTTCCACAAAAACTCCTTCTGGGCCGCACGGCCTCAAAACTTCCTCAAGTCTTGAAGGTCGATGCAGCGCCAGGGAGCATGGCGGCGCGGTGGCCGCACCTGCACTGCCTTCAGGGCAAGAACATTATATCAAAAAAATCGGTGGCCGGCTCGGCACCGGCCACCAACTCGAATCAGCAATCACGCCACGCTTTCGTTTCCCTCTTCAGGTTCGTCCGTCGCCTTCGTGCTTGCGTCCAGGTTCTGCAAAGCGACCGCCAGGAAGCGGCTCCAGACCTCCTCCCGTTGGTAGCGGTACTGCGCCAGGGCCAGCTCCTCGGTGATCTCCAACTCAGCCTTGGCAAGCGTGATCAGAAGTACGTCCAGCGCTTCCTTCGCCTTGTACCCACCGGCGAGGTTCAGGATCTCGCCATAGCACAGCGCGAAGAACGGATGCTGCCGGTTGATCCAAACGACCATCTGAAAGCCAACCCACTCGGGCCGGTAGAAGGGGCCACCGGGTTCGTCGAGATAATCAATCTTGATTTTCCGGCGCTCCTCCTCCTCCTCCCGGGCCCTCAAGATCTCCGCGATCGGCACTTCCCTCTCGCGCGCCTCCCGCTCCACCTCCTCCTGAGCGCGCCTCCGGGCATCCGACTTTGCCCTGTCCGGCATTGACAGCTTCCTACCCGTGATCGCCGGAACCGCAGCCGCCGCCTCCTCCGCCGGCGTCGGGGCGTCCGTGGCCCTGGCGTTCGCCTCCTTTCTCTTGCGCCTCTCCCTCTCCCGGGTTTTCTCCTGCCAGCCGTTCTCACGATGCAGGAGATCGTCCACCTTTTCATGAGCGAGCAGCCGCCAGAAGTCGTCGATCGGCCGAACACGCTGCTTGTCGTTCGTGATGCCAAAAACGTCGTCTAGCTCCGGCCCGAAGCTTACCTCAATGCCCCAGTGATAAGCGTAGCTCTGGAGCAACGGCCAGTCCCCGAGGCCGTTGGCCTTGGCTCGGGCCGAACGCGGGAATGCATCGAGGGTCTCAATTTCACGGCCAGCGCGGACGAACGACATCCCGCGTCGGGATTGGCGTATCTCGAACCGCTGCCGCGATTCGGGGCTCGCGTCCTTAACTTTCCTGTCGCCGACTGCGAAACCGAAGGGCAAACGCGAGACACGAATCGCAACTGCCCCGAGCGCGACAAACCCCGGCGCGTCCACGTCGACTGCAGCCGCCTCGGTCACCTTCTCGAGCCGCATCGCGCCCGTAACGGCGTCAGTGAAGTATCGCACCCAGATAGTCATGGGCTGACCGAGGACATCGATTGCGCCACCGTTCGACTCCGGCTCATAAAGACGCCCCTTCGGGTTCAGGAAAAGCGGATCAACAGGCAATACCCGCGTGCCATTCACCACCAACTCGCGGCCGTCCAATAAGTACTGGTAGGTAACACCGAAGTCTTCGAGCAGGTGGCCCTCTAGGGATTTCGGCGACTTGTACGTGAGTTGGTCCGGGTCGCGCCAGACAATGACCGTGCCGTGGCTAAAATCAAACCCGGATTTCTCCATATAGCGCGATACGAAATCGGGCAGCTCCGCTTCAACCGGCTCGGGCACCGACTGCCGGTCAAAGGACTTGTAGTCGTCGAGGTCCAGCCAGGCCTTGATAATCCGCTTGCTCTTTCCTGTGCGAGTGTAAACCTCGACCTTTTTCGCCTGGTTGATCGAAGCGTTCGGCAGGCCGAAGCCGAACTTGCCAATTAAATTTGGCTCGTCGAAATGCGTTCCACCGCCCCAACTGAGCGCGAAGCGCGCCATCTTGTCCACCATGCCCGAGCCATCGTCGATGAAGGCAACCGACGAAACCGCTGGTCGAGTCGAGTGAACCACAGTGTCAAAAATGACATGGACTCTCGTGGCTTTCGCCTCGAATGCATTGTCGACGATCTCGCGAGCAGCCACGGCCGTGTTTCGGTAGCCATTCTGGCGCTGCGAGTCGAGCGCACGCTTTGTATTGAAGAGCGGGAAGTCGAAATCAGGGGGTAGTTCCGCAAGGTACTTCTGCTGCCGCTCCAGTTCGCTAAGAAGGACATCTTTGGTCATTGTTCTCATCCTTTATTTGCGGCTCATGGCCGCTGGGATTAAGGGGACTCTCGCCGCCCTCAACTCTGCTATTTCCCCGAAAGTACCCCCCCGAGCGGCCAACCACAAAATATTTCCGGCGTGGCAGCCCCCGGGACCCAAGTGTGCCCACTCCAGCGACGAGACGGGCCGACGGGGAATCAACCGGATCGGCGTCACGGCTGGTGCTGCTGCCGCCACGGACCGTGGCCTGATCGACAGCGCGCCCTGCGCGGCAAGGGAAACTCGCCCTGAGACAAATGGACGCGACAACCCCCAGCATCAATCCGGTTATGATCGGGCGCATAAACGGGTATGAAGGACCGTGCCACCCTCCTCGCCACGCACGAACTCCTCGCCTCCTGTCCGGGCTCGATGAGTTCAAAGACGCCTGGCAGGCCTTCCGCTCGCTCCCGCCCGAGCGCCTTGCCGCCCCCGCCGCCTAGCCACCATCGAGAGCATCGGCGCCTCCGCCCGCCCCGCCGGCTGCCACCTGACCGACCGCGAAGTCGAATGGCGCCTCGCCAACTTCGACGCCGCCCGCTTCGGCACGCCCGAACGCGGGGCCGCGCCGCCGGCGCTCCGGGCCAAGTCGGCGCGGACGGCCGCGGGACTCAATGCACCGGCGGCTCGCTCCCGGCAAACAGCGCGGCGCAGACCCGGCCGGGCTGAGGCTCGCGGGGCCCCCAGCCCGGACGAGCATCAAGCGGGTGGTGTGGCGCAGCCACGCCAGGCCCCGCGCCAATCAATCGAGCAGGCCGCCGCCGGCTACGCCGCCGCCCTGGAGACGGTCCTCCGCTCCGCATCACAAATTCCCCTCACCCAGCCCCTCCTCCGCCAACTTCATCGTGATCTTTTTCAGTACACCGACCCCGACCTACGCCCCCGCCGCAGCGCGCCCGCCAGCCCGCGCCTCGCCGAGTTGCTCTCGTGGCTCGACGAGCAGCATCAATCCCACCGCCTCCATCCCCTCCTCACCATCGCCGTCTTCCTTGCCGTCTTTCTCGATGTCCGCCCCTTCCCCGACGGCAACGCCCGCCGGAGCCGCATCCTCACTACCCATCTGCTCCTGCGAGCCGGCTACGCCTACGTCCCCTACGCCTCCCTCGACCACGAGATGATCGAGGGCGCAGGCAGGGCCGGGGCCGCAGGGCCCCCGGCCCTGCCGAGCAGAAGCGGGTCGCCTGGCGAAGCCAGGCGGGGCCCCGCGCCAGTCAATGACCGGCAACTCTTCTTCGAGAGCTTGCGCCAAACCCAAACCACCTTTGGGACCCAAACCCCCAACTGGCGCCCCTGGCTTGAGGCCTTCCTGCGCGCCCTCCTGCAGCAAAAGCGCCGCCTCTCCGTGAAGCTCGAACGTGAAAAAAACGCCCTCGCCGATCTCTCTCCGCTCGCCGTCAAAATCCTCGACTACGCCCGCGACCAGGGCCGCGTCACCAACCGCGCCATAGCACGTGAATCCGCCGCCAGCCCCAACACCCTCAAAGCCACCTTCACCGCGCTCGTCGCCAAAGGCCTCCTCACCCGCCACGCCGCCGGCCGCTCCACCTGGTACTCCCTCCCCTGACATCGTTCCGCACCACCCCCCACCCACCACCCAGGGCGCATCAAACTGGCCTGTATGGGAAAAGCCAACAAAGCTCACGCCAAGCGGCGAATCACGTTAAGCCTGCCGGTCGCGGCGCTGGCGACCGCGAAACGCCTGGCGCGGAAGCGGGGCGTGACCCTGGGCACCGTCGTGAACGAAGCGGTGCGTGATGGCCTGCGCGTGCTCGCGGCGGCCCCGCCGCCACCGCCAACGCCGCCCACAGCGCTGCCCGGTCTGGCGGGCTTTCGCGCCAAAATCAAAGTGGCCGGAAAGCCGATGAGCCAAACGGTCGTCGCCCGCCGCCGCCGCGAACGCGCCTGAGCAGCATCTCCGGCCAACCATTCTGCCGTTTCCTGCTTCTAATTACCCATACGCCAACTCCAGCAGACTCCGCCTCAGCGATCCCAAAGGGCAGCGCGGGCGGCTCTGCGCCGGGCAACCCGCCGCATACCGTGGGTGCGCTCCGCCGATTCCACGCCCCAACCATGTCCTCCTCCCGTCGTCCGGCTTCCGAGCCTTGGCCCACCACCCGCCACCGTCCTTCTCTCATCCCGGTCCAGCCCCTCATGCACCGGCACCTTGATATACGTCTGGTAGCGCAGCCCCTTGCGCTCCGCCAGCACCCGCGCACGCTCCACGTCGCGCGCAATTCCCGTAGCACCGCGGAGCCCGTTCGGCCGATAGACCGACAGACGCAGAGACCGACAGCCCCAACGGTGTTCCAGTCGCTCTCCCGCACTGTCCCACCCTCCGTGCGCAAAAACCCCAGCAAACACGCTACTTTGCACCGCAAAGTGGGACACTTAGCAGTTCGAAATGGAACAGCGAATGAGGCAACCCGCCACGCCCTCAGAGCCCGTTCGACCGACAGACCGAGAGACCGACAGACCGACCGACCCATCAATGTCCCATTCGCACTCCCGCGCTGTCCCACCCTCCGCACGCAAAAACCCCCGTAAACACGCGACTTTGCATCGCAAAGTGGGACACTTAGCAGTTCGAAATCGAACAGCGAATGAGACAAGCCGCCCCGTCCTCCGAGCCCGCCGACCGACCGACCGAAAGACCGACCGACCAAACCACTCGAGCCCAGAGCCGCGCTGGGGCCCGCGCATTCAATGTCCCATTCGCTGTCCCGCCCTGTCCCACCCTTCGCATCCAAAAACCCCCGTAAACACTCTACTTTGCATCGCAAAGTGGGACACTTAGCAGTTCGAAATGGAACAGCGAATCAGACGCATCGCCACGTCCTCCGAGCCCGCCGACCGACAGACCGACCGAAAGACCGACAGACCGATCGACCGACCGACCTCCTACGGCTGCGGCGTAATCGGCACGATGAGATTGCTTCCTTGCCGGTAAACCATCAGCAGCACGTCCCCGCCCGCCGGCGTGGCCTTAAGCTGCGCCTCAAGGGCAGCGATCGAGGTCACCGGCTTCTGGTTCACCTGCTCGATGATGTCGCCGCGCGTAAGGCGCATGGCGGCGGGGCCGTCGGGTTCAACCGACTGCACCGCAAGGCCGTTCACACCCGCAGGGAGATGAAGCTGGTCGCGGATGTCCGGCGTCAGCGGCGTGACCGTGAGGCCCAGCTTGGGCGTGGTGCCGTTGTCGCTGCTGCCGGCCGAGGCGGTCTCATCCGCCGTGGGCGCGTTGGCGAAGTTGCCCATGGTGAGGGTGAACTGCATCGGCTTGCCGTTGCGGAGAATGTTGACCGTGGCTTTCGTGCCCGGGGCGGCGCTGCCGGCAATCGAGGTGAGTTGGCCGCTGGTGGTGATCTTCGTGCCGTTGAAGTCGGTCACCACGTCGTAGGGCTTGATGCCGGCCTGGTCGGCCGGACTGCCGGCGTTGACCTGATCGACGAGCGCGCCCTGAGCGTCGGGCTCATGCAGCGAGGTGGCGACGCCAGGCTGAAGCTGGCTGACAGTGATGCCGAGATAGCCCCGGATGACCTTGCCGTGCTCGATCAGATCGGTGGCCACGGACTTGACCAGATCGCTCGGGATGGCGAGGCCGATGCCGATCGAGCCGCCCGAATCGGTCAGCATTTCGGTGTTGATGCCGATCACCTGACCGCGAATGTTGACCAGCGGCCCGCCCGAGTTGCCATGGTTGATGGGCGCGTCGGTCTGGATGAAGTTGCCGCGCGTGTCCTGGCTGCCGTTGCGCGGCCGGTTGAGGGCGCTGATGATGCCGCGCGTGATCGAGGAGGCTTCGCCCAGCGGCGTGCCGATGGCCAGCACGGTCTGGCCGGGTGCGAGCTGGTTGGAGTCGCCGAACTGGGCGCTGATCAGCCCGGGTGCGTCGATTTTGACCACGGCGAGGTCGGTGTCCTTATCCGTGCCAACCACCTTGGCCGGGTAGGTGCGGCCGTTGTTGAGCATCACCTGCACCTGCGTCGCGCCATCGACAACGTGATTGTTCGTGATGATGTAGCCATTGGGCGACACGATGACACCGCTGCCAAGCGCGTGAAAGGGCTGGGCGTGCGGCTGCTGGAACGGCCCCTGGAAAAACTGCCGGAAGGGCGCGGGGATGTTCTGCGGCATCTCGATACTGCGCGCAGGCGCCTTGCCCGAGACTTGGATCTGCACGACGGTGGGCAGCACGCGCGCGGCGACGGCAACGGTCGCGCGGTTGAGTGCTTCGAGCGGCGCGATGGTATCCGCGCTCAGCGGCTTCATCGTCGCCACCATGGGGCTGCCGCCCGACGACAACCGCGGCAGATGGATAAAGCCCGCCGAGGCGGTCGCCGTCACAGCGAGCACGACGATGGCCGCGCCGATCACTTTGGTGCGGTTGGAGAGGCGCGCGAGCAGAGGACGAGAGTTGGGAATCATCAGGAACTCCTTTTAGTTCACTAAATGCTGTTGGAGAGGACGAATACCTCTACCGGCCGGATCACAGGCACACAATGCGGAATCATTTCCAGGCGCAGGACGGCGAGGCCGGAAGGCAATACTCCGGGAACCCATTCGGGCTGCGACGTGCACGCTTGCACGGTGCTGAGCGTAAAGGTGACGTAGGTAGCTTCGATCGTCGCAACGGCTCCGAACCCTGCGCCCTCCGAACGTACCGGCGCCGTCTGGCGCTGCGCGCTCCGCGGCGGCGCCATCGGTTCCTGCACCAGGGGGACCCGAGCGAGTTGCGCTGTGGGCGCGGCCGGGGCTGTCGGCAGCGCTGGCGCCGGAGGGATAGTTTGCGCGCTGGCACCCAGCAGCCAGACACCCGTCGAGGCGATCAGCAGCAGCGCCACCGCAGTGCGCAGCATCCGGGCGCGCGAAGCCGCGGGATGGCCCAGCAGCCGGGTGACGCGGTGCGAAAGCGAGCCGCCGCCGGCTGCCATCGCGGCGGAAGGCACGCGAGCAGCCGTCTGCCGCGCCGCCAGGTCGACCAGTGCGCGCGCGTACAGCGCACGGTCGCCGCACACGGCCACCGCGGCATCATCGCAGCAATGCTCACGCTCCTCGGAGACCTGCTGCGACAGCCACCACACCGCGGGATGAAAAAAGAAGAGAACCTCGACCCCGCGCTGCACCAGGTTCACCAGATAGTCATGCCGGCGGATGTGCGCCAGCTCGTGCGCCAGCAGCGCCCGGAGCTGCTCTGCCGGCAGCGCCGTGAGCGCGCTCAGGGGCAGCAGAATCACCGGCCGCAGCCAGCCCAGCGTGCACGGGCCGCTGATGCGCGCGGAAACCTGCATGCACACGCGCCGGCGCAAATGCAGCCGCCCGGCAAGCTGCTCCATCTCGGTGCGCCAGACCGCCGGAACGGCAGCCGCGGCGCTGCGCTCAGCACGGCGCAGCCCTTGCGCCCAGGCAAACCCCGCCGCAGCGTAGCCGCCGCACACCACGATGCCCGAAAGCCAAACCATAACGATGTAAGCAGCAAACGGCTGCACCAGCGGCTCCGCGGTAACAGCCGACGCCGCGCCCGCGCCCGCCGCGGCGTAATGCGCGACGGTCAAAGCAAACAGAATCGGAAGGGAGAACAGGGCCATGCAATCCAGAACATAGCGCGCGGCCGCCGAGCCGCGGCGCAGCAGCGGCTGCACCGCCAGCACCACCAGCGCCACCGCCGCCGCTTCCCACAGAAATTGCGTGAGTGCGGCGCCAAATACCGGAATCCAGGGACTGGTCATGAGTGCTTCCCTTCCCGCGTCTCCCTGCTCTCATAATGATCGAGAAGCTGGCGCATTTCGGCAATTTCGGCGGGCGTCGCCGCCCCCGCGTCCAGAAGCTGCATCATCATCCGCTTGGCCGAGCCGCCAAACGCGCGCGTCAGCAGGTCGCCCACAAGCTGCCGCTCGGTGCGCTCGCGGTCCAGCCGGGCGCAATACACGTGCGCCCGCTGCTGCTCATCGCGCGAAACCAGTCCCTTCTCCGCCATGATCTGCAACAGCTTCAACGCCGTGGTGTAGCCGGTCGCCGGGCCCAGCTCGGTCTGCACCTCCCGCACCGTGGACGGCCCGTGCGTCCACAGCACCCGCAAAATCGCCAGCTCGCTTTCCGTCGGCCGCCGCTTCGGCGTGATCGCTTCCATATCCTGATAATACGAATCTGTTCGTAGATGTCAACGAAATTTTTCGTAGCCTTGCTTGATTTTTTCTACAAAGCAGAGAATGCTTGATTTTATGAAGAGCGTCGTTTCCTCCCGCGGCCAGATCACCATCCCGGTGGCCATCCAGCGCAAGATGGGCATGGGCCCAGGCACCCGCGTGGTGTTTGAACTGGCAGAAGACCGCGTAGTGTTGCGGAAGGGTAAGCCGGAAGTTGATCCCGTCGACCGCTACTACGGCATTTTTAAGGGCAAGGGCCTACCACCCGTCGATGAACTGATCCGCGAGATGCGCGGTCCGGATCTGGAACCGGAACTGGACATCCGCAACCGGAAGCGCGGCAAGCGATGATTACGGCCATAGACAGTTCTGTGGTTCTGGACCTGTTTGAGGCCGAAGCACCGTTTGGGCCTCACTCGCGCGAGGCGATGCGCGCGGCGCGCAAGGCGGGGGCAATCCTTGCCGTGGCCGCAGTCTGGGCCGAGGTGCGGGCGCACTTCGACAGTGACGAGCACCATGCCGTCGCCATGGAGGATTTGGGGATTGAGTTTAGCCCACCGCTGCTCGCCACGGCGGCACGGGCGGGGGCGATGTGGCGGGAATACCGGCGGGCGGGGGGACAACGCAGCCGCGTCACGACCGATTTTCTGATTGGCGCCCATGCCCTGTTGCAGGCGGACTGTCTGCTGACACGGGACCGGGGCTTTTACCGGACCTATTTTTCCTCACTCCGGCTGCTCACGCCGGAAATTGACTGAATCCGGTGACTGAGACATACTAAGCGGCATCGGCGGCCTTTTCGGTCCGCCAGCAGATGAGGTTTTATGGAACAAGGTACGGTGAAGTGGTTCAACGATGCCAAGGGGTTTGGCTTCATCACGCGCGAAGGCGCTCCCGATGTGTTCGTGCATTATTCGGCGTTGCCGCCGGGCGGCTTCCGCACCCTGAAGGAGGGGCAGTCGGTACAGTTCGAGGTAATTGACGGACCCAAGGGGCCGCAGGCGGCCAACGTCACCACCGCCTGATGCGGCGCGGCTGCGCGCTTCTCGCCATCATTTCCCTGCTGGCCTTGGCCCTGGCCGCTCAGGATCCAGGAAAGCCGCGCCCGCGGACGCGCGATCTGGGAATCATCACCGGCATTCTGCCGACCGGGCCGCTCGACGCCATTACGGATGTGCCCGGCGTCGAGGTAGGCCAGGTCACGCTTAACGACCATCAGAACCTTCATACCGGCGTGACCGCGATTTTGCCGCACGCCGGCAACATGTTTCAGCACAAGGTCCCAGGCGCGGTGTTCGTGGGCAATGCCTTCGGCAAGCTCATGGGCTCAACCCAGATCGTCGAACTCGGCCGCATCGAGACGCCCATTCTGCTGACCAGCACCTTAAATGTCCCGCGCGTCGGCGACGCGCTGCTGAGCTGGGTGATGCAGCAGCCCGGTAACGAGCACGTGCAGTCCATCAACCCGGTCGTGGGCGAAACCAACGACGGCTACTTGAACGACATTCGTGGACGCCACGTCGATCAGCAGGACGTCTTCGAGGCCATCGAGAACGCGCGCGGCGGTCCGGTCGCGGAAGGCTCGGTGGGCGCGGGTGCAGGCACGGTGGCGTTCGGCTTCAAGGGCGGCATCGGCACCGCTTCCCGCAAGCTCCCGGCAAATTTGGGCGGCTGGACGGTAGGCGTGCTGGTGCAGACCAACTTTGGCGGCATCCTCAACATCGACGGCGCCCCGGTGGGAAGACTCCTGGGTCGGTACTACCTCAAGAACCAACTGGCAGGGGTCAGGGGCCAGGGGCCAGGGGCCAGGCTGGAGTCCCCCGATGGTTCCTGCATGATCATCGTCGCCACCAACGCTCCCGTGGGATCGCGCAACTTGCGCCGCATGGCGGCGCGGACGATGTTCGGCCTGGCCCGCACCGGCTCCGCCGCCAGCAACGGCTCCGGCGATTACGCCATCGCCTTTTCCACGGTCCCTGCAAACGCCGGCGTGGCGCGCGTGCCCAACGACAAAATGTCGCCGCTCTTCCTGGCGGTCATCGAGGCCACCCAGGAGGCCATCTACAACTCGCTGTTCAAGGCCACAACCGTGACCGGCCGCGGCCACACCGTAGAGGCTCTACCTCTCGCTCCGACAGAGCGCATCCTGCGCGCGTACCACGTAATCCAGCAATAGTCGTTAGTTCTTAGTCGTCAGTTTTCAGTTCTGCTGGAACACCTGCCGGACTGGGACTCAACCGCGGGGCGAGACCTGCCCGCGGGTGAGGGGGACGAACTGATGACTGACGACTGAAAACTGAGAACGGATTACTGCCGCAGCCGCCACGCCGGCCGCCCCTCGAGATTGTCGAGTACGACGGTGCCCGCGACTTCAAACGCGCTGAGCGCTTCATGGATGCGGGTACGCGAGAACAGCGGCGAGAAAAACGCGGCCAGGCCCACTTCGGTTTCGCACAGAGCGGTGGCGAGGTGATGACTAATCAACGCGGCCACGGCTTGAATCTGCGAGATGCGGTCGATGGCCTTGGGAACCTCCGGCAGCGCCAGCACCAGGGGGCGCCAGAGGGCGTCGCCCGAGGGCGCGCGGCCGCAGCGCACGATCTTGAGCCTACGCGCCAGTTCCTGCAGGGCGTGCTCAATCGTCAGCGCCGACGTGCGCTCGGCGCCCATGATATCGCGGAGCTGTGCGGCCGTGAGGGCCGTGGGAGAAGCCAGCAGATCCGTAAACGATTCGGCAGCCAGCCAACTGAGCTGGTTGCGTGCCGCCTGCCGCTGATAGTCCTTGAGGGGATGCCGGTCCCCGGCAGCGACGTAGACGTAGCCGAGCAGGTCGGGCCTGCAGTAGCGCAGCTCGCCCGGCCAGAGCCAGAGTTCGACGAGGCGGAAATCGGCAAGCGCCTCTTCCAGAAAAGGAGCGGCCTCGGCGCCCAGGCCGGCGAGCGTAGGAAAGCTGAGCGCGCCGACCCAGGGAATCAGGGTCTCGGTGTCGAGCGTGCGCGGACGCAGGGTTTCCTTGCGTGCAGAGCGGGAGGCGAGCAGTTCGTCGGCAGTCATGGGGGCAAGCTAGTTGAGGCGCTTAAAAGCGCGTTGTATTTCTTCGAGCGAATAGCGTAACAGAATTGGACGGCCATGGGGGCAGGTCATCGGGTACTGAGTTTGGGCGAGCTGGGCGAGGAGCCATTCCATCTTGGATAATTCCAGTCTCATGTTGATTTTGATAGCGGCGTGGCAGGCGATGGTGGCGGCGATGCGCGTGCGGACGGCCTCGAGAGTAAGGCCGCGTTCGTGCGGGGCCGCGACTTCGAGGATTTCGCGCAGCAGCCGCTCGACTTGCTCGCCGGCGACGCCGGCGGGGGCGGCTTTGACGGCCACCGTATTGCGGCCGAAGGGTTCGGCCTCAAAACCGGAGGCGGTCAGCTCGGCGGCGACTTCGGCAAACGCGAGGGCACGGCCGGGTTCGAGCTCGACGACGAGGGGCATCAACAGGCGCTGGGAGTCGATTGCCCCGGAAAGGCGGGCGGCGCTGATCTGCTCGAACAGGACGCGCTCGTGGGCGACATGCTGATCGATCAGCCAGAGGCCACTGGGGCCTTCGGCCACGATGAAGCTGTCGCGGATTTGGCCCAGCGGGCGGAGATGAAACAGCTCGTCGGAGTCCGGCGCGGCGCTGACCGCCTGCGCTTCGCGCAACCCGCAGCCCAGGCCAACCTCGGGAACCAGCGCGGCCGCAGGCAGGGGTGCAGGGCGCGCGGCAAAATTCTCCGGGCGCGGAGCGAGCGGCAGATTTTGTTCGTGCGGCGTGGGCGGAGCTTCCGTGAGGCCGAATTCGGCAGGCAAGTCGGCAATCGAGATGCCGAGCGCGGGGTCGACACCCTGAGACATGGGAACGGGTCGCGCCGTTACCCAGGCGGGGCCGGCGGACGGACGGGCGGTGCGTTCGTGCAGAAAGGACGGCACCGGGCGCGCTGCGGCGATGGCGTTGCGGATGGCGTCACGGACGGCGTCGTGGATGAAACTCGGGTGGTGAAAGCGGACTTCGGTTTTGGCGGGATGAACGTTGACGTCGACCTCGCCGAAGGGCAGGTCGAGGAAGAGCAGAGCCGCGGGAAAAACGTTCGCGGGCAGCAGATTGTAATAAGCCGCGGAAAGGGCGTGCTGCAGCAGCCGGTCGCGCACCAGACGGCGGTTGACGAAGATGTAGATGGAGTTGCGGTTGAGCTTGTGAATTTCCGGCCGGGAGGCGAAGCCGAAAATGCCTATCGCGCGGTTCTCTTCTCCGGCTTGTTCACGGAACTCGACCGACGCGTGCACGAGTTCTTCGCCCAGCACTTGCTGGAGGCGTTCGGCGTGGCTGGCCACCGGCGGGGCGCTGAGGAGAACCCGGTGCGGAGTTTCGAGATGGAAGCGCACCTCCGGATAGGCGAGGGCGTAGTTGGTGACGAGGGTGGTGATGTGGCCGAGCTCGGTGGTTTCGGACTTGAGGAATTTCTTCCGGGCGGGAATGTTGGCGAACAGGTTGGCAACCGTGATGGCAGTGCCCGGCGGCAGGCCGGCCGGTTCGACCGCTTTGATCTTGCCGGCGACCACGCGCACGCGCGTGCCTTCGCGCGCGCCGGCCTCGGCGGTCTCCAGGGTGAAATGCGAGACCGAGGCGATGGCGGGCAGGGCTTCGCCGCGGAAACCGAGCGTTGCGATGGCGCTCAGGGATTCCGCATCGGTGAGTTTGCTGGTGGCGTGCCGCTCGAGCGCCAGTACGGCGTCATCGCGCGACATGCCGCAGCCGTCGTCGCTGACGCGGATGCTGGCACAGCCGCCTGCCACCACGTCCAGCCGCAGCGAACGTGCGCCGGCGTCGAGCGCGTTTTCCAGAAGCTCTTTGACCACCGAAGCCGGGCGCTCGACCACCTCGCCGGCGGCGATCTTGTTGGCGATCGCATCCGGCAAGACTCGGATCATGGCAGGCGCAGTCCGAGTTCTTTCAGTTGCTTGGGATCGACTTCTGTAGGCGCATCCGTCATCAAGTCCACCGCGCGGGCGGTTTTGGGGAAGGCGATGACTTCCCGGATGGAGCTGGCGCCGGCCAGCAGCATGACCAGCCGGTCGAGTCCCAGGGCGATGCCGCCATGCGGCGGCGTGCCGTACTGCAGCGCATCGAGGAAGAAGCCGAATCGCTGGCGGGCCTCCTCGTCGCTCATGCCCAGGAGGCGGAAAATTTGCGCCTGCACTGCGGCGCGATGGATGCGGATGCTGCCCGAGCCGAGCTCGATGCCATTGAGCACCACGTCGTACGCCTGGGCGCGGGCAGCCCCGGGGTCCGAGTCGAGCAGAGCGACATCCTCCTCGAGCGGCGAAGTAAAGGGATGATGGGAGGCGTTCCAGCGGTTTTCTTCCGTGTCCCATTCGAACATGGGGAACGCGGTCACCCAGAGAAAGCGGAAATCGTCAGGGTCGAGGAGCTTGTGCTTTTCGGCGAAGCGCTGGCCGAGCGCGAGACGCAGGGCGCCGGCTTGGGTTTGCAGGCTGTGCAAGGGCGCGCCTTCGGCGGCGGCGACCAGCACGATCAGGTCGGCTTCGACGGCGCCGAGGGATTGGCGGACGGCGCTGGCCGCAGCGGCGTAGGCCTTTTCGATGCGGGCGAAGTCTTCAAACAGCCGCACCGGGCGGCCTTCGGCCAGAGGCCGGAGTTCGTCGCGCTCGCGGCGGGAAAGTGGGCCGACGTTGGGAACGCGGATGGCAAGCAGCGGCAGACCTTCCGGGAGTTTGAGCTGGGCGCGGTCAGCGTCGGTGAAATGCTGCGCGACATCAACCATGGGCGGCAGGCGGAGGTCGGGCTTGTCGCTGCCGTACTGCGCCATGGCTTCGTGCCAGCTCATGCGCGGGAACGGCAGGCTGATGCTTTTACCGGCAACCGCGCAGGCATCGCGCAGCATGTGCTCGACGATGCTGAACAAGGTCTCGAGGTCGGGGAAGCTCATCTCGACGTCGATCTGGGTGAACTCGGGCTGGCGGTCGGCGCGCAGGTCTTCGTCGCGGAAGCAGCGCACGATCTGAAAGTAACGGTCGGCGCCGCCGATCATGAGCAGTTGCTTGAAGAGCTGCGGCGATTGCGGCAGCGCGTAAAACGTACCGGGCTTGATACGGCTGGGCACGAGGTAGTCGCGGGCGCCTTCCGGGGTGCTGCGCGTAAGGAAAGGCGTTTCGACTTCGAGAAAACCATGGGCGTCGAAGGCTTTGCGGATAGCCTTGCTGACTTCGTGACGCAGGCGGAGGTTGGCCTGCATGGCGGGATGCCGGAGATCGAGATAGCGATATTTCAGCCGCGCTTCTTCGCTCACCGCTTCCGCCGATTCCTCGGTGAGCGGAAATGGCGGCGTGCGGGATTCGTTCAGCAGGATGAGATCGGTCGCGGCAACCTCGACTTCACCGGTCGCCAGCGCCGGATTGGCGGTATCGGGACTGCGGCGGACAACCTCGCCCACGATGGTAATCACAAACTCGGAGCGGAGATCGGAGGCCCGTGCGTGCAGCACGGCGTCTTTTTCCTGATTAAAGACGACCTGGCAGATGCCGGCGCGATCACGCAAATCGAGAAAGAGCAGTGCGCCCAGGTCGCGGCGGCGATGCACCCAGCCCTGGAGCACCACCTCGCGGCCCACGTGCTCGGGTCGAAGGTCACCGCAATAGAGGGATCGTTGCATGGGATACAAGTTCACAGTTTACAGTTCACAGTTGGGGAGGGGGTGGGTACGATTGGCGCTCGCGGATTTCAACGCTGCCCAGATGGGCGAGCACCCAAGTCAGGATGAGTTGCGGCACCAGGTAGAAGAAATAGAACATGGACACCAGGGCAAGAATCACCCACCAGAGCCAGCGCAGCGGCGGCAGGCGCATGTCGGCGCGGTTCGAAACGAACGCCCAGCGCGGGCGGCGGATGAGAAAGCTAAAGCGCCAGTTGAGGAAAAACAGGGCGACGGCGCCGACCAGGTTGATGATTTCCAGCAGCAACTGCTGCTGGGGCGTGAGTGGGTTCAGGCTGCCGGCGCGCTTGAGAGCTTCGGAGAAGGTTTGGGCATGCGGCTGGGCAAAGACCTGCGGTTCCATGCTGGCAAATACGATCAGCATGGTGGCCAGGATGACGGCCCACACGACGAGGGTGCCGATGATGTAGCTGCGGCGCTCGATGCGGAGGTGTTCGAGGGAGTCAGGCTCGGGCTTAGCGGGCGGCATCGGCCCCTTTCAGCCGTGCCAGCAGCGCAGGCTCGTCGAGGGCAGTTTGGTCGCCGCTAGCCAGATCTTTGAGCTGCCAGCGGCCGGAGGCGACTTCGTCGGCGCCTGCAATGATGACGTAAGGCGCGCCAAGCTTGCTGGCGAGGTCGAGGGACTTGCCGAGTTTGCGTCCGGGCGTGGTGAGGTCCAGTCGTAGACCGGCGCGGCGGAGATGGTCGGCGAGGAGCAACGAGGGGGCGAGTTGTTCGGGAGCAAGCGGAATGATGAGGGCTGCCAGGGGCTGCGGACCTGCGATCGGAACCGGAGCGCCGGACGCCACCGCTTCCTGCATCGCCATCACGAAGCGGTCCTCGCCCAGGGCGAAGCCAATGGCTCCGCCGGCGCTAGCCGGCGCGCCCAGGGACTGCGCCAGGCCGTTGTAGCGCCCTCCGCCGAGGAGGGCATTCTGGGACCCGAGAGCACCGTGCAGAAATTCGAACGCCGTGGAGGTGTAGTAATCGAGACCGCGCACCAGGCGCGCGTCGAGGCGGTAGGCGATGCCGGCGGCGTCAAGCAAACGGCGCAGCTCGGTGAAGTGGCTGCGGCACTTGTCGTCGAGGAATTCCTGGATGACCGGCAGCGCGGCGATGATGGGCTGGTCGGCAGGAACTTTGCAGTCCAGCACCCGCAGCGGGTTGGTCTGGGCACGCCGCTGGCAGTCAGCACACATCTGCGGCAGTTTTTCAGCCAGCGCGGCGCGGAGGGCGGCATGATAGGCCGGACGGTCGTCGGGGCAGCCCACCGAGTTGAGCACCAGTTCGGCGCCGCGGATGCCGCAGCGCTCCAGCAGGCGGCGGAGCATGGCGATCAACTCGAAGTCGATCCAGGGTTCGTCGCCGCCGAGCACTTCCGCACCCACCTGATAGAACTGGCGGTAGCGGCCTTTCTGCGGACGTTCGCGCCGGAACATCGGCCCCATGTAATAGAGCTTGGTCAGGCCGGGCCGCTCCCACAGACGGTGCTCGACGTAGGCGCGCACCGTCGAGGCGGTGGCTTCGGGGCGGAGCGTAAGCTGGGCGCCGTCGCGGTCCGCGAAGCTGTACATCTCCTTGCCGACGATGTCGGTCTCTTCGCCCACCGCGCGGCGGAAGAGCTCGTCGGGTTCGAGAATGGGAGTGCGGATTTCGTCGAAGTTGTAAAGCGCGAAGACTTCGCGCACCGCCGCTTCGAGCCGCTGAAACCAGACGGTCTCGGCGGGCAGCAGGTCGCGCATTCCTTTGATGGCGTGAACGGGCATGGCTCAGGGCAACTGCAGGTACTGGTTCTTGTACTCCACGTAATTCGCGGCGTGGGTGGCGATCATGACCCGATCGGCGTCGCTCGCGCTGCGGTGCAGGCGCGCGGGCGAGCCCATGAAGACGCTGCCCGGTGGAACCTGACTTTTCTCGGGTACGAGCGAGCCGGCGGCGATGATCGAGCCGCGACCGATGCGGGCGCCATTCATGATGATGGCGCCGATGCCGATAAGGCAGTCATCCTCGATCACGCAGCCGTGGAGGCAGACAGCGTGCGCAACGCTGACGCGGTCGCCGATGGTGACGGAAAACTTCGCTTTGTAGCCGTGGACCACGGCGTTGTCCTGAATGTTGGAGTCTTTGCCGATGCGGATGGCGTTGACGTCGCCACGCACGACGGCATGGAACCAGATGCTGGAGTTCTCTCCCACCACGACATCGCCAATCACCTGGGCGCTATCCTCAATAAAGGCGCTGGACGCGATTTTGGGGTGATGGCCTTGGAAACTCTTCAACATAAACGCGGGGAAAAATAAGGTTACCATGCGCACCCCTGAGCAGTGGCGGGAGTTGGCGCTCGAGATCGGCCGAGATCTCGGCTTTGACCTGGTGGGCGTGGCAAGCGCGGAGCCATCGGCACGGCTGGCGATGTTTCCGGATTGGGTCGATGCTGGCATGGCGGGAGAAATGGGCTATCTGGCGCGTCGCAGCGAAGACGGCCACTACGTGCGCGAGCGGATTACCGCGGTGTGGCCGTGGGCGCGATCGGTGTTGTGCGCGGCGGTGGTGTACAACGCCGAGGCGCCGCGGTCGACCGAGTTTGCCGCCAGCCGCGAGCGGGGGTGGATCTCGCGCTATGCGTGGGGCGAGGATTATCACCTCACCCTGCGCGACAAGCTGGAGGACTGGAGGCAGCGGCTGGCGGCCGAAGCGGGCGAGGAGCAATTCCATGCCACGGTGGACACGGCGCCGATCGTGGAGCGCGAGGTCGCCTGGCGGGCGGGGCTCGGATGGCAGGGGAAGAATACCTGTTTGATTCACCCGAAAAAAGGCTCCTATATGTTTTTGGGGACGTTGGTGACCTCGATTGCGATGGCAGCAGAGGAGGCCCCGGTGCCGGACCGGTGCGGGTCCTGCACCCGTTGCCTGGAGGCGTGCCCGACAGGCGCGCTGACCGCGTACAAGATGGATGCGAGCCGCTGCCTGGCCTATCTCAACATTGAGCTGCGAGGCGCGATTCCGGAGCATTTCCGGGAGCCAATGGGAAACAACGTGCTGGGTTGTGATATTTGCCAGGACGTTTGTCCCTGGAACCGCCGGGCGGCGACGACCACAGCGCCGGAATTTCAACCCAGGCCGGGGCTGGTCGCGCCCCGGCTGGCGGAGTTGGGAGCGATGAGCGAAGAGGATTACCGCGAGCGGTTCCGTCATTCGGCGGTAAAACGGGCGAAGTTTGCCGGCCTGCAAAGAAATATTGCCGTCGCCATGGGCAATAGTGGCAACCCGGAGTTCCTGCTGCAGCTTCAAAGTTGGGAGGCGGGGGCCGACGCGGTGCTGGCCGAGCACGCGCGTTGGGCGCTGGCAAGAATAGGTGAGGCAAGAATCGAGGCACAAACTGAAAGCTAAGATACTTCTGTACGCGGCAGCGTTGATCGTTACAGGACTTGCGCTGGCAGCGTTCGAGACAGTGCCACACGGAGGCACGAACATGGATTTTCGGCTGACCTCATCTGCGTTTACGAGCAATCACGATATACCGGCGGAGCACAGTTGCGATGGGGCGGGAACTTCGCCGGCGCTGCGCTGGGAAGGAACGCCAAGCGGTACGCGCAGCCTGGCGCTGATTGTGCATGATCCGGATGCGCCGTCGGGAGACTTCGTGCATTGGCTGCTCTGGGATTTGCCGCCGGCGATTACTGAGCTGCCATCCGGCGAATATCAGGATGCGAAGTTTCCGCTCGGAGGCCTCGAGGGGCAGAACAGCTTCGGGAATGTGGGCTTTGGCGCGCCCTGTCCGCCGCCAGGGCCGGCACATCATTACATCTTTACCTTGTACGCGCTAAGCGTCGCGCACCTCGGGTTGGCAGCCGGATCCAACCGCGAGACACTGGAAAGGGCGATGCAGGGCAAGGTGCTGAGCCAGGCGGAGCTGGTGGGACTGTATAAGCGGCAGTGACACATCACCGTGGGCTATGATGGGGCGTGGCCTCTGCATTGGAAGCGCGTGCGCGATCGTTGTTGGCGGGTGCCGGAATTGAACTGAACGGACCGGGCACCAGCGACATTACCGTGCATAACCCAGGCTTTTATGGGCGTGTACTGCGGCACGGCTCGCTCGGGCTGGGCGAGTCATATATGGACAGCTGGTGGGACTGCCCCAATCTCGACGAGCTTTTTTGCCGGATCTTTGCCGCCAAGCTCGACCGGATGTCCAGCAGGAACCTTCGCGGCATGGCGCTGCTGCTGGTTTCGGCGCTGTCCAATCAGCAGAAAACGAAAGCCAGGTCCTCTCAGGTGGCGCTGCGCCATTACGACGTCGGCAACGATCTATTTGAGGCGATGCTGGACCGTCGCATGGTGTATACCACCGGGCTCTGGGAACATGCGGCGGATTTGAACGAGGCTCAGGAAGCCAAGCTGGATTTTGTGTGCCGGAAGCTGGAGCTGGCCCCGGGGATGCGGGTGCTGGACATTGGCTGCGGCTGGGGGAGTTTTGCGAAGTTTGCGGCAGAGAAATATGGCGCGCGCGTGGATGGAGTGACGCTGTCAAAGGAGCAGGCGGCGCTGGGGCAGGCGCAGTGTGCAGGATTGCCGGTGAAACTGCAGGTCGAGGACTACCGCGAGGTTTCGGAACGCTATGATCGGGTAGTCTCGCTGGGGATGTTCGAACACGTGGGGTACAAGAATTACCGGCGCTATTTTGCGACCGCGCAGCGCTGCCTGGCGCCGGGCGGAAAGATGTACCTGGCGACGATTGGCTCCAACCATACCGTCCATTCGACCGATCCCTGGATCGAGCGGTATATTTTCCCCAACTCCCACCTGCCCTCGATTCAGCAGATTGGCGCGGCCATCGAAGACCGCTTCGCCCTGGTGGAATGGCAAAACTGGGCGAGCGACTACGACCGCACGCTGATGGCCTGGTACACAAATTTTGCCGCGCAATGGCAGCGCTGGGCCGAGCGCTACAGCGACCGCTTCTGCCGCATGTGGAAGTTCTACCTGCTCTCCAGCGCCGCCGCCTTCCGCTCCAAGCACCTCCAGGTCTGGCAAATTCTGCTGGAGGCAATTTAGTATTCAGTTGTCAGCAATCAGTTTTCAGTTCCCATGACGCGGACGCTGAGTGGCCGTCTAAATCCTAATACACTTGCTGGCATAGGCCGGCAATTTTGCGCCAGGGCACGTCGGGCTCGCGGCTCGTCGACCGTTCGGAGAGCTGTTTGACCGCTTCGCCGATGATCTCTAGCTTACGCACGACTGCGTCCTGGCGCATACGGTCTCTGAGCAGGCTGCGCTCGGTTACGACATCGACGCGCCGTCCGAGCAAGTCTTCGAGATCCTGGCCGAGACCGACCAAGTCGAGTAGCGACCGGCCCGGTTCCATGTCTACGAGCAGGTCGAGGTCGCTGTCGCCCCGGGCCTCGCCTCGCGCCTCGGACCCAAACACACGGACGTTGTGTGCGCCGTAGCTGGCAGCGATCCGCAGTATGGTTGGTCGATTTGCTTCCACACCGGGCGTCATAAGGGCAGTTTATCTCGGGCCGCCTACGTTCGAGCCAGGAACTGGCCGTTGGTTGCCTTCAGGTAACGCCCGTCGTTGAAGAAGATGAGTTCACCGGACCTGCTGATCTGTGTATAAACTCGATTTTGGCCGATCCAGCCGACATTTGTGGAATGAGCCGCTGTTTGCTGGATGTACGCGTTCAGGTCGGGATTGTTTGTGATCCCGAGCGCGAACTCGCGCGCAAGATCGAAATCGTCTGAGTGCCGCTCTGTGAAGTACTGCCAAGTGCGGGATAGGGTAAGCCACTGTAGGCGCCCTCTTGAGGACCAGCGTTCCCAAAGGGCCGCTGGTGCGTTCAACTCGCTCGATGGCGTTTCGAGGGATTTCTACGTTCTGCATGCTCGACCTGCGCTCGAGGCGTACCCACGAGGGCGATACCTCCTCAACCGCTGCCGCGACCCAACCAGCCAACTACGGTGCCCGAACGACCGGCGCTTCCAACCAAGCTCGATCTGTTTGTGTTTGCTTTCCCAAATTCCTTCAGCATTGCAATGCAGAGTTTGTTGAAGGTAAGCGAGGTCAAGCAGTTCTCCCGCGCGGCGGTAATCGAAAGGGTCCAGGCAGCCCTGGTTGTGAGCTTACCCGATTTTCGAGTCACTGGCGGCTGCGTTGGCTGCAACCTTGCGCCGGTGATCAGTCTTTGGCGCGCTGGTATTGGACCGGCCAGGGGATGTCGTGGCCGAGGGAGCGGGCGGCGTGGAGGGGCCAGTAGGGGTGGCGGAGGAGTTCGCGGGCGAGGACGACGGTGTCGGCCTGGCCGGAGCGGATGATGTGGTCGGCTTGGGCGGGGCTGGTGATGAAGCCGACGGCGGCGGTGGGCATGGGCGCCTCGCGGCGGATGCGGGCGGCGAAGGCGGTCTGGTAGCCGGGGCCGGCGGAGATTTTGACGTGGGGGATAATGCCGCCGGAGCTGCAGTCGAGCATATCGACACCGAGGGGCGCGATGCGCGCAGCGAGAGCGACCGAGTCGGCGTCGGTCCAACCCGCGTCGAGCCAATCGGTTGCCGAAATGCGAACCCAGAGGGGGAGTGAAGCGGGCCAGACGGCGCGGATGGCTTCGATGATTTCGCAGAGCAGGCGCATCCGGTTGTCGCGGCTGCCGCCGTAGGCGTCGCTGCGGTGATTGCTGAGAGGCGAGAGGAATTCGTGGATGAGGTAGCCGTGGGCGGCGTGGATCTCGACGACCTGGAATCCGGCGGCCAGGGCGCGGCGGGCGGCCGCCGTGAAGGCTTCGACGGTTTGAGCGATTTCAGGCAGCGTCAGCTCGTGCGGCGTCTGGTAGCCGTCGGCGAAGGGGATGGCGCTGGGGCCGACGACAGGCCAGCCGCCATCGGCGAGCGGGACGGGCTTGTTCCCTTTCCACGGCGAGGGGGTTGAAGCCTTGCGGCCGGCGTGGGCGAGCTGGATGCCGCAGACGGCGCTGTGGGACCGGACCAGCGCGGCAATGCGGCGGAGTTCGGGGATGTGTTCGTCTTTCCAGATACCGAGATCGTCGGGGCTGATGCGGCCTTCGGCGGTGACGGCGGTGGCCTCGGTGAAAACCACCGCGGCGCCGCCGAGGGCGCGCGTTGTCAGGTGCACGAGGTGCCAGTCGTTCGCGAAGCCGTCCGTGCTGGAGTACTGGCACATGGGGGAGACGACGATGCGGTTGCGGAGAGTGAGGCTGCGCTGTTCGAGGGGAGAAAACAGATGAGACACGGCCATGCTTTATTCTCCCGCAGCCTCGGGCAGATCCGTCATGCCGACAGGGACGTGGTAGCGCCGGGTGCGTGGTAGGATGCCGGCGAGACCGAGGGCGACGAGGATGGCGGTGACCGCGGCGAAGACCACGAGGCGGGCCCAGAGGAGCTGCGCGGGAGAGAAGCCCATGGCCGGGCCGAGACGCCACATCGCCCAGGCGGCAAGCTGCGAAACAATGGCGGTCCAGACGCCGATGTAGAACCAGGCGCGCTCGGCGCCTTCGTTGCGGACGGTGCTGCGGGCGCGGGGCAGACAGTTGAGTGCGGCGACGAGGACGATGAGCACGGCGATCAGGTCATAGGGCCAGCCGTAGAGCTGTTGGATGATCCAGCGGCCGGAGACGGAGGCGACGATGAGCCCGATGAGGTTGAGCAGCCAGGGCGCGATGATGGCGATCCAGGCGGCGGTGTAGCAGGCGATGCGATAGCCGAGGTTGGGCCAGTCGAGGCCGTAATGAGTGATGTAGGGGCGGGGTTCGGCGCCGGGCAGACGGCCCACCGCGCCGCGCCAGATGCAGACGGCAGCAACGAGGGCGAGCCAGATCCAGTGGCGGAGGCTGAAGCCGTGGGCGTAGAGCGCGGCGGTGAGCATGCCGGGCAGGGTGAAGAAGACGTAAATCCAGATGGGAACATGCAACACCCGGTAGTAGCCCTTGTTGCGCGTGCGCGCGACCGCCGCCTTCATGACTCTCTAGCATACGCGACGCCTCCGCCATTGGCCGGTGGCAGAGCGCCATTCGCCGATTGGGGGTCGCGCGCGGGCGCGAGTGGCAACGATGCTCGGGGGCATGGACGAACAAACAGTTTGGCCGGCCGGTGCTTTTGAGAATACGTTTCGGGCGCATTACCGGAACCTGGTACGGCTGGTCACGCCGGTGGCGGGCGAGACGGCGCAGGCGGAGGAAGTGGCGGCGGATGCGTTGTGGAAGCTGTACCAGCATCCGGAGCTGCTGGCGCCGGGCAACAGCGTCGGCGGCTGGCTCTACCGGACGGCAATGCGGATGGCGATTGACCGGCGGCGGAGCCGGCAGCGGCGCGAGCGCGTGGTGCAGGGGCTGGAGAAAGAACCGGCGCGGCGCGCGGAGAATCCGCTGGCAGCGCTGGAGCGCCGGGAGCGGGTGGCGCGGGTGCGGCGGGTGCTGGGACGGTTGCGGCCGGCGCAGGCGCGGATGCTGCTACTGCGGCATGAAGGCGCGCCCTACCGGGAAGTGGCGGCGGCGGCCGGGGTGCGGCCGGCCTCGGTGGGCACGCTGCTGAGGCGGGCCGAAGCGGCCTTCTCCAAACAATTTGATTTTCAACTTATTTGAAGTACAATGGAAGGGAAAGGACGGGCCATGCGCAGGAAAGCGGTCATCGGAGTTCTGCTTGCGGCGCTGGTAGCGGCGGGATTGTACTTCGTTCTGCGGCCGCGCCAGCAGGTACTGACGCTCACCGGCACGGTGGATGGCAACGAGGTGGTGGTGGGTTCGCAGATCACGGCGACCATCGTGAAGATGGACGTGCAGGACGGCGAGGCGGTGCAGGCCGGGCAATTACTCGCCACCCTGAGCCGGAACGTGCAGACGGCGGATGTGGCCGCGGCGGCGCAGGCGATTCAGCAGGCGCAGGCCAATGCGCGACAATCGGCGGCGCAGACCGCGATGCTGGCGGCGACGCTGCCGGCAAAGCTGGCGCAGGTGGAAGCGCAACAGCAGCAGGCGCAGGCGCAACTGGCGCAGGCCAAAGCGCAAGCGGCCTCGGCGGCGGCGGCGTGGAAGAACGCCCACGCGACCTACCAGCGCGTAGCGCCGCTGACGGCACAAGGAGTGAGCAGCCAGCAGGAGTTGGATAACGCCACCGCGGCGCTGGACACGGCGCAGGCGGGCCGGGTTTCGGCGCAGGCGGCGGTGACGGCGGCGGCGCGGGCGGCGGCGGCGGCGCAGGCGGCGGTGGCCGACGCGAAAGCGCAATTGCAGCAGGTAAAGGTGCAGCGGCAGCAGACGGCGGCGCTCGAAGCAAGCGCGCGGCAGGCGCAGGCGGCACGGGCGGCGGCACAGGCGCAGTTGGGCTTTACGCAAATCGTGGCGCCGGTGGATGGTGTCATCACGCTGCGGGCGGCGCGCGAGGGCGAGGTGGTGGTGCCGGGCGCACCGATTGTGACTATTTTTCAGTTGAGTGACACCTGGGTGGACGCGGATGTCGCCGAGACCTATGCGCCCGGCGTGCGGCTGGGGCAAGTGCTGACCGTGCGGCTGCCCTCGGGGCGGGAGGTGAAGGGGCCGGTAATCTACAAGGCGGTCGAGGCGGACTTCGCCACGCAACGGGATGTGAGCCGGACCAAGCGCGACATCAAGACGGTGGCGATCCGGGTGAAGGTCGATAACCCGCAAGGCGAGCTGCCGCTGGGGATGACGGCGTGGGTGATGTTGCCGGTCCAGGGGTCAGGGGCCAGGGGTCAGGGGTCAGCGGGGGGCATCCGTGGAAACTAGCGCGGCCATTGAGGTTCAGGGGCTGACGAAGCGGTTTGGGGCACTGGAGGCGGTCAAAGGGGTTAGCTTTGACGTGCAGCAGGGCGAGATCTTTGGGCTGCTGGGGCCCAATGGCGCGGGCAAATCGACGCTGATCCGGATGCTGACGACGCTGATTCCGCCGTCGGCGGGGAGCGCGCGGGTGGCGGGACACGATGTGGCCAGCGAACCGGATGCGGTGCGGGTGCGGATTGGCGTGATTCCGCAGAACATGACCAGCGACCCGGACCTGACCTGCGCGGAGAATCTGTCGATTCATGCGCGCCTGTATGGGCTGCCGCGGGCGCAGCGCCAGAAGGTGACGGCGGAGCTGTTGGAGGCGGTGGGTCTGGCGGACCGGGCTCAGGCGTTTGCCAAGACGCTGTCGGGCGGGATGCGGCGGCGGCTGGAGATTGCGCGCGGGCTGGTGCATGCGCCCGAGATTCTGTTTCTGGACGAGCCGACCACCGGGCTGGACCCGGTGTCCCGGTTTTCGGTGTGGGAGATGATCGCGCACCTGCGCGACTCACGCGGGTTGACGATGTTCATGACGACGCACTATATGGATGAAGCCGATAAACTGTGTGACCGCATCGGAATTGTGGACCACGGGCAACTGGTGGCGTTGGACACGCCGGTGGCGCTGAAGACGGCGGTGCCGGGGACGAGCCGGATTGAGACGCGCTTTGTCCCGGATTTGGCGGGTGGGAAGGCGGCGCTGGAGGCGTTACCGCTGGTGGAGCGGGTGGAGGCGGTGGGCGCGGGGATGTACCGGATCGCCAGCGATCAGGGTCCGGCGGCGGCGGAAGCGATTATGGATCTGGCGCGGCAGCAGCACGTGGAATTAAGCAGTCTGACCGTGCAATCGACGACGCTCGATGACGTGTTTGTGCATTTCACCGGCCACGGGTTACAGGAGGGGGCACATTGAATTTCAACCGCGCCATGGCGATCGTGGAGCGCGACTTGCGCAAGTTCCGGCGCAGCCCGATGCTGATTCTGATGGCGGTGGTGCTGCCGCTGCTGCAGTTGATCATTCTGGGGCATGCCTTTGGCGGCAACATCCGGAATGTGCCGCTGGGAGTGGTCAACCTCGATCACGGGCCGGCGGCGGTGACGGTGGAACAGAAGCTGCGGGCGGTCGCGGCGAACGAGAAGACGTTTTTGCCGCAAGGATACGCCGACCAGGGTGCGGCCGTGGAGGCGCTGCGGGACGGCAAGCTGGGGGCGGTGCTGATCATCCCGCGGCATTACTCGCGCGATGTGCAGATCAAGCAGGACCCGCAGTTGGCGCTGATTACCGACAACACCGACCGGGCCCAGGCGGGCGGCGTGGAGGCCACCCTGTCGGAACTGGTCAGCAATCTCAACGCACCGGTAGTGGCCTCGCGCGATCCGGGCAAGGTGCAGCTCGATACGGTTGAGGTTTATCCCTACACCGATTACATGAAATACCTGCTGCCGGGGCTGGTGGTGCTGGCGATATTCGTTTCGGCGATGATCGGCGGCGGCATTATCTACATGGACGACAAATCGCGGGGCCTGCACGAAGGCTACCTGGTGACGCCGATTACCAAAGCGGAGCTGATCCTGGGCTTTAATTTGTCGGGCACGATCAAGGGGATTCTGGCGGGAATGGTGACGCTGGTAGTGGGGGCGATGCTGGCGGGCGTGCCGGATCTGTTTCTGCCCTCGCGGCTCGTGGGGCTGGCGGTGGTAACGGCGCTGACCGCGATTGCGCTGATCGCGATGATGTTTTTCCTGATGGCGCGGATGAGCGATCCGCTGGTGCCGCGGGCGATGTTCGGAGTGCTGAACACGCTGCTGTTTTTCCCCAGCGGCGCGGTGTACCCGATCGCCGGGTTTCCGGAGTGGCTGCGGGCGATTGCCCAGGTCGATCCGTTCTACTATGCGGTGCATGCCTATCGCAGCCTGCTGCTGAAGCAGGGTGGGCTGATGGCGATTGGGCGCGATCTGTGGGTGCTGGCGCTGATTGGGGCGCTGATGATGTTTGGGGCGACGAAGCTGTTTCAACGGACGCTGTGATGCAGGCGACGGCAGGACTGTTTTCGAACTGGCAGTTTTTCGGGCATTTGCGGCAGCGCCTGGTCGCGGCGCTGGCGCCGATTGGGGTGCAGCCGCGGGATTTTTTGCTGTTGTCGATTGTGCGCGAGCAGGCGAGGTCGCAGCGCGAGCTGGCCGCGGTGTGTGCGCTGGACCCGAGTTCGATGGTGCCCGTGGTGGATGCGCTCGAGCAGCGCGGCTGGATCGAGCGGCGGCGCGACCCGCACGATCGCCGGGTGCATTTGATTACGCTATCGACGGAGGGCAAGCGAGTGCATACGCGCGCGCTGCGGCTGGCGCAGAAAATGGAAGCGGCGCAAATGCAAAGACTCAGTGAAACTGAGAGGGTGCAGTTGGCGGAACTTCTGAGAAAATTGGTGAATGGGTGAGAAGAAGTGGTCAGTGGTCAGTGGTCAGTGGTCAGTTTTTTCGAGGCACAGGAGGGGGCTGGGACGATCGCTGGGGGTACTGTGTCTGATGGCGTGTCTGGGGGTGGCGCTGCGCGCCGACACGCTGATCTTTAAAAACGGCGATGAGCTGACGGGAACGCTGGTGCGGGCGGATGCGAAGGGGTGCGTGTTTGCCAGCAAGATGGCGAGTGACGTGACCGCGCCGTGGGACAACATCCGCGAGCTGCGCACAACCACCACATTTGTCGTGGTCACCAAGGGTGGCGAGGTGTATCGGGGCACGCTGCTGGTGGAAAACGACAGCCTGGTGGTGTCGAGCGCGACGGCGCCACCGGCGTTTCTGGGCGCGCCGGACGTGCTCATGGTGGTGGATCCAAAGACGTACACCAAAGAAGTGCTGGCGCATCCGCGCCTGTGGCAGAGCTGGCGAGGGCAGATTGTTGGCGGCTTCAGCCAGGTGAGCGCAACGCAATCGTCTACCAGCTACACGACGCAGCTCGATTTGCAGCGGCCGGTGCCGAAACTGAGCTGGCTGGAGCAGAGGTCGAATACGCTGCTGCACTTTAACGGCACCTACGGCAAGTTGTCGCAGCCGCACACGCCGACCGTGCGGACCAGCATTTTCACAGC
This sequence comes from Acidobacteriota bacterium, assembly GCA_004299485.1. NCBI lineage: Bacteria > Pseudomonadati > Acidobacteriota > Acidobacteriota bacterium. The sequence goes on from SCQP01000001.1 coordinate 101,356, forward strand.
GGGGCTGGAGCAGGACCAGGACATCAGCAAGCGATTGTTTCTGTTTGCCAACACACGGTTCGACCACAATGACGCGCAGGGCCTACAGTTGCAGCAGGCCTATGGCGGCGGGATCGGCTGGAAAGTGAAGACGACGTCCGACACGCAGCTCGCGCTACGCGCCGACCTGCACTGGACGCGGCAACGCTTTTTGAGCACGGTTAACAACAATTTTCTGGCCTCCAGCGTGACCGAGACCCTGCGGCAGATGCTGCACAAGGTGATCTGGACGCAGAGCATCAGCATCACGCCCAGCATCACGCATGGGGTGGCCTACCAGATGTCGGGGATAAGCGCCTGGGCGATGCCGGTGTATCACAGCCTGAGTCTGAACTTTACCGTCGTGGATGCTTACCTCAACAACCCACAGCCGGGATTCTTGAAGAACTCGCTGCAGTACAGCACGGGCTTGCAAATCAACCTGCACTGACCAGGGGCCAGGGATCAGGGGCCAGGGGTCAGAGATTTTCGGAACCTTTTGGGGGCGGGGCGGTATAAGCAGGCATGCGGGATTTGATCTACGCCTGGCGGGGGCTGCGGCGGGCGCCAGGGTTTGCCGCGGTGGCGATCATTACGCTGGCGCTGGGGATTGGCGTCAACACCGTCATCTTCAGTATTGCGGCGCCGATGCTCCTGGAGGCGCTTCCCTACCCTGCGGCGCAGCGGATTGTCGAGGTCTCGCATAAGGCGCATGGGGAATTTCAGAACGGTTTGAACGGAAGCGAGGCGCTGTATCTGGAGGCGCATCAGCGGACGCTCGCGTCGGTAGCGATTGTGGAGGAGGGCGGCGACTCGAACCTGAGCGGAGCGGGCAACGCCGTACGGGTGAATGCGATCGGGACCACGCACGGGTACTTCGACGTCTGGGGTGTGGAGCCGGTGCGGGGGAGGAATTTTCTAGCAGCGGATGATGAGCCGGGCGGGGCACGCGTCGCGATCCTGAGTTACGGGCTGTGGCAGAAGCAGTTTGGCGGCGATGCGAACGTGCTGGGGCGGACGTTCCGGTTGAACGATACCGTGTACACGGTAATTGGCGTGATGCCGGCGAGCTTTGTCACGCTGACACAGAATCAGATCAATCCCGAGCCGGCGCAGCTTTGGGTGGATATGCAACCGACGGAAGCGTCGCTGGCACCGCAGGGGCCGAACCTGGACGTGATCGGGCGGCTGGCGGCGGGCGTGACGCTGGCACAGGCGCAGGCGAACCTGACGGCACTGAAGCTCAGCTTCCAGCAGACACATCCGCAGGTGGCGCCGAAGATGGACTGGGGCGTGCAAAGCATGCATGACGCGGTGGCCACGGGCAACACGCAAGCGCTGTGGTTGCTGCTGGGGGCGGTGGGGCTGGTGCTGCTGATCGCCTGTGCGAATCTGGCAAATTTGTTGCTGGCGCGGGCGACGGGGCGGACGCGAGAGATGGCGATCCGGGCGGCGATTGGAGCCAACCGCGGCAGGATTGTGCGGCAACTGCTGACCGAAAGCTGTCTGCTGGCAGGGCTGGGCGCTGTGCTGGGCTGTCTGCTGGCGTGGTGGAGCGTTCCGCCGTTGGTGCGGTTGATGCCGGCGGCTTATCTGACGCCTGCGAGCGGGCTGAATGGCACGGTGTTGCTGTTCACCGCGGGCGTCACGGTCGTGGCCGCGATTTTGTTTGGGTTGGCGCCGGCGCTGCATGCCAGCCGGACGGGACTGCAGGCCAGCCTGAAGGATAGCGTGGCGACCTCGGGCGGAGTGGGCGCGGAGCGGGCGCGGGCGGCGCTGATTGTGGGCGAGGTGGCGCTGGCGTTTCTGTTGCTGGCGGGCGCAGGGCTGCTGATCGCGAGTCTCGGGGCGCTGGGGCGGGTAAACCCGGGGTTTAACCTGGGCAACGTGCTGACCGCACAAACCAACCTCACCGGACCGCTCGCGGCGAGCGCTGCCGCCACCACGCGGTACAGCGCAGCGGTCCTGGACAAACTGCGCCGGCTGCCCGGTGTCGCGGGGGCGGCGTCGATTACGGGCGTGCCGCTGACACGCGGTTTGAATGAGACGATTGACGTACCCGGGCATGCGAACGATCCCAGGCGTTATGACGTGGAGTGGCGCGGGATCAGTCCGGGCTATTTCCGGACGCTGCAGATTGCCTTGTTGCGCGGCCGGGACTTCCGTGAGGCCGACACCGGATCGAGCCAGAACGTGGCGATCGTCAGCGCGAACGTGGCGCGGCACTTCTGGCCGCGGGAGACGGGCTTGGGCGAGGTGGTGGACGGAGCGCAAGTGGTCGGCATTGCGGCGGACGTGCATGAAAACGGGGTGGATCAACCCGCCCCGTATACCGTTTATTTTCCGCAGGCGCAGGTGTCGGACAACATGAACAAGCTGGTGAATCACTGGTTTGCGATGGGGTTTGTGATTCACGGGAGTGGCGCGGACCTGGGAGCGCGGGTGCGGGAGGCGTTCGCCAGCGTGAATCCGGACCAGCCGGTGTTTGCGGTGCAGAGCCTGGCGCAACTGAAAGGTACGTCACTCGGTCAGTACAGCTTCATGGGCACGCTGCTGGGAATTTTTGCGGGGCTGGCGCTGATCCTGGGCGGAGTCGGGATTTACGGAGTTTTGGCGTATGCGGTAGCGCAACAGCGGCGCGAGATCGGCATCCGGATGGCCCTGGGCGCCAACCGGGGGCGGATCCTGAGGCAATTTCTGGGCTACGGCATGAAGCTGGCGGCGATCGGGCTGGCGATTGGGGTGGTTGCCTCGCTGTGGTTACTGAAACTGCTCGGCAGCTTCTTGTTTGGCGTCTCCCCGGCCGATCCCTGGGTGCTGGCGGCGGTAGCCCTTGCGCTGCTGGTAATTGCGTGGCTGGCGAGTTTGCGTCCCGCGTGGGCGGCAACCCGGGTCGATCCGCTGCAGGCTCTGCGGCCTGAATAGCCGAGGTACACGCGCAGATGCCGGTTGCTCCTGATAGGCTACTGGCTACGAGCGAATAGCTTATTCTTTCCTCATGATCGACCTCTCGACGGGCGAATCGGCAACGCGCATCGCGCTGGCGCTGGCCATCGGCCTGCTCGTGGGCTTCGAGCGGGAGTGGTCGAACAAGGAAGCCGGCATCCGCACGTGCGCGCTGGTGGCGCTGGCGGGGATGCTGACGGCGCTGCTGGGAACGCCGCTGGTGCTGGCGGGACTGGCGGGCGTGCTGGTGCTGATCGTCTTCATCAACCTGCACGCCATGCGGGCGGCGCAGACGGTCGAAATCACGACCTCGGCGATGCTGCTGGTGCTGTTCTTTCTGGGCGTGCTGGTGGGCAATGGCTTCTACTTTCTGCCGGTGGCGGCGGCGATTGTAGCGACGCTGCTGCTGAGCTGGAAGATGGAACTGCACCGCTTTGCAGGCCGGGTAGCGCCGAATGAGGTGCATGGCGCCATCTGGCTGGGGCTATTGGCGTTCGTCGTGTATCCGCTGCTGCCGGACCGCTATATCGATAAATGGCAGACGGTCAATCCGCACGCGCTCTGGATCGCAGTGATTGTGGTGGCGGCGGTGGGGTTCAGCAACTACATTTTCCTGCGGTTGTATAGCGCCAAGGGGTTGTATTACAGCGCGGTGCTGGGCGGGCTGGTGAGCAGCACGGCGACGCTGCTGGAGCTGGGTGCCTCGCTGCGGACCATTGGGACGGAAGAGGTAGGGGAAACCGGAACGGGGCTGATGGAGATGAGCGTGACGGTCACGCTACTGGCGACGCTGGCCATGTTCGGGCGCAACCTGGTGCTGCTGGCGATCTTTGCACCGGCGGGGCTGCCGTGGGCGGTGCCGGCGCTGGTAGCGATGGCGGCACTGGCGGCGGTGCTGGTGTGGCGGCAGCCGCGGGCGCCCAAGCTGAGCGGCCAGCAATTGAAGCTGGATTCGCCCATCTCGCTCCGGAGGGTGGCGGAGTTTGGGCTGCTGTTTCTGGCGATTCAGGTGGCAGCGACGCTGGCGCTGCGGGCCTGGGGGCATTTTGGCGCCTACGCGGTTGCGGTGCTGGGCGGAATGGTCAACAGCGCCAGCGCGACCGCGGCGGTAGGCGAAATGGCGGCGCATCATACGCTGGGGGCGGTTGCCGCAGGGGTGGCGACGGTGCTGGCGTCGATGGCCTCGGCGGTAGTGAACGCGCCGATCATGAACCGGGTGCTGGGGCGCAAGCACCTGGGGTGGGCGAATTCGGCAGCCATGTGGGCGCTGGCGGGAGCCGGGGTGGTAGTGCTGGTATTGCAGCGGGTGACGCTCTAAGGCTTGCGCCGCGCTACAATTTGGCTAAAAGTACAATGGCGACACAAACTCCCAACCCGGTTCCGGTATTCGCGCCTGACGCACCGCAGTTGCGGGCGATAATCGGAGCGTTGGAGCGGATACTGCCATTGGCGCCGCTGCCCTTCCTGATTGGGCGGCGGGCGACGCATCCGCTGTCGATTCCGCTGCCACAGGTTTCGCGCGATCACGCGCGGATTGAGGCCACCGCGGCCGGCTACGATCTGGTCGATCTGGGCAGCACGCACGGGACGCTGCTGAATGGCACACGACTGCACGGCCGGCAACAGTTGCGGAACGGCGATGTGATTGAGTTTCCGAACTGCGCGGGCGTGAAGGTCATTTTCCAGCCGGCCGAGGAAACCGCAAGTCTGTTTCTGACGCAGATGCAGCAGTTGGACACGGCGAGTGAGAGCAACGAGTTTGACCGGCTGCGGCTGCTGCTGGACTTCAGCCAGCGGCTGCGGAGCGCGGGCGGGCTGGAGGAGATTCTGGCGGCGATGCTGGATGCGGCGCTGCGGCTGACCAAGGCGGAGCGCGGCTTTGTCTTCCTGCGTGAAGGTGGCGACGGCAACGACACCCTGCGGCTGGCGGCGGGGCGCAGCGCGCCGGGAGAAACGCTGCGCGACGACAGCAGCATTTCGCACTCCATTGTGGCGCGGGCGGCGCGTTCGACGGAAGCCTTTCTGATGCACGACAGCCAGCAGCCGGGGCTGGAGCTGGCGCAGAGCGTGGTGGCGCATGCGCTGCGGACGGTGCTGGCGATCCCGCTGCGGGAGCAAGTGGGCGTGCTTTATCTCGACAGCCACTCGGCCAGCGCGGCGCTGGGTGAGGTGAGCCGCGAAATGCTGGATTTGCTGGCCAACGATGCAGCGCAGGTGGTGATCAACGCCCAGCTTGCACGGCAGCAGGAGGAAGCGCGGCTGGCGGCGAAGCTGCTGGAAAAGGAGCTGCTGCTGGCGGCGGCGATTCAGCAGGGGCTGATGGGATCGTCCCTGCCCCAGGTGGAGTTCGCGCAGCTTGACGGCCTCAGCCAGGCGTGTCTGCAGATTGGTGGCGATTTTTTTGACGTGGTGACGCGGCCGGAGGCGCCGGAAGTATCGATGGTGCTGGCGGATGTGAGCGGCAAAGGGGCGGCGGCGGCACTGTTGGCGGCGTCCTTACAAGGCATGATCCACGCACAACTGCTGGCCGGCGTGGCGCTGGAGGAGATTGCACGGCAGGCGAATCAATTTGTCTTGCAGCGGCTGGAGGGGGAAAAGTACGCGACCGTGCTGCTGCTGAAGCTGTGGCCCGACGGGGAGATGGAATATCTGAACTGCGGGCACATTCCGCCCATGGCAGTGCGCGCGGGAGCGTGCACGCTGCTCACGGACGCCAACGTGCCGGTGGGACTGCTGCCCAACGCGACCTATACAGCGGGGCGGCATCAGCTTACAGCGGGCGAGCGGGTGCTGCTGCTGACCGACGGCGTGACCGAGGCAGCGAACGACCAGAAGGAAATGTTCGGCGATCAGCGGCTGGCACAACTGCTGAGCCACGGCTGTACGGTGAAAGAACTGGCGGCGGCCGTGCGGGAGTTCTGTCAGGGCGTGCCGCTGGGGGACGATTTGACGGTGCTGGAAGTGCGGTACTTGCCCCAGGAGCGGTAATCGGCTGCGGGCGCGAGGTGGCGGGTTAGCGGATCAGCGTTTCAGTGTGTCAGCAGTCAGCGCATCTGCGGCAGAGTGGCGGCCTGAGAAGGCGCAGCCGGGCGCGGCGGGTGTACTCCACGTACTCCACGTCTAGCGAATGATCCGGGCAATCTGCTTCCAGGCGGCGGTGCGGGCGGCTTTGTTTGCCGGCGTGGGATCGGGCTGCTCGCCGGCACGCATGAAGCCGTGGCCAGCGCCCTTATAGATGACGGCGCGGTAGCGCTTGTGGAGCTGGGCCAGGAGGGTGCGGGTGCCGGGGACGGTGAGCGAGACGCGGGCGTCGTTGCCAGCATAAAAGCCATACACGGGAGCGGTGATCTGCTCCACCGCAGTGCGGTCGGGCGGCATGCCATAGAACACCAGCGCGGCACGGAGATCGTGGCGATGGGTGGCGTAGCGGAAGCTCTGGGTGCCTCCCCAGCAGAAACCGATGACGTAGAGCTTGCCGTTACTGGCAGGCTGCTGCAGGGCCCAGTCGGCGGCGGCATCGAGATCGGCGGCGATTTCGGCGGGCGGCATGGTGACCAGGGCGCGGCTAATGGCAGTTTGGTTGGGGAAGATGGCGGTGCCTCCGCCCGCGGGGCCCTTGCCGCTGAGCAGATCGGGAGCGATAGCGACGTAGCCTGCGGCGGCGAGCTCATCGGTGACTTCCTGCGCCCAGGCGCTGAGGCCGAATATTTCGTGAATGACGAGCACCACCGGGCGTGGACCGCTGGTCTCGGGATAAGCGACGAAGGCCTGAAGGGTGCGGCCCTCCGGATGCAGCAGGACGATCTGGCGATGGCGCGGGGATCGATCGAGGCGCTGCTGGGCCCATTGTTGGGCACTCAGCCCCAGGGCCAAGACCGTGCAGCATAGCAGAGCCGTAAGGCCAGTACGTTTCATAGGTGGCTCGCCACTTTTTGCCCTGGTCGCTCCCGCTGGTCGCTGGGAGTGCGGGCTTCGATTCCCGGCAGGGTGCGCCCGCTGGCGCTCCGGGCTCCTCCAAGGTACCGCCAGAAGTACCCTACCACGATTTTTTCCTAAAGTTCAGGTGGCAGGCTGCCGATGAGAGACGTGGGAGATCAGGGCACATTCATGAGGCGCTGCCTGAGTCAATTGTGGCCAGGTCGATGAGGTGGGAGTGAATGTTACAAAAGGTGCGATGCGCGGGAAGGGCACGGCTGGCGTCGCGTAGTGCGTGCCGGGCGGACGGGGCGCGAGGCATACGCGGCCCGCGGTTGAAAACAGGGCGTTTGGGGTTCCACTCTCCGGGTTTGGCCACCGGCATGCAGTTAGTAATATCGGCGGCACTGTCCGCTTGCTTTATCACACTCGGGAGGAACGCTCAATGACTTCATTTATGTCTCGCTTGTGGAATGACGATCGCGGTCAGGATATGGCCGAGTATGCCATCATGCTCGGCGTGATCGCCGCGGTGGTGATCGGGGTGATCGCGACGCTGGGGAGCACGATCTCCGGCATCTTCACCAAGATCACCGGCCAGATCGCGGGCTCGTAAGCGCAGCGATGGTCTGGCGGATTTTCGTGCTGGCGGTGGCGCTGGCGGCGGCAGTGTGGGATCTGGAGTGGCGCCGGATTCCGAAGTGGCTGTCGCTGCCAGCCGCCGCCGCCGGTCTTCTCTATCACTTTATTGCCGGAGGCCTGGGCGGCGCGCTTGCCGCCCTGCTCCTGGGACTCGGGTTGGGCGTGTTGTTGCTGCAGCTGGGCGCCATTGCCGGGGGCGACGTGAAATGGCTCGGGGCGGTGGGTGCGCTGCTGGGATTGCGGTTATGGTTCTGGAGCCTCGAATTCGGATTGCTGGCGGCGGGCCTGATGGCGCTGGGACAGATGGCGCGGCGGGGGCGGCTGGCGTTTGTGTTCGACGATTTGGGCGCGGTGATTGCGGGCTGGCGCACGCATGGCCTGCGGGCGAACCCCGAGCACAGTATCGATACGCCGGGGGCGATCACGGCGCCGTTTGCCGTCGCCATGCTGGCGGGCGTGGCCTGCGCACTGCTGGTGCTATGAAGCGGGCGGGGCGCCAGGATGGGCAGACGATCGCGGAAATGGCGCTGGTGCTACCGCTGGTGCTGTTGCTGATTTTTGGCGTGATCGGGCTGGCGCGACTGGCGAATGTGAACGAAGCGCTGCACAACGCCTGCCGGGAGGGCGCGCGCTGGTCGGCGGTGCCGGACGCCTCGACGGGGGCGCTGCCAAGCGCGAGTGACGTGACCAATCGCGTGATTCAGTACGCGGCGGATGACGGGATCACCTTGACCTCGAGTGAGATCACGGTGAATCAGGATGTGGTGCAGACGGTGAACGGGCTGGCGACGACGTTCAGCCAGGTGCAGGTGAGCTATGGATTTCAGTTCATCCCGTCGCTGCTGGCGGCGCTGGTGCCCTCGGTGACGCTGCAGCCGCAAGCGGTGATGCGCAATGAGACGAATTAACCGCAACCAGGGGCAGCGGGGAGCGGAGCTGGTGGAGTTTGCTATTACGCTGCCATTCATCGCGCTGTTGCTGCTGATTGTGGGGCAGGTGGCGTCGGCGGTTTCGGTGCAGCAGGTGTTGAGCAACGCGGTGCGCGAGGGTGCGCGGCTGGCGGTGGTGCCGGGCGAATACGGCCAGACCAGCGAGGTACAGAACCGCGTGGTGGCGTATGCGGCGGCCAACGGGATCACGCTGGCGGCGAGCGCGGTGACGGTGAATCAGAACGAGCTGGTGAGTCCGAGCGGGGGCGCGTGCAGCGCGACGAACCCATGCCTGAAAGCGTCGCGCGTGAGCGTGACCTACGACTACCCGCTGGCGCTGCTGCTGGGCACGAATATGCAGTTGGGCGCGGCGGTGGAAATGAGGAATTTTTACTGATATGAAGCGGAAACGGCTTTTCTTGTTGGCGGTTCTGGCACTGGCCATGGCGGCACTGGTGAGCCTGGCGGTAAGCCGGCTGATGCCCGGGCACAGTGCCACGGCCGCTCCCCCCACCCAAGTCGTAGTCGCGGCGGCCAAAGCGCTGAATGTGGGCGCGCAGATGCAGGCGGAAGACCTGCGGCTGCTGCGGCTGCCGCCGGCCGCGCTGCCGGCGCATGTGTATACATCGATCAAGCAGTTGGCGGGACGGGTACTGACCTCGCCGGTCGTGCCCAACCAGGTGATTGTGGGTGAGATGGTGGCGCAGCCGGGCACGGGCGTGGGGCTGCCGCCGCTGATTCCGCCGGGCATGCGGGCGGTGTCGGTGAAGGTCAACGACGTGGTTTCGGTGGCAGGGTTTGCGCTGCCGGGCACGCATGTGGATGTGCTGCTGACGGGCAATCCGCGCGCCAACAGCAATCCCGCGGATGTAACGACGGTGACGCTGCTGAAGAACGTGCAGGTGCTGACCGCGGGCCAGCAGCTCGAGCAGCGGACGAACGGCAAGCCGGAGCAGGTGACGGTGATCACGCTGTTGGTTTCGCCGGAGGGAGCGGAAAAGCTGGCGATGGCGGATGGATTTGGGCACCTGCAACTGGCGCTGCGCAATCCGCTCGATCGCAAAACGGACAAGACGCTGCCGCTGCACAACGCGAGCTTGTACTACCTGCCGGAGGCGCGGCGCCGGAGCGGCAGTGGCGTGGTGCGGACGCATGCGGACCCGCCGCCGCGGGTCTGGACGGTGGAGATGATCAGCGGCAACCAGCAGCAGGCGGTGAAATTTACGGCGGCGGGGGGTAGGTAGCCATGAGCCGGAGACAAATACGAATCCTGCGGGCAGTGCTGCACGGGTTGCTGGCGGCGCTGGCGATGCTGGCGCTGGGCGGGCTGCGGGTGGCGTGGGCCGAAGGGACACAGCCGAAACCGGATGCACCGCACGATAAGGTGGCCACCGCGACCGCCAACCGGCTGCATCTGGCGCCGCTGGCGCTGGGATTACAGAGCCAATTGCAGCTTGTCAATCCGCTGGCTGCGCCCCGGAAGAGCGTGCGGCAGGTGACGCTGCCGGCGCGGGCGCCGCTGGCGCTGCCGGCCGCGGCGCCGCGCTCGGCGGCTGCGACATGGCAGGCAAATGTGAATCCGGTCGCGCTGCTGCATGCCCTCCAGGCACAGGTGGTGCGGCCGCCGACTGCCGCCGCGCCACCGGCTGCAGATCGTCCGGAGGCGCTGGCGTATTTTCGCGCTCCTTTGCTGCCACCCCCTCCGGAAGAACCGGAAGCGAGCGCGGCGGAAGCGTTTCCGGCGCCGACAGCGATGGGCATTCCGGTCGATCTGAACCTGACGACGCATCACAGTCTGCTGGTAAACAGCCCAATCGCACTGAAGCGGGTTTCGATCACGGACACGTCGGTGGCGCAGGCGGTGGTGGTGTCGCCGCATCAGGTGCTGATTCAGGGGCGGGCGCCCGGCGAAGTGTCGCTGCTGCTGTGGGATGCGGATGCGAATGCGCGGGCGTATACCATCCGTGTGCAGCTTGATCCGCGGCCCCTGCAGGCGGAACTGCGGCGGCTATTTCCGGCGAGTCCGGTGAGCGTGAGTGCCAGCGGGGATGCGCTGGTGGTCTCCGGCACGCTGCCCAACGCAGCGACCGCGAAGCGCGTCCTCACCGTGGCGGGCGGATTCACGCCGCATGTGGTCAACGACCTGAACGTATACCAGCCCAGCGATCCTGGCCAGATCCTGCTGCAGGTGCGGTTTGCCGAGATTGACCGGAGCGCGGTATCGCAATTTGGCGCGGATCTGCTGTCGACGGGCGCGGGCAACACGGTGGGCACGATTGGCACGGGACAGTTTGGGGGCGCGACCTCCGTCACGGCGCCGGCCGGGTCCGGCTCGCAATCGCAGTCGCAATCCGGCGGCTCTTCGCTGACCGGCAAGGACGCGAAGATCGGGTTGACCGATTTACTCAACGTGTTTCTGTTCCGCAGGGACGCCAATTTGGGAGTGACATTACAGGCGCTGGAGCAGAGGAATCTGCTGCAAATTCTGGCGGAGCCGAACCTGGTCGCCATGGATGGCAAAGAAGCGAGCTTCCTGGCGGGCGGCGAGTTTCCCTTCCCGGTGGTGCAGGGTCAGGGGGCGATCAATAACGTCACCATTCAGTTCAAGCCGTTTGGCGTGAACCTGCATTTCAAACCCACCATCCTCCCCGATGGCACCATTGATCTGCAAGTCTCGCCCGAGGTGAGCGCGCTGGATTTTTCCAACGCGCTCACCGTTTCCGGATTTCTGATTCCAGCGCTGAGCACGCGGCGCGCGTCGACGGAACTGGAGCTGCGCGACGGCCAGAGCTTCGTGATCGCCGGGCTGATGGATAACCGGCTGACGCGCAATGTGTCGAAGATTCCGGGGCTGGGGGATATTCCGATTCTGGGGAAATTCTTCACCAGCCACAACGATAACAAGACGCGGACCGAGCTGATGGTGGTGGTGACCGCGCATCTGGTGCATGCCAGCAACACGCCGCCCAAGCCGCTGAAGATGGTCGAGCCATTTCTAAACCCGCAGAAATATGACCGCAACGGAGGTGGGTTGTGAAACGGGCGCAGGCGCGGCGGCGGCAGGAGGGCGTCACGGTAGTGCTGATGGCGCTGGTGCTGACGGCGCTGTGCGGGATGGCGGCGCTGGCGGTGGATGTGGGGGTACTGCTGAGCGCCAAGAACGCGGCCCAGAATGCGGCGGATGCGGCGGCGCTGGCGGGAGCGTTTACCTTTCTGGATCCGGCAAGCGTGCAGCCCCTGGCGGCAACCAACGCCGCCATCGCGATTGGCGACAGCAATCCGATTCTGAGCCAGAACGCGGTAGTGACGACCTCGGACGTGACCGTGGATACCAACACGCGCGAGGTGACGGTGAATGTGGAGCGCAGCGGGAGCAGCGCGGTGCCGACGTTTTTTGCGCGCGTGCTGGGGATCAACTCCGCCAACGTGGCCGCGACGGCGACGGCGGTAGCCTCGCCCTATGCGACCGGCTCGGCCTGCCTGCGGCCGATTTTCGTGCCAAATACGATTCTGAGTGCACTGCCGCCGGCGCAGGCGTGTACTGCGGGACAGACGATTCTGGGAACAGACGGCATGCCTACGGCCTGGATGCTGGCGCAGATCGGCTCGCTGCATGACCTGCGGCCGACCAGCCCGGGCAGCGCGCTGGCGCCGAGCCAATTCTACTCGCTCAACCTGGGCGGCTCCAATAACGGCGCCGACGCGTATAGCTGCAGCCTTTCTTCCACGACGCTGGTCGCCTGCGGAGTTTCGCCGGGGATTGCGACCTGTGGCAGCTCCTACCCGACCGAGACCGGGAACATGGATGGCCCGACCAAGCAAGGCATTGACAATCTAGTGGGACCGACGCCGGATACCTGGTTGGGCACGGGCGCGTACGAAAGCGCGAGCGGCACGGTGAGTGACACCAGCAATCAGTTGATCGTGGCGCCGATCTGGGATGACTGCAACAACACCGTGAGTTCGGGCACGCAGTTGGTCACGATTATCGGCTACAGCAACTGGTTCATCCAGGGGATGACCAGCAATGACGTCAGCGCCTACTTCCTGAACGCCGCGGGCTGCCCCGGCGCCGGCGGGACGGGGGGAGGAGCCGCGGCGCAGAACGCGAGCTTGGGGATTCCGGTACATCTGGTGCATCCGTAACGGAGGCCGGGTCCCTGGTGAGCGGCGGGGGATTGAGTAGAGCATGGCGACGAAGTTCACAATTTTTGCGGAGGACGAGGGGCAGCGGCGGCAGATCGAGCGCGCGTTGCTGGAGGCGGCGGGCTGCGTCCTGGCGGGAACGACGCTGCCGGTGCCGCAGCCCTTTATTGGCGGGGACGCGCTGCTGCGGCTGGTGCAGAACCAGGCGGCGGAGGCGGCGCTGGTGGCGCTGCCGGAGAACGGGCCGGGCATGGACGCGGCCTGCGCACTGATTACCTGGCTGCGGAGCAACTTTGCGCAGATGGCGGTGATGGCGGTGGGGCCGCTGGAGCCGTCGGTGATGATCGTGGCGGCCATGCGGGCCGGAGCGTGCGAATACCTGGAGCGGCCGCTGCACGCCGACGCGGTGGCGGAAGCCGTAGCGCGGGCGGCAGGCCAGAAACAGGCGCTGGTGCGCTCGAACGTGCGCGGCAAACTGATTGCGGTGCTGGGGGCGCGGGGCGGCTGTGGCGCGACCACAGTGGCGGTGAACCTGGCGCTGGCGATGCAGGCGCAACGGCGACAATCCGACGCGCCGGTGCTGCTGCTGGACGCCGCGCCGCTGGGGCATGCGGCGCTGCATCTGAACCTGAAGCCGCAGTTCGGATTTGCGGATTTGCTGGGCAGCAGCGGCCGGCTGGATGCGGCACTGCTGCAGACGCTGCTGGCGCGGCACGCCAGCGGGATCGATCTGCTGGCGGGCCCGGCGGCGCCGCTGCCGGCACTCAGCGGCGAGGGCGGGCAAAGCGGCTGGCTGGAGCTGCTGCTTACGTTGCGGCCGCTGGTGGTCGCGGACCTTTCGGCGCGCCTCGACCGCTTGACGCAAACCATTCTGGCGCGGGCGGACCGGATCCTGCTGGTGGCGCAGAGCGACATGGTGACGCTGTGGAGCGCCGCCAAGGTGCAGCAATACCTGAACCGGACCGAACACCTGCGGCTGGAAATGATTCTGAACCGCCAGGGCGCGGCGCCCGCGGTGGACGACGACGCGGTAGCGTCGCTGACCGGCGTACCGGTGCTGGGGAAGCTGCCGAACGCGCCTGCACTACTGATGCGGGCTATCGAGCGCGGGCAGCCGCCAGCGCTTAAAGCCAACCATGATTTTGGCAGCAGCTTCCGCGACCTGGCGTCGCTGCTGCTGGGCCGGCCGGCGCCGCGGCGGCGCTGGCTGCCCTTTTTGCGGCCCCACGCCGTACAGAGTTGACCTGGAGGTAAATTACGATGGCCCTCGCCATGCCCATCAATGATGTTCACAACCTGCAGAGCGTGAAACGCGCCTATCACCGGAGGGTGCTCGACCGTCTGCACCTGGAGCAACTCGACCGCATGCCGCCGGAGACGGCGCGGCAGGAAGTGGTGTCGCTCATCCGGTTGATGCTGAGCGAGGAGAGCGTACCGCTATCGCTGAGCGAACGGGATGAGCTGGTGCAGGGGATACTGGACGAAATCTTCGGCTTTGGGCCACTGGAAACCTTCCTGAAAGACGCCGACATCAGTGATATTTTGGTCAACCGCGCCGATCAGATCTACGTGGAAGTCAAGGGAAAGCTGCATAAATCTGACGTGACCTTTCAGGACGATGCGCACCTGCTGCGGATTATCGACCGGATCGTCTCGCGGGTGGGGCGGCGGATTGACGAGAGCTCGCCCATGGTGGATGCGCGCCTGCCGGACGGCTCGCGTGTGAACGCCATTATTCCACCGCTGGCGCTGGATGGGCCGTGTCTGTCGATCCGGCGCTTCGGCAGTTCGCCGCTGACGGCGGAGAAGCTGATCGCCCATCAGGCGCTGACGCCGGCGATGCTGGAGTTTCTGCGCTGCTGCGTGGTGGCGCGGCTGAATGTGCTGATTTCGGGCGGGACGGGCGCCGGGAAGACGACGCTGCTGAACGTCTTATCGGGCTACATCCCGGAAAACGAGCGCGTGGTAACGATTGAGGACGCGGCGGAACTGCAGCTCAAGCAGGAGCACGTGGTACGGCTGGAGACACGGCCGCCGAACGTCGAGGGCAAGGGGGCGGTGCGGCAGCGGCAGCTTGTGGCCAACAGCCTGCGCATGCGGCCGGACCGGATTGTGATGGGCGAGTGCCGCGGCGAAGAGGCCATCGACATGCTGCAGGCGATGAACACGGGCCACGACGGGTCGCTGACGACCATTCACGCCAATACCCCGCGGGATGCGCTGGGACGGCTCGAAACCATGGTGAGCATGGCGAACCTGAACCTGCCGGAGCGCGCCATCCGGCAGCAGATTGCGAGCGCGCTGAACCTGGTGGTGCAGCTCTCACGGCTTTCCGATGGCACGCGCAAGCTGCTGAGCATAGCGGAAATCACGGGCATGGAAGGCGACGTGGTGTGCATGCAGGAGCTGTTCCGCTTTGAACGCGACGGGTTGACGGAGACCGGCATGGTACGGGGGCGGTTCCGCGGGGCCGGGATCCGGCCGCAGTGCGCTGACCGGCTGGCGGCGGTGGGACAGAAATTCAATCCGGCGTGGATGGAAGAAGTGTTTGCAGTGGGCGTCCAGTGAGCCCGAGGACGGAACGATGCTTTATCTGATCATATTTGCGGTGGTGGCGATCCTGATCTTCGGTCTGGGGTTGTCGTGGGACCGGGGCGACCGGCGGGTACAGCAATTGCGCGAGCGGCTGCTGCTGGTGGAGGAAGCCGAGCAGCGGGAATCACGCGCCAGCCTGACGCTGATCAAGGACGATCTGCTGAGCGAGATCCCGGCGCTGAACCGCTGGCTGGGGCAGATGAACCGGGGCACGGCGCTGCAGAGCTGGCTGCGGCAAGCGGGCTCGGGCACCCGCGTAGGTAAGTTCGTGCTGGCCAGCAGCGGCAGCGGGCTGCTGACGGCGCTGCTGGCCATGCTCTGGCTGCCCTGGTACGGCGCCGGCCTGGGCCTGGCGGGGGCGCTACTGCCCTATGCCTGGATGCGGCGGCGGCGGACGAAGCGGCTGGCGGAGTTTCAGGCGCAGTTTCCGGAGGCGATTGAACTGCTGGTGCGCGCCAGCCGGGCGGGACATCCGCCGAGTGCGGCGCTGGAGCTGATCGGTGAAGAAATGCCGGAGCCGATTGCGGGCGAGTTCCGGCAGGTATTTGACCAGCAGCGCTTCGGATTACCGCTGCGCGATTGCCTGCTGAACCTGGCGCAGCGCGTGCCGCTGGTGGACGTGCAGTTTTTCGCCACGTCGATGATCATTCAGCGGGAAAGCGGCGGCAATCTGGCGGAAATTCTGGACAAGCTGTCGCATTTGATCCGCGAGCGGGTCAAGATTCAGCGCGAAGTGAAGACGCACACCGCGCAGGGACGGATGACGATGTGGGTGCTGCTGGCGATGGCGCCGCTCATGCTGGTGGTGATGCTGTTCCTGAACCGCAACCTGACGCTACCGCTGTTTCACGATCCGCTGGGGCAAGGGATGCTGATCGGCGCAGCGGTGTTGCAGCTTTTCGGCGTGGTGCTGCTGCAGCGGATTGTGAAGATTGAGGTCTGAGGCATGGCAACTACGACAATGACGCTGACGATCTTCGCAGGAGTGGCGCTGGTCATGTTCGGGCTGGGCGCGGCGTGGATGGCGCGCGGGAACGCCAGCGACCGGCTGCGCGAGATGCTGGGGGATGAACCGGCCGAGAAACCCAAGATGGCCGAACGCATGCGGGTGACGCTGGAAAAGGCGATGAACCCGGCGGCACGGCTGCTGCCGCCCTCGGCCAAGGAGGCCTCGAAAACCCGGCGCTGGCTGATTCAGGCAGGGTACCGCGAGCCGCGGCACGCGCGCTTTTATTTTGGACTGCGGGCGCTGTGCGTGCTGGCGGCGCTGGCGGCGGTGTTCGCGTTCGACCTGGAGAGCCGGTCGCCGCTCATGCTCGTGGCGGCGCCCCTGGCGGGCCTGATCCTGCCGCGCTTCGTCCTCAAGCGGCGGATGAAGGCGCGGGCCAAGCGCATCCGGCTGGCCCTGCCGGACGCGCTCGATCTGCTGGTAATCTGCGTGGAAGCCGGCCTGGGACTGGACCAGGCGATGGTGCGCGTCAGCTCGGAATTGAAGGGCACCCATCCCGATCTGTGCTCGGAACTGGAGCTGCTGGGACTGGAAACGCGCGCGGGCGTGCCGCGCGTAGAGGCACTGCGGCATTTGGCGGAGCGCAGCGGCGTGGACGATCTGCGGGCGCTGGCGGCGGTGCTGATCCAGACGGAACGCTTCGGCACCAGCATCGCGCAGGCGCTGCGGGTGCATTCGGATGCGCTGCGCACGGAACGGCGGCAGCGCGCGGAAGAGGCGGCCGCCAAGCTAAGCATCAAGATGCTGCCGGTACTGGCGCTGTTTGTGTTTCCGGCGGTGATGGTGGTGATTCTGGGTCCGGCCGCCATCTCGCTGATCCGGCATTTGGGCCCCTTGCTGGCGCATTAACTACAGGAGATTCCGTATGGAACTGCCCCCACCCTCTGCCTTTGCTCCCCCGCCGCTGTATGCGATCAACCAGACGCGGCAGGTGTTTCTGGCCACCGACGTGCGCAAAGCGGATGGCTTTTTTCGACGGCTGTGCGGTCTGCTGGCGACGCCGGCACGCGAGTTTGGCTTCGGCCACGGGCTCTGGATCCAGCCCAGCAGGGGGGTTCACATGCTGGGCATGCGGTATCCCATTGATGCGGTGTATGTGGATGAACACAACCGGGTGGTGCATATTGAACCGCAACTGCAGCCCTGGCGGCTGGGCGCCATTTGCAAGGCGGCGGTCAGCGTGCTGGAGCTGCCGGCCGGAGCGGTGGCGGCGACGGAGACGCAAGTCGGCGACGAGATTTGCTTCTGGTGCGCCGCGGGGTAGCGGGTTGGACCACCCGGATGGGGGATGGTGGGGCGCGACGGAGGACTGCTAGCGTAGGGGGATGCGCGGCACGACAGCGAGCGGATTGGTCCGGACCGTAGAACAGGAGATCCATTTGCTGCGCGGCCAGCGTGTGCTGCTGGATTCCTGTTTGGCGACGCTATATGACGTCACGACCAGCCACCTTAATTTCGCGGTAACCCGCAACCGGAAACGATTCCCACCTGATTTTATGTTCCGGCTGACGGCGGGGGAAGCCGAATTTTTGAGATCTCGTTTTGTGATCTCAAAGACGGGACGGGGCGGACGGCGCTATTTGCCGTATGCATTCACGGAAATGGGAGTCGCCATGTTGTCGTCGGTGCTGCGCAGCGAGAGAGCGATTCAGACGAATATCGCAATCATGCGGGCATTCATTCACCTCCGCCAATTGACAGCGGAAGACGCTTCGCTACGGCCCCGCATGGAACGACTGGAAGCGACGCAACAACGTGTTGCCGGGGTGCTGGAATTTTTGATTGGCGAAATCCGCGGAAGGACAAGAGAGCGCCGAATGCGCGCGATCGGATTTGCGGCCGGACGGTAGGGCTATTCTTCTCGGTAGCTGCGCGCGCCGGTGACGGGGTCTTCGTAGGCGCGCATGCGGCGGCCGGTGGTGGGGTCGAGGAAGACTTCACTCGTCGGCCGTTGGCGGCAGTTTGGACGGCCGTGGTAGCGGCGGCGGTCAAAGCTGAAGTACAACAGCACCAGGATGGCGATGGCGAGAGCGGGCCAGAGCCAGGGCATGACTACTCCGGCGGCGGCGGGTCGAGCACGACGGCGGTGCCGTAGGCCACGACTTCCGACATGGTCTGCCCCATTTCGGAGGAATCAAAGCGCATCATGACCACGGCGTTGCCCCCCACGACGCGAGCGTTCTCCACCATGCGGTCGATGGCGTGGCGACGGGTGTCTTCGACCAAGCGGGTGTATTCGGTGATTTCTCCGCCGGCGAGGGAGCGCAGGCCAGCCGCGACGTTGCCCACGATGCTGCGGCTGCGCACGACGACGCCAAAGACCTGGCCCATGATCCGCTTGACCTGGTAGCCTTCGACACGTTCGGTGGTGGTGACGAGCATGGCCGAATCCCCCTCCGGCACATGGTCCCATAAACCCGCTCTGGTTACAATTCCCAGATGCAGGAGACCACACAGCGGCAGCAGGCGCAGCGGGCGTTGATGGCACTCGCGGTGGCGGTGTTGCTGGCGATGGCGCCCTGGTTTACGACCGCGGCACTGGTCGCTCCGCTGCGGCAGGCATGGCATGTGAGCGGCAGTGGCGCTGCCTGGCTGACGATTGCCGCACAATTGGGTTTTGTTGCCGGCGCGCTGGCGGTGGCCCTGAGCAATGTTGCGGATCGGGTGGCGCCGCGCTGGCTGATTCTGAGCGGCGGGTTGGCGGCGGCGGCGGCCAACGCCGCGATAGCCTTGTGCCACAGTTTTGGAGGCGCCTGGCCATGGCGGTTTGTCACCGGGGCGTGCCTGGCGCTGGTGTATCCGCCGGCGTTGAAGTTGATGGCCACCTGGTTCCGGGCGCGGCGGGGGATGGCGCTGGGAGTGATGGTGGGCGCGCTGACGGTGGGAGCGGCACTGCCGCATCTGGCAGCAGCCCTGGGCGGAGCCGACTGGCACGCGGTGGTCTGGATTACATCGGCGCTCACGGCGGCCGGAGGGCTGTGGGGTGGCCTTGCCGGAGCAGAGGGGCCATACCCGTTCGTCCGCGCGCGGTTCGCCTGGAATGCGGTGAGGCGGCTCTGGCAGCAGCGGGGCGTGCGGCTGGCCATCGGCGGGTATCTGGGGCACATGTGGGAGTTGATTGCCATGTGGAGCTGGATCGGACTATTTCTGGCCGATGCCTGCGCGCGCGCTGGGGTGGGGCCCGCGGCGGCGGCGGGAATTACGTTTGGAGTGATTGCGGTGGGCGGCGTGGGCTGCTGGTGGGGCGGCGTGCTAAGTGACCGGGGCGGACGGGAGCGGGCGGCGGCCACGGCAATGGCGTTTTCGGGAACGTGCGCGTTGACGCTGGGTTGGATTCGCGGAAGTAGCCCCTGGGCGCTGGCCGCGGTGATTGCCGTGGCGGGGGTGTGGGGCTTCTGGGTGGTGGCGGATTCGGCGCAATTTTCGGCACTGGTGACGGAATTGGCGGACCCGCACTACGTCGGCACGGCGCTGACACTGCAGTTGGGGCTGGGCTTTACGCTGGCTTGTATTACGATCTGGATTTTGCCGTGGCTCCAGGTGCGGCTCGGGTGGGCAGGCGCGTTTCTGGCGCTCGTGCCCGGCCCGGCGCTGGGGATCGCAGCCATGATCCGGCTGGGGCGGTGGCGGGCGCGGCGACCGCGATCGGAGCCTGGCAGCTATGCTGCCACAATACGGTGATGCAGATCTGGCTGGATGCGGAGCGCGTGCGCGCGCGGCTGCGCGATAGTGACGGTTTGCGCGCGGCCATGGCGGCGGCGTTGATGGACCTGTACTGCGGCCGCGCCTCGGCGCCGGCGCGGATCGCAGCCCACGCGCCCACGGGGCTGCTGGCGGCGATGCCGGGGGCGGCGAGCGGGATGCTGGGCGCGAAATTGGTCAGTGTGTTTCCGCGTAACCCGGAGCGGGGACTGCCGGGCCATCAGGCGCTGATCGCGCTTTTTGATGCGGATACAGGCACACCGGTGGCGATCCTGGAGGCGACGGCGCTGACGGCGGCCCGGACGGGCGCGGTGTCGGCGGTGGCGACCGATGCTCTGGCGCGGGAGGATGCGCGGGTGCTGGCCATTTTGGGAACCGGCGTGCAGGCGCAGGCGCACTGGGAGGCGGTGCGGAGGGTGCGGCCGTTTACGGAGATTCGAGTGGCGGGGCGGACGGCGGCGCACGTGCAGGCACGGGCGGCAGAATGGGAAGCGCGGCCGATGAAGAGCTTTGCAGCCGCGGTGCGGGGCGCGGATGTGGTGTGCGCCTGCACGCACGCGGATGAGCCGGTGGTGCGGCGGGAGTGGATCCAGGCGGGGGCGCATATCAATTCCGTCGGGATTGGTGGAGGCGAGATCGACCGCGCCACGGTGGAAGCAGGGCTGCTGGCGGTAGAATCACGGGGAGCATTCGCGCCGTTCCCCGCCGGTGCTTACGAGCTGCAGGGGATGGATCCGGCGAGCGGGATTGAGCTGGGAGCGATCCTGGCCGGCGAGCACGCGGGCCGAACGGATGCGGCCCAGATTACGGTATTTAAATCCGTGGGTCATGCCGTAGAGGATGTGGCGGCGGCGGCGTGGCTGGTTGAGCAGAGTGCGTGCTAGGATGAATCGCAATGAGTAACGGGAAACCGGCCCCCGGAGAGTCCCGCCGCGACATCCTGCGCACAGCCGCACGGCTGTTTCAGGAGCGTGGCTATGACGCCACCTCGATGCAGGATATCGCCAGCGCCCTGAATTTCTCCAAGGCGGCGCTCTACCATCACTTTGAGAGCAAGGAACAGATCCTGGTCGAGATCATGACCTACGGCATGGATGTGTTCGAGGAGAAGGTGCTGGCGGAGGTTGCCGGAATCGCCGATC
Organism: Acidobacteriota bacterium; assembly: GCA_004299485.1. Taxonomy (NCBI): domain Bacteria; kingdom Pseudomonadati; phylum Acidobacteriota; species Acidobacteriota bacterium. The sequence continues at coordinate 122,400 of SCQP01000001.1, forward strand.
CGGAGCAACGGCTGCGCGCCTGCATCGCGCGGCACGTGGGGCTGGTGCTGAGTGGTCATGACCGCGAAATCACGGTGATCCTGCACGAGAACCGGACGCTGCCGGCGGAAGCGGCGCGCCAGATCAATGCGCGCAAGAAGCATTACATGGTTTATCTCGGAGATCTGGTGGCGGCAGTGCAGAAGCAGCGCGGGCTCAAGAAGCCAGCCGTAGATGCGCATGTGGCGGCGATGGCGCTGCTGGGCATGATGAACTGGATGTACCAGTGGTATCGGGCGGAAGGCGGCGTCAGCGAGCAGGAGATTGCGCGGCAGTACACGGAGATTTTCTTCCGCGGAGCTTTATAGGCAGGTAGCGTCCGGCTAGTCCAGGCGCAGGGCGCGGTTGGGATCGATGTGGACGGCGCGCCGAGCAGGCAGCCAGCAGGCAAAGAAGGCGGCGAGCAGCAGGACCGCGGGGGCGATTAGGAAGCTGGTCGCGTCGAAGCCACCGATGCCGAAGAGCAAGCTGCCCAGACCGCGGCTGAGCAGAGCGGCAACGCCGAGACCGGCGAGGAGACCGGCGGCAATCATGGCCATGCCATTGCCGAACACCAGTCCCATCACGTCGCCGGCGCGGGCGCCGAGCGCCATGCGGATGCCGATTTCGCGGCGCCGCTGGGCCACCGAATACGACATGACGCCATAGGTGCCGACCGCGGCCAACAGCAGTGCCAGAATGCCGAAGACCGCCAGCAGCTCAGCGCCGAGGGCGGGCGCGGCGAGCAGATTGGCTAACTGTTGCGAGATCAGGCGCGTGCGCGGCGGGGGCAGGCTGGCATCCAGGCTGTGGATCACGCCGCGCAGGTCTGCGAGCGCCGCGCTGGGATCACCGTGCGTGCGTACCAGGACGGCGCCGGGACCAGGATGCTGGCGGAAAGCGAAGTACACCTGCGCTTGCGGCGGCTCGCCGAGCGAGGCGTACTTGACCGTGGGAACTTCGCCCACGACGGTCACGTCCCAGGTCTCCTGCAGAAAGCTGAGGTGCTTGCCGACAGGGTTCTGGCCGGGCCAGAGGCGGTGCGCCAAGGCGGTGTTGACCACCGCAACCATGGGGGAAGTGGCGGTATCGTCCGGGCTGATGCCGCGACCGCGCAGGAGGGCCATGCCCATGGTGTGGAAATAACCGGGGCTGACCGCGGTGACGGGCGTGAGCTTGCCGTTGCGGGTATCGGAGGTGTCGACGCCGCCGGGAAAGGTGGTGCGCGCCAGGCCGCCAAACAGGGGCGGCGCATTGGTGACGCTGACGGCGGCCACCTGGGGAAGGGCGGCCAGCCGGGCGCGGGCGTTCTGGTAATACTGGTGGATCTGCTCGGGCGTGTAATGTGCAGCCGCCAGATCGGGGGCGAGGACGACCAGTTGAGCGGCATCGAAGCCGGTACTCACTTTTTGAGCGTTCAGCAGGCTGTGGACAAACAAGCTGGCGCCCACCAGGGCGATCAGCGAAAAAGCGACCTGCACGACGACCAGCAGGCCGCGCAGGCTGTACCAGTGCTGACTGCCGCTGGGGGTCTCGGTGCGATCGCGGAGGGAGGCGAGCGGGGCCGTGCGCGTGGCGCGCAGCGCGGGTGTGAGGCCAAACAGAACCGTAGCGACCAGGGCGACGAGGAAGGTAAACAGCAGCACTGCGGGGCTGAGGGAGGGGTGAAGGTGGTTGCCGAACCCGGCCGGACGCAGCGCCCAAAGCGCATTGCGCGCCAGATAGGCGAAACCGATGCCCACGGCGCCGCCGAGCAGGCCGAGCAGCAGGCATTCGGTCAGAAGCTGCCGCAACAGCCTTCCCCGCCCTGCGCCGAGCGCCAGCCGGACGGCAAACTCACGGCTGCGCTGGGTGGCGCGGACGAGCAACAGGTTGGCCACGTTGGCACAGGCGATCAGCAGCACCAGGCCGGCAATGGCAAACAGCAGTTCGCCGGCGAGCAGAAACGCGGGGCGGGCGTTGGGGTTGACGTTGCTATAGCTCATCGGCACCAGCGTCACCGTGCGGCCGGCATCATCGGTGGGATATTGCTGGGCCAGATGCGCTGCCAACCCCGCCATGGCGGCCTGCGCCTGCTGGAGGGTGACGCCGGGCTTGAGCCGGGCGACCGCGGTGGCAAACAGCGCACGCCGCTGGTTGTACCAATTTTTCAATACGCCGGTCAACACCTGGTCGTGCATGGCCAGGGGTATCCAGACATCCGGGCTGCCGAGGACCCCGACGTTTTGAAAACCACTGGGGGCGATACCGATGACGGTGAAAGGTAGACCGTTCAGGTCCACAGAGCGGCCGATCAGGCCGGGAGCGGCGCCGAATTGGCGGACCCAGAGATTGTGGCTGAGGATAACGACGGGATGAGCACCGGGAACATCGTCTTCGTCGGCGCGGAAATTGCGGCCGGGCGCGATGGACTCACCCAGGAGCGGAAAGAAATTGGCGTTCACCAGGGCGGCATTGAGTTGCTCGGCGTGGCCTTGGGTGGTCCAGGACACGCCCGTGCGCACGTCCATGGACATGGCAGAAAAAACGGTGTTCTCGCGCTGGAGATCGCGCAGATTCACGTAGGAGTTGGGCAGGTAGCCCTGGGCGGCGTTGCGTGTGTCCTGCGTGAAGATCTCGACCGCACGCGAGGGATTCTGCACCGGTACGGGGCGCAGAAACACGGTATTGACGAGCGTAAAGACCGTGGTGTTGACGCCGATGCCGAGTGCCAGGGACAAAATGGCGGCGATGGCAAAACCGGGGCGGTGCCAGAGCAGGCGCGCGCCGCCGCGCATATCCCGAATCCAGGAGGCGGTATCCATGGTTGTCAATCTACTATGGTTGCCGCTCGACGGCAAAAAACGGCCCCGGACGAACCGGGGCCGGCAAGCGTTGAGACTGTCACCAATCAGGGCTGGGGTTACCGCAAGCCGCCACCGGAGCCATTACCGCCGCCCTTCATTTCGGACTGCAGCTTGCGGGCTGCATCCAGATGCTTCTGCAGCACAGGAATGGAGCTCTGGACGACCTGCTTGAGCTGGGGATCGGTGATCTGCGGTTCCAGATGCTGCAAGCGCTTCACCGCCGATTCATGATCCCGGATTTGAGCGGCGACATAGCTGCTGGCCGCCGGCCCGGGTTTTTCCTTGTCCCAGCGCCGATTCTCGCGTTGCTCCTGCTTTTTCATTGCCGAGCTTTCTCGGAGGCTGATCTTGGCCTGATCTGCAGCTTTCTGAAGCTGATCCTGCAGGTTCTTGTGGTCGTTGACCAGATCCTGCGCGTAGCTTTTGACGTTGGGGTTATCGACGTGACCCTGAATCGTCTCGGCGCCGTCGATTTCTGTTTTGTTGATGGAGTTGAGCAGATCCGCGGCACGCTGATCGGCGCTCGCCATGGAACGGGAGGGGTGCGAAGCCGCCTGGCCCTGCTTGGGATGTTGCTGCGCCTGCTGGCCCGCCTGCCCCTGCGCGAGGCAGAACGGTACGGCCGCCATCAGCGCGCCGCTGAGAATGGAAGTTGCTAAGTGCTGGTGAAAGTGCATGGGTAGCCTCCGGAAACTGTGCCCGGTGAGATGGCCAGCCGCGGGCTGCGGATGCATCGGGAGCTCTGGTCAGCGTGGAGGCAGATGGCTCTGGAGGAACGCGAGAATAGGCAAATGTGATAGGAAAAACGGGTCGGCGGGCAAGGACCGCCATTCGGGGCGGCCTTCCCAGCTCGGGCGAGGCTCGCCTTCCGCACAGGCTGTAAACACGCTGATGCGGGAAGGGATATAGGCATGATCGGGATAGGTAAAGAGCCGTTGACAGGAGTGGATGCGCAGGCCGGTTTCTTCGCGCAATTCGCGGCGGAGAGTGTGCTCGGCGCTCTCGCCCGGCCAGGCGGTGCCACCCGGGAAGGCCCAGCCCAGACCATCGTTGCGCCACTGCAGCAGGTAGAGATCGCCACGGCGAATGACGGCTACCGAGCCTGGCAGCTCGCCAAAAATGGGCCAGCGCGCATAACCGGCCACGAAAGCACGGGAGCAACAGCGGAATAAAGTGGCGCTAAATTCCATCGCGCGCGGGCGCCTCAGCCGAAGAGAATGAACTTCAGACCGATAAGGATCTGATTGTCGCCGGGACGGTGAGGGTGGAAACTGACGCGACGGCGGAACTCTAGGTAAGGAATCCAGTCACCGAGCGACCAGCCCACACCGCCGCCGACGGCGGTGTAACCGTGCAAGCCGAGGCCAAAGCGGCGGCCGACCGCAACCTCGCCCAGCACCAGCGGTCCCCAGCTCCCGGCGGGACGAAGCGAGGGAGAAAGCCAGAGCTCGAAGCCAGTGGCGATAGAGCCGCCGTTGTGATGCTGCTGGCGGTCAAAACCAAGCGAGGCCATGTTCCACAGAAACAGGGCGTGCGGCAGCGGTGGCAGCGCGATGGCAATGGAGCCGGCGACACGACCGACGGTATGCGCCTCGCCACGATTGGCATGCACGCCGAAGGAACCGCTGGCGACAATCTGCCCGGGGAGGGCGAGAGTGCAAGCAGCCAGACAGAGTGCGAGCAGGGGAAACCGGAAGCGCATAGCTTCATCGTAGCTGACTGAAAGTCTCCAACTGCACTGACTCACCAGGTTTGAGATAGGATTTGCGCCGGAACCAGTCTTCCAGCGCGGTCCGCAAGGCCTCCCTGGGGACCTGGGCGCCGGCCTCGAGCAGACCTTCACCCGCCGGCAGTGTGTCGTCGAAGCGGCTCTCGCCGGTGAAGCTGCGCATGGCGAAACTGTCAAGATAGCGCAAGGGGCAAGGGCGTGCCCCGGCGGGGCCAGCCAGGAGGACTTTGAGCTTCTGGGCGTACATCGGCGCTAGCCCAGCTTCTTTTTCAAGAGCTCATTCACCAGGGCGGGCGCGGCCTGGCCGCGCGAGGCTTTCATGACCTGGCCGACAAAAAAGGCCAGTAGCGACGTTTTGCCGGCACGGTACTGGGCCACTTGCTGGGGATGGGCGGCGACGACCCCGTCGATGATTTTGTCGAGGGCCCCGGTATCGGAAATTTGCTTCATGCCCATGGATTCGACCAGCTTGCGCGGCGGCTCGTGCTGGGCGAGCATGGCGGCAAAGACATCCTTGGCCATCTTGCCGGAGATGGCGCCTTCGTCGATCAGGGCCACCAATTCGGCGATATGCGCGGGTGGGATACCGACGGTTTCTGGCCCGGTGTTGACCGATTTGGCGTAAGCGAGAAGGTCGCCCATGATCCAATTCGCCACGGCCTTGGGATTGGGTGAACCGCTGGCGGCCTGTTCAAAGTAGCGGGCAAGGGCGCGGCTGGCGGTCAGCACCTGCGCGTCATAGACGGAAAGGCCATAGGTGGCCTGGAGGCGTTCACGCAGGGCCTGGGGCAGCTCGGGCAGGTCCGCCTCGACGCGGGCGCGCCAGGCGTCACTCACGATGAGGGGCGCGAGATCGGGCTCGGGGAAATAGCGGTAGTCATGGGCGTGCTCTTTGGAGCGCATGGAAGCCGTGCGATTTTCGGCGACCTGAAAGAGGCGGGTTTCCTGCCCGATGCGGCCACCCGTGTCGAGTACCTCGGCCTGGCGTTCAATTTCGTACTCGAGCGCGCGCTGGAGATAGCGGAAGGAATTGAGGTTTTTAACTTCGACTTTGGTGCCGAACTGCGCCTGGCCGCGCGGCCGGATGCTGACGTTGGCGTCGCAGCGCAGGCTGCCCTCCTCCATGTTGCAATCCGAGACTTCGAGGTAAAGCATGATCTCCTTGAGACGGGTGAGATACTCGAAGGCTTCCTCGGGTGAGCGCATGTCAGGTTCAGAGACGATTTCGACCAGGGGCACGCCGGCACGATTCAGATCGACATAGGAGTGCTTGTCGGAGCCGGGAAGGCCCTCGTGGATGTTTTTGCCGGCGTCTTCTTCGAGATGCAGGCGGGTGATGCCGATGCGCTTGCCCAAAACGTCGAGCCCACCGTGTTCGGCCAGCGGCAGGTCGTACTGACTGATCTGGTAGCCCTTGGGCAGGTCGGGATAGAAGTAGTTCTTGCGCGCGAAGATCGAGCGCGCATTGACGGTAGCGTTGAGGCCGCGCGCGGCGCGCATGGCTTTGTCGACGGCGGCGCGGTTCAGAACCGGCAGCGCACCGGGAAGGCCGAGGCAAACGGGGCAAGTGAGGCTGTTGGGTGGGGCGCCAAAACGGTTGGCGCAACCGCAGAAAATTTTGGAGGCAGTATTAAGCTGGACGTGAACTTCCAGTCCAATGACCGGCTCGTAACGCTCCAGAGCCGAGCTGGAAGCGGCGGATGCGGAGGGGACAGGCATACGAGTCTATTTTAGCGAACGCACGTATGCGCCGGCGCTTATCAGCAGTCGGCTGTCAGCAATCAGCGATCGGCAATCAGCTAGGGGAGGAATCCGCAGGCGCGAGACGGATGGCCGGGCGGCTGCACGCAGGCCGACGCTAGGCGCCGGCGCGCTTACGCGCGCCGAGGCCGATCCAGCGCTCACAGGCGACGATGGAGTTGGCGGGCTGGGAGGGGTCGAACATGACCTGGACGGGGAGGCCGGGAATCCAGCTTTGAGGGTCGATCTCGCGCGGGACCAGATAGAGCGGCTGCGAGACTTCGTAGGTGACGCCACCAACTTCGTAGCGATAGATGAGAGTGGGGGGCTGGTTTTCACCAGCTTCGGCGGGAGCGGAAACCATGTCCAGGATTTCTCCGGCGGTGATGCGACCGATGGCGTGGACGTGCAGGCGGCGGGCGCACTCGATCTGCTCGGGCGTGAGGCGGCGGTGAAAGAGCAGCCACGACGCGACTCCGGCGACGATGACGACACCGGCGGCGATCGCGACGGGAACGGCGTAGCTGGGGATGGTCATGCTGACGGCGCGGCAGCCACGGAGTTTTCCAGGCTGCCCACGCCGCTAATCGTAACGCGAACGCGATCTCCGGGCGACAGTTTGCTGACGCCGGAGGGGGTGCCGGTGGCCAGCACGTCACCGGGCTCGAGGGTCATGACGGCCGTAACGGCGGCAAGCAGGCGCGGCAGCGGGAACATGAAATCGCGGGTGTTGCCGTGCTGCAGCAGCTCGCCATTGACGCGGGTTTCGATCTCGAGGCCGTCCCAGGGGCGGTCGCCTTCCCGCGGCGCTTCGCTGACCCAGGGGCCAATGGGGCAGAAAGTGTCGAAGCCCTTGGCGCGGGTAAAGACCGGATCGGACTTTTGCAGATCGCGGGCGGTGACGTCGTTGAGGCAGGTGTAGCCAAGGATGTAGGGGCGCGGATCGGCGCTGGCAGAAAAATGGGAACAGCGGCGGCGGATGACCAGCGCCAGCTCGCCTTCGTACTCAACATGCTGCGACAGCACCGGCAGCAGGATGGTGCCACCGGGGGCAAGGAGCGCGGAAGGCGGCTTGAGGAAGAAGAGCGGCTCTTTTGGGACCTCGTTGCCGAGCTCGCGGGCGTGGGCGCTGAAGTTGCGGCCAATGCAGACGATTTTGCTGGGATCGCAGGGCGCCAGCAGCGGGGTCACGGAGAGCGGAAGGCGCTCGCGGCCGGCGACCGGCCGGCAGCCGTCCTCAAAGGGAGTGCCGGCGTAAGCCTGAATGTAGTCGCATTGCGCTTCGTGACGCAATTGGCCCCAGCAGATCTGTCCCTCCTGCAGGAATCGTACCCAAGGCATGTGCTTGCTCTTTCCTAGTTTGGATTTCCGCCGCCGCCGGGCTTCTTTTTCGGCTTCTCCGGCTGCTTCTTGTCCTGCGGCAGTGTCTTCACCGACAGGATACGCGAGGAGGCGCCAAAACGCTTGTAGTTTGTGAACTGGATCACTTCGCGCATAGGGATGGGGGCCTGACCCTGACCGAAATTCAGCGTGCCTTCCATGCGCTCGTAGGCCGGGAACCAGTACTTGCCATCGACCTCTTTGCGCCAGACGGTGAAGGGCAGGTAAATATTGGTGGGATTACCGTGCTTGTCGTACTTGTTGGGCACAACCCGGCCAATGCTCTTCACGATGCCCAGGGTCTGATCGTCGACGAAAATAATGCCGTCGAAGTAGCGCTGGCCCTTGACGAGCTTTTTGGGCTGGACACGGAACACGTAGGCGGTAATTTCACCCACGGGCTGGTGATCCAGGTAGCTGATGTTGTAGTCCGGGAGCCGGTCGACGGGGAAGGTGTACATGTTCATGTTGAACATGTCGGTGAGGTCGCCCTCATCGAGGCCAAAGGCGGTGAGACTCGGCTGCGGGCAGTAGGTGCAGACAATCTGGCGGCCGCTGCCGGGGGTGTAAACGATATTGTTGGTCTGCTGGTAGGCGCCGCTGGGGCTGCCGTCGCTATCCAACTGTTGCACCAGGATGGACTCGGTGTAGGTGTAGTTATTGGCCAGCAGTTGCATGAAGGTCGCTTCGTTGGTGGTGAAGGACTGGATGATATTTTGAATCCGGGTTGGCGGCGGATCCGCCAGACGTTTATTGGCGGGCGCCAGCGTCCATTCGGGTTGGTTCGCGGTGGGACTCGGCGTAGCGCCGAGCACGAAAGTGCCGTCGGAATTTTGCTGCTGCGCGCCGGCGCCTGCCACCAGCAACAAGGCAATCGCAGCGGCCGCACCTGCTTGCCACGCCCTCGATACCATAGGAACCTCTTAAGGTAATTGTACCTGTGCGTCCGCCGGAGCTGCCGGACCTATAATCAGGGAAAGATTGGACTCTCTATGCCCTCCTTGTTCCGGCGTGCGTGCCTGGTGTTTCCGCTACTGTTTCTCGGGTTGCTGAGCGCCGCCTGGGCGGGCGATAAGGCAACCTACATCCGGCCCATCGTCAAGAACGTGCCGGCGGCGAGCGTACACCAGATTGTGATCGAGAACCTGGTGGGGCCGATCAGCGTCGAAACCAGTCCTGGGGACTCGATTTCGGTGGTGGTGCTGGTGCATTCCGCCGGTGCCGACGCCACGTTTGCGCAGGCGTTGTCGCAGCAGCTCACCTTCGCGATTAACAACATCAACGGCCAATTGCGGATCATCGGCAACTATCCGCTCGATCATTTCCGGAACTATGGCTACCCGAAGATGAAAAGCGTCATCGGGATTCACGGCACCGACAGCAATATCTACCAGGGCAAAAAGGTATTCATTCGCGACGCCGGCAGCAGCAAGGCGGTGGTGCTGTGGGCGGAAATCCGGCTCACGACGCCGCCCAATGTGGCCGTCGTGATCCGGAATATCTACGGCAACCTGGCGCTGCATGGCGGAAATCCGGCGCCGGGCGGGGCCGCCGTGGATGCCTTCACCGACGTGGGCGATATTGACGTGTACCGGCCGCAGTGGCTGTCACTAAAACTGCAGAACGACTACGGCTCGGTGAAATTCACCGACGGCTTGGGCGTGACGCGCGACATTCACATCAAGACCGATGTGGGCGGCACCTACCTGGCCTTGCTGCCGAACGCGGACCCGGTGATCGTGGCGCATAAGGACCTGGGCTTCCTGCACAACGACGTGACGGACGCCAGCTTCAGCAAGGACGCGCAAGGGGATTCGGTGCTGAAGATGGGCGACGGTAAAGGCGCCACGGTCACGATTGATATGAGCGTCGGCAGCCTTCACCTGTCCAAAGCCGGGCAGAGCTGAGACTCCAGGACGGTGCTAATCTGCGAATAGCCAGGGGACGGCCCCCTCGCGAGGCCAGACCATGTCCAGCAGTGTTGGACCCGAAGCGAGCGCCAGGCGCGTTGTCATCGACTGCGATGGCTCTTCCGGACTGAATTTCGCCCACAACCCGGCGCGGCAGGCGGCTGTCCACGTCACCCTGCCCGACAAAAACCACGACCACTGGGCCGGACTGCAACCGGCAGGTTTCCCCGGCGCGTATGTGCTGGGAGACGATGCCAATATCCGCGCAATCGCGATCGTCCGACGGGCGGGCAAATTCTGTTCTCGAATGGGGCTGGAACTACCTTGGTGAGGAAAGGAGACCCTCATGGCAACAATGATCAGCAAAGGGACCCTGAAACAGTACACGGGCTTTGATGGGCAATACATCGGCGGCTCGTGGCGGCTGGGGCGGCAGGGCGAAAAAGAAATCGACACCGATCCGTACACGGGAGAGACGCTCGCAGAGATCGCCATGGCGAACTACAGCGATCTCGACGAGGCCTACCAGTCGGCCGCCAAAGCGCAGGTCGCCTGGGCGGCGCGGCTGCCGGCGGAGCGGGCGGCAGTCATGATCCGCTCGCTGCAGATCATGGAAGCGCGCCACGAGGAGATCGTGGAGTGGCTGATCCGGGAATCGGGCAGCACGCGCAACAAGGCGGAGTTGGAGTGGCAGTTTGTTCACGCCATCACTCTCGAAGCCTCGTCGTTTCCGCACCGCGCCGAGGGCCGCATTCTCCCGCTCGATGAGCCGGGGAAGGAGAGCCGGGCTTACCGCCAGCCGCTGGGTGTGATCGGTGTGATCAGCCCGTGGAATTTCCCCATGTATTTATCGCATCGCTCAGTGGGTCCGGCGCTGGCGCTGGGCAATGGGGTGGTTCTCAAGCCTGCCGAAGATACGCCCGTCACCGGTGGGCTGTTGCTCGCGAAGATCTACGAGGAGGCCGGCCTGCCGCCGGGCCTGTTCAACGTGGTGATCGGCCCCATCGCCGAGATCGGCGATCCGTTCACGCTCCATCCGATTCCCAGACTCATTTCGTTCACGGGCTCGACGCGGGTGGGCCGGCACATCGGAGGGCTGGCCATGAGTGGTCCGCAGATGAAGCGGGTGGCTCTGGAACTCGGCGGGAACGCGCCCTGCGTCATCCTGGACGATGCCGACGTGGAGCGCGCGGTGAAGGCCACGGTGGTCGGCCGATTTTTGCATCAAGGGCAAATCTGCATGAGTACGAACCGCATCATCGTCGACGCCAAGATACACGACGAATTCGTGGAGCGGTTTACGGCACACGTGAAAGGCCTGAAGTATGGAGATCCTCACGATCCCGCCGTCTCGATCGGCCCCATCATCAACCAAAAGCAACTGAAAGGATTCCTGGCGCACATCGAGGGCGCGCGCGCCGCTGGGGCGCGTCAGGTCGTGGGCGGAGATCCCCAGGGCCAGGTGCTTCCGCCGCACGTCTTTGTAGACGTGAAAAACGATATGCAGGTCGCCCAGGACGAAACTTTCGGCCCGGTGGCGCCCATCATCAAAGTGAACGGAGATGCGGAAGCGTTACGGGCGGCGAACGGAACCCCATTTGGACTTTCCAGTGCGGTATTCACGCGCGATAAAGAACGCGGGGTGCGGTTCGCGCTGGGGATACAGGCCGGGATGACGCACGTCAACGATCACAGCGTCGACGACACCTCGACCGGTCCGTTTGGAGGCGAGAAGAACAGCGGGATCGGACGGTTTGGAGGCGAATGGATCCTGCACGAGTTCACAAGAGATCACTGGGTGACCCTGCGGCACACAGAAGGGATTTATCCGTTCTAGCACGTAGACGACTGCGCCGGCCGGCGTCTGTCAGTAATGCAGGCGCCAGCGGAGCTGGACGTAAAACTGGCGCGGGTACTGCCAGTGCGTGCCACCGAAGGTGTTGCTGTTGTCGAGCAGGTAGCGGGCATTGGCGAGGTTGGTGAAGTTCAGACTGGCCGAAAGGCTCTCGCCGAATTGCTTGCCCATGGAAAGGCCAACCAGGGAGTTGGGCGGCAGGTGTGCCGGACCATCGCCATCCAGAAAACCGGAGCCGTAGGTGTAGACCACCGAGGCCCAGCTCTGCCAAGGCAGGTTGGTGGTGAGCACTGCATTTAAAGTGTTGCGCTGATCGTGGTCGAGGAGGAACCAGCCCGCAGGGGCGAACTTGATGAGTCCGCCAGTGACCGGGCCGCGGGCGCGGGCAATCTGATTGGAGTAGGCCACACGCAGGCGGGCGCGATGGGCGATCTCGGGCGAGCGGAGGGTGACCTCGTTGCCGATGACGCGGGCGGCCGCGTCGGTGAGCGGAAGGAAAATGTCGGAACTTTCGAGCTCGTCGTGATCAAGGAAATGGGAAGCGTCGGTGCGGAAATGGTCGAAGTTCACGAACCAGCCGTGCAGCGGAACGCTTAAGCCGGCGTCCCATTGCTTGTCGCGCTCGCCTTGGAGCGGAACGAAGGCAAAGCCCTGCTGGAGAGTGAAGTTCAGCAGCGGGCCGGAAATGGTGTCGAGCGGCGGCTGCTGGTAATACTGCGCATAGTAGCCGTGCAGGGTGACCTGCGGGCCGCGGCGCCAGCTTGGCAACAGAAGCGAAGCCCCGACGCGGGGATCGGCTGCGGTTTCGGTGACCAGGCCACTGTAGCGGGTGAGGTGAACGCCGCCGTTCAGGCCCAGCCAGGGGGTGGCGTGCCAGCTATCTTCAAGGAAAGCGGCTTCGGAATCTGCAGAAGGGGTGAAGCGCTGCGCGCTGACCGCCGAGCCTGGATTGGCGCGCAGATTGAATAAGGTATCGTCGTGCTCGCCCCAGACTTCAAAGCCGCTGGTAAGAGTTTGGGCGCCTAAGGGGATGATAAGGCTGGTGAGATCGCCGTAGTAGAGCGAGCGGCGGTTGTCATTCAGGACAAACGGCGTGTCGGACGGCCCGCCGACGAAATTGGCGCGATTGAAGTGATAAAAGGGCGAGCTGGTGAGCACGATGCCGCGGGGCGACGTGTGGGTCCAGATCATGCCGATGAGAGTGTCGCGCTCGAGGTCACGATCGGCGATGCCAGAGGCCTGCTGCGCAGGCGTGTTGGGGATTTGGTAGTTGTCGCCACGCAGCGAGGCGAGGACGTGGAGCTGATCCTCGTCAGAGGCGTTATAGGTGACCGAAAGCAGGGCGCCGAGGCCGGCGGTATTGTCGTGCAGCACCTCCGGCGAAGGTGCGTAAAGGCCAAGCTGGGAGAAGTTGCCATCCAGGCTGGCGTAATACGCCGCCCTCTGCGTGTGGCTGCCGAAACTGAGCTGGTCATGGGTCTGGCCGAAGTTGCCGGCCGAGGCGGTGAGCTCGGCCTGGTTGTTGAGGTTGAAGCCGGAAGGCGTCATGGCGTCAAAAAAGCCGTAGCCGCGGCCGCCGTACTCGGCCGAGTAGCCACCGGTCTGCACCTGAAGTGAGGAAATATTGCCGGGATCGACGACCGGACCGACGTTGCTGGCGATGTTGGTATTGAGCACCGGAATGCCGTCGAGAAACCAGGATTCCTGGTGGCCGCCGCGCACGTGCAGCATGTTATGGACGACGTAGGCGCCGGGAACGAAGTCGGTAATCATGGCGAGGCTGTTGGCGCGATCGGCGCCGGGCGCGCGCTGGATTTGCAGGGCGGTGACGGTGGTTTGCGAGGTCGAGGTCTCACGGTTCAGTTGCACCGCTTTCGCCGAGACGGTAACCTGCTGCGACTGCGATTGGACGGCAAGCTCGAGGTGAAACACCGGGTTGCCGCTGGCGGTGACGGTGATCGACAGGCGCTTGGCGGCGAAGCCCTTGGAGGTTCCGACTAACGTATAGCCACCGGGGGCAACCGAGTCGAAGCTGAACTCGCCATTATCGTTGGTCGTAGTGGCACGGGCGGCGCTAGGGGATTCCAGCAGTACGGTGGCGTGCGCGACGGGACGATGTTCAGGATCGTGGACGATGCCTTGCATAGTGATCGACTGTGCCCAGATAGAAAACGGCAAGCTCAGGAATAACAGCACTAACGGAAATAACCGCACGGATGCCCCCTTCTTTTATTGACGCGGGTGCGCTTGACAGCGCAGGAGCCAAAGTGAAATTCAGGGAAGGAGCAAGCTAAGCGAGCGGAATGTGGAAGATGGAGGGGGCAAAGCCGAAGAGATCGGCAGCGCCGAGGACGAACTGGAAACCGCGAGCGGAATGAATCGATGCGAGCCGCTGGACGGCGGTGGGCGGGTAGAGCGGAACCGAAGGCGCGGCCATCAACAAGGGTGCGGGGGCAACCGTGTGGCAGGATGCCTGCATATGGCAGTTGGCCATGTCCGGCATGGACGCTGCCTGGGACATGGGGCAGGCGTGCATCCACCAGCAGCAAATGGGGCGGCCGGCAATGCTATTGGCAAGGCTGAACACAGGCGCCAGCGCTAGCACTACCAGGGCCGCGATTTGAAGGGACCGCCTCACCCTTCAGTATGAGCGCGGGAGGACCGCAAAGGTTACGAAAACCAGCTACACTGGGAGTAACAAACGTGCGCTGCGCCACGGAATTCGTGTGCGTGGCGCTTCGCGTATACGAGGCATTCATGAAAACCGAATCATTCCTGCGGGTAGCACGAAGCGGAGGCAGGGCGCGCGTGGACGCAGGGCAATCGTTTCAACCGGGCGAAGTCCTGCTGGTCCTCCAGGGCAAGGTAGCGGAGCAACCCGACCGCTATTCGGTCCAGATCGGGGTGGACAAGCACTTAATGCCCGACGGCGAGGGCTGCGTCTGGATGTTCCTGAATCACTCCTGTGAGCCCAATGCAGCGGTAATGGGACGGAAACTGGTGGCCATCCGGGCGATTACCAGCGGCGAAGAGGTCACGTTCAACTACAACTGCAACGAATATGCGATGGATTCGCCCTTCCGCTGCCGCTGTGGGCATTGCGGGGGCGTACAGGTTCGCGGCTACCGGTATTTGAGCGCGGCCGAGCGCGTGAAGCTGGCGCCGTACGTGGCCGCGCACGTGCGCCGGGAGCAGCCCGAAGCGACCGGGGCCACTCTGGCTACCCATGCCTGATCAGGAGCCACGACTCCTTCACGACATTTTTAACCGCATTGCGGACCAGCATGGGGACCGAATCGCGGTGGAGACGCCTCCCGAGGAAGCCGGAGGCAATCGGGTTTCGGTTACCTATCGCGAGTTGCGCGAGCAGGCGACCGCACTGGCAGCGCGGATTGCGGACTGCGCGGGCGCCGATGAGATAGTCGCGGTGCTGCTGGCGCGCAACGATCCATGCCTGTACGCGGCACAACTGGGCGTTTTGCAAGCGGGTGCGGCGTTTACCTGCCTCGATCCGGCGTTTCCGGACGCCCATATTGCCGCAGTGGCTGGGAACGCGGCGGCGATTATTACGGACGCCGGCGGACGGGAGCGGCTGGCGCGGCTGAGCACGAGTCTGCCGCCCATCGTGGCGGTCGAGGGCGAAGGCGGCCCTGCGG
Source organism: Acidobacteriota bacterium (assembly GCA_004299485.1). Classification (NCBI taxonomy): domain Bacteria; kingdom Pseudomonadati; phylum Acidobacteriota; species Acidobacteriota bacterium. Next base: position 137,534 of record SCQP01000001.1, read on the forward strand.
TGATACGGCCTCGGAAGGAAGCCAGCGAGCGCAACCTTGCCTATGTGATCTACACCTCGGGGACGACGGGCAAGCCGAAAGGGGTGATGGTGGAGCACCGGTCGATTGTGAACCTGGTGCTGGCCGACCTCGATTATTTCAACTTGCAGCCGGGCACGCGGGTGGCGCAGTGCTCGTCGCCCGCGTATGACTCCTCGATCGAGGAGACCTGGCTGGCGCTGGCGGCGGGTGCGACGCTGGTTCTGCTGGACGATACGACCATCCGGCTGGGGCCGGATTTGCCGGCGTGGCTGCGGCGCGAACGGATCAACGTGCTTTGCCCCCCGCCGACGCTGCTGCGGGCCATGGGCTGCCAGCGTCCGGACAAGGAATTGCCAGAACTGGAACTGCTGTACGTCGGCGGCGAGGCGCTACCGCAGGACATCGCTGACCGCTGGGCGCGCGGACGCTGGATGGAAAACGGCTACGGGCCGACCGAATGCACGGTGACGTCGGTGCGGGCCCAGGTGCGGCCGGGCGAAGAGGTTGTTATCGGGCGGCCGGTAGCGAACTGCACGGCAGTTGTGCTGAACGAAGCCGGAGAGGAGGCGCCGGAGGGCGAGGCGGGCGAGTTGTGCCTGGGCGGCGCGTGCCTGGCGCGTGGCTACCGCGATCTGCCCGAACTTACGGCGGAGAAATTCATTGAGCACGTGCAATTCGGGCGGATTTATCGCACCGGCGACCGTGCACGCCGGCGGGCAGACGGCATGCTGGAATGCCTGGGGCGGATCGATGCGCAGACAAAGCTCCGCGGCTACCGGATCGAGCTGGAAGCCATTGAAGCCGTGCTGGGGCGCTGCGCCGGCGTGCGCGCCGCAGCCTGCAAAATACAGGGCAACACGATTGCGGCGTTCCTTGTGCCGGAAAAAGCCGGCGTGCCGCCGGCAGCCCAGGCGCTGCGGCAGGCGGTCGCGGCGGAATTACCGGCGTATATGGTTCCGGGGCGGTTCGCATTTCTGAGTGCACTACCGACGACGGCTGGGGGCAAGCTGGACCGCGCGCAACTGCCGGATGCGGAGATCGCGGCGGGCGGGTCCAAACAGACGGTGCAACCGGGGAATGCGCGGGAGCGAGCGGCGGCGGAGGCGTTTGCGGCGGCACTGCAGCAGCCCGAAGGCGTAGGCCTCGACGAGGACTTTTTTCTCGACCTGGGCGGGGATTCGCTCACCGCAGTAGATTGCATTGTGCGGCTGCGCACAGACGGCTGGAAGGCTACGGTGCGGGATCTTTACGCGGCGCGGAGCGTAGCCGCACTGGCGCGACGGATGACAGCGGCCGAGCCCGGAGATACGGTTGAGCCGGCGGTTTCGGGGGAAGCGCCTGCGCCGGGCGCGACGGTCGGGCCGGTGCTGTGCACACTCATGCAGGCGGTTTGGATTCTGGCAGAACTGGTGGTGGTCAGCGCCTTGGGCTACTGGGCCATGTTCACCGCGCTGCCGTGGTTGTTCGAGCGCTGGCCGTTGTGGGAAGGCTTACTGCTGGCGGGCGTGGCGAGCGCCGCCGGCGCGCTGCTGTATGTGCCGCTGAGTGTGTGGGCGACGGCAGGGGTGAAGAAACTGCTGATCGGCGCGTACCGGCCCTTGCGTACGCCAATGTGGAGCGGGTATTACCTGCGGCACTGGATGGTGACGCAGGCGGCGCGCAATATTCCCTGGGGCATGTTGCAGGGCACGAGCGTGCAGGCGTGGGCGTTGCGGCGGCTGGGTGCGCGCGTGGGGCAGAGGGTCTATATTCATCGCGGCGTGACCTTAGCGCGTGGCGGCTGGGATTTGTTGAGCATCGGAAATGGCGCGACGCTGTGTCAGGGAGCCGAGCTGGGGCTGGCTGATCTGGAGGCGGGTGAGCTGGAGATCGGCAGCATCACGATCGGCGCGGATGCCACGCTGGAGACGCGCGCGGGCATGGACCCGGGGACGAGCGTGGGCGATGGCGCATCGCTGGGACCGCTGAGCTGGCTGCCGGCCGGAAGCGGCGTGCCGGCAGGGGAGCGCTGGGAAGGGACGCCGGCGGGGCGGGTGGGGAGAACGGGGGAAGCCCCGGAGGTTACAGGTGGGGAGTTGCCGCCGTTTGCACATGCCGTGCTGGTAATGGCCGGCCGCACCGCAAGGGTGCTGGCCAGCGCATTACCGCTGGTGATCGTCGCGGCGCTGCTGCCGGCGGCAGACGCCACGCGGCTGACGGACTGGATTTATGCGCCGCGCTTCGATGCGCCGTGGATTGCGGCAGCGGTAGGCATCGCAGCCGTGGCGCTGGTGCTAACGCTAGCGGCGCGCGCGCTGGCGGCACGGTGGCTGGGACGGCTGCCGCGTGGTCCGGTGAGCCTCTGGAGTTGGAGTGCGATCCGGCTGCATGCGACCGGACGGCTGCTCGAAGAGTCAGGACGATGGCTGGCGGGGACTCTCTTCTGGCCGCTGTGGCTGCGAGCGGCGGGGATGGGCGTGGGGCGGCGCTGCGAGATCAGCTCCATCCTCGATGTCGTGCCCGCAGCCGTGACGGTAGGCGATGCGTGCTTTTTCGCCGATGGCATTTATCTGGCGGGTCCGCGGCGGCATCGCGGCACGCTGACGATTCCGCGAACCTATCTGAGGGCGCGAACCTTCATCGGCAACCACGCCGTGATTCCTGCCGGTTACGAGTGGCCGGAGGCGATGTTTATCGGCGTGGCGACGGTGCCGGATGCGGCGCAGGTACGGCCGGACACAGCCTGGTTCGGGCAGCCGCCGATGGAGCTGCCGCGGCGCCCAGCGGTCGTCGACCCGCGATTCAGCGTCGCGCCCGGGCCGCTGCGTTTTGCCACGCGCGTGTTCTGGGAGGTGGCGCGGTTCGGGCTGCCGGCGCTGCCGCTGCTGCTGGCCGCGGGATGGGTTGCGGCCCTGGACAGCGTGAGTGGCGGGGCATGGCTGCTGGCATGTGGAATTTCGCCGGCACTGTCGGTGGCGATGGCGCTCGCGGCGATGGCGGCCGTGTGCGCGGCGAAGTGGGGATTGCTGGGGCGCGTGAAACCGGGCACGCGGCAGTTCTGGTCGTGTTGGTGCGGCCGCTGGGACATTCTTTACATGGCTTGGGAGTATTGGGGCCAGCCAGTGCTGGCGCCGCTCGAAGGAACGCTGCTGCTAAACCAGTTCCTGCGGCGGATGGGCATGCGGATCGGACGGCGGGTGGCGCTCGGACCGGGCTTTGCGCAGGTCGTGGATCCCGACATGTTGCATTTTGAGGACGGCGCGACCGTGAACGGCAATATGCAGTCGCATACGTTCGAGGACCGGCTGCTCAAGATGGACACCGTCCGGGTGGGGCGCCGCGCGACCGTGGGCGACGGCGCGGTGGTGCTCTATGGCGCGAGCATCGGCACGGGGGCGCGGGTGCAGCCCCACGCGGTCATGATGAAGTACGACGAAGTGCCTCCGGCCGCGGTCTTCGGCGGCGCTCCGGCGCGGCCGATGGAAGCCAAGGTTACTCTCGAGGCCATGTCGGGCATCTCATCCTAGATGCCAAACAAAACCACCGTTCGCAAAGCTAAGCAGAACCTGCGCGCGGGTAAAAAGCCCTCGACCGCGGCGGGCGAGTTCGTGCATCAGGAAATCGAGCACGTGCGCCACGGCCAGCACGGTGCGCGCTCGCCCCAGCAGGCCATCGCCATTGGACTGAACGAAGCGCGCCGCGCCGGCATTCCGCTGAAACCGCCGAAACGCGGCAAAACGTCGGACAAAACGCGCCAGAGCGCCGAGCGCGCCTACAAGGAAGGCCAGAGCCAGCCCGGTAAGAAGGCGTCGCTCAAGCGATCGCGGGCGCGCGAGCGTGCGCTGCAACGCGAGCCCAAAAACACGGCCTCGCACAAGGCCCTCTCGAAGCAGGCGCGCTCGGCCGCACTTCGGCGCAAAAAGGCTGCCTGAGCGGTATTACGCCGCGCGCGGGGCGGAGGCGTGGGAGGAGGGTTCCGAGATAGCCGCCACGTTGGCGCTTCTACCCCGAGACCAGTATGATGGCTGCTATGGCGGCGGTTCCCAGTCCCCTGGCGATGCAGGCTGCCGCGCTCTACCTGCGCGCCTATCTCCCGCCGACGCGGCTGGTCACAATGCCCGGGCTTCCCGCTCTGAAGCTGGAATGCGAACTGCCTACCGGCAGTTTCAAGCCGCGGGGCGCCCTGTTTTCGCTCTCTCGGCGGCTGAAGATGGGACCGGTCAGGGAAGTGATCGCCTCCAGTACGGGCAATCACGGCGCGGCAGTGGCGTGGGCAGCGAAAACGTTAGGCGTGCCGGCGACCATCTTTTTGCCCGCACATCCCAATCCGGTCAAACGCGACAACATTCGCGGTTTAGGTGCGCGCCTCGTCGAGGTCGCAGCGCCCGATATTTCCGGTGCCGCCGAAGCCGCCACGGAATACGCCCGGCGCGACGGCGTCTTTTACCTGAATGATGCCAGCGATCCTGACGTTCCTGCCGGCACGGCGACAATTGGCCTGGAAATGCTTGATCAGATGCCGGATATCGAAGCCGTTTTTGTTCCCATGGGCGACACAGCGCTGATCCGTGGAGTCGCCGCAGCCATTAAGCATCGGAAGCCGGGAGTCCGCATTACCGGCGTGCAGGCCGAGCGGGCGCCCTCGTATGCCCTGTCATGGAGAGCAGGCCATCCCATCGGCACCGACCGCTGCGACACCAGCGCCGGAGGCCTCGCTACACGCACGCCTCTACCGGAGAACGTGACCGCCATTCGTATGCTGGTCGACGACGTGCGGCTGGTGTCCGAGCCGGCCATGCTTGCCGCCGTGCGTGTGCTCCACGCGCGCGCGGGCGTGCTGGCGGAGTTGTCTGGCGCGGCGGCGATGGCAGCATTTTTGCAGCAACCGGTTTCACGCGCCGCGGCGCTGGTCACCGGGGCCAATATCGCGCCGGAAATCCGCAGCCGGGCGGGGCTCTAAAGGTGACTCGCCAGAACCCGGTGTTGGAACCGCGCTGGTAAGCCTGCTATGCTCGCCATACGCCCGGGGTGAAATATGCCGCTGCAGGATCTAAAGGTCGCCGCGCGCACGCTGCGCAAAAATCCGGTCTTTACACTCGCCGCGGTGGTGACTATCGCGCTCGGCATCGGCGCCAGCACCGCCATCTTCAGTGTCACCAACGCCGTCCTGCTGCGGCCGCTGCCGTATAAGAACCCGGCGCAGTTGGTGGTTGCCTGCATGGACCTGCAGGCGCGCCACGTCCGCGACTTTCCTTTTTCCAACGAAGACTTTATTGACATGCGCGATCAGACGACGAGCGCCTTTCAGGGCTTCGCGGGCGTCTTCACGGGGCGCGCGATCCTGCCGGCGCTCGACGGAACGCCTGAACAAGTGCGCATCGCCGTCGTCACCACCAACTTCTTCCGGTTGACGGGCGCTCACCTCGCGCTCGGCCGCGATTTTACCGCCCAGGACGGCCTGCCTCAGCCGCCGCCTCCACCGCCGGGGGCGCAGGGCGCCCCGACGCCGCGCCTGCCCACGATGGCGATTGTGAGCTACAGCTACTTCGAGCGCCGCTTTGGCGGCAATCCGGCGATTCTCGGTCATGTCATGCCCACGCAAGGCGGCCTCAAGCCGGTCATCGTCGGAGTGCTGGCGCCGCACTTCCAGCTCTACTTTCCCCCCGAAGCGCAGGTGCTGCCCGATCCGCAAATCTGGTTCGCCAACCGTCTAAGTTACAACAACCAAAACCGCGATTCAGTTTCGATCCATGCTATTGGGAGGCTGAAGCCAGGCGTCACCTTGCAGCAGGCGCAGGATGCCGTCAGCCGCGTCGCCGCAGTGGCGCGCCAACATTTTCTGATTGAGCGCACCGCCGGCTACGCGATCCGGCTGGAGCCGCTGCTCGGCTACGTGACCTCGCAGGTGCGGCCGGCCATCGAGGCGCTGATGGGCGCAGCCATCTTCCTGCTGCTCATTGCCTGCGCCAACGTCGGCAACCTTCTACTGGTGCGGGCGTCGGTGCGCGAGCGCGAACTGGCGGTGCGGGCCGTGATGGGGGCGAGCCGCTGGCGCCTGATCCGCCAGATGCTGATCGAGGCGCTGCTGCTCGCGGTGCTCGGCGCCGCTGGCGGCCTGTTGTTGGCCTGGGCGGGGATGCACGAACTGCTGGCCATCGCGCCCGCAACCCTGCCTCGCCTGGCGTCGATCCGTATTGACGGCCCGGTGCTGCTATTTACGGCCATCGCGGCCCTGGTGGCGGCTGCAATTTTCGGAACGCTCTCCGCCTGGCGCGCGTCGCGTCCCGAAACTCTCGCCGTGCTCCGCGGCAGCGGCCGCACCGAGGGCCTGACCCACGCGGGCATGACGCGGCGCGTGGTCGCGGTGATCGAGGTGGCGCTGGCATTTGTGCTGCTGATCGGGTCGGGCCTGATGTTCCGTAGTTTTCGCGACCTGGAGCACACGAACCCGGGGTTCGATCCGCAGGGATTGCTGACGTTCCAGATCCTGGGCGGCAGGGGCGGCAATCCCGCCGCGCGCGCCGCCGAAGTGCGCCAAACCGAGCAGGCACTGGAGGCGATTCCCGGCGTCCAAAGCGTCTCCGCCGCGCGCCCGCTGCCGCTGGCCGGCGGGTTTAGCCCGATTCGCTGGGGCAACCTCGATGCGGGCCAAAATGCCAGCCTGTATCAGGCCACCGACTTTCAATTTGTGCTGCCCGGCTACTTCGAAGCCATGCACATACCGTTGCTCGCCGGCCGTACCTTTACCGAAGCCGACAACCAGCCCGGTCGCAACGTTGTGGTCGTAGACCAGGAACTGGCGCACAAAGCGTTTCCGCGTGGCGATGCCATCGGAAAACAAATTTTAATTCGGGTCGCCACGCCCCAGCCCGTCCCCGTCGAAATCATTGGCGTCGTCGCCCACACGCGCGACGAGTCGCTCGCAGTGCCCGGCCGCGAACAGGTGTATTTCACCGACGCCTATGTGGGCTCAGGGGTCGTTAATAATTGGGTGATCCGCGGCACCGGGAATGTGGCGGGCCTAAGCAACGAAGTGCGCGCCACAATCAAACGCCTGAACCCTAATGTACTCGTGACCGGGATTCAGCCGATGGATGCGCTGGTGGCCACAATGCAATCCAGCACGCGTTTCTCACTGCTGCTGATCGGTGTTTTCGCGGTCATCGCGCTGCTGCTCGCTGCGGTCGGTCTCTACGGCGTGCTGGCCACCGCGGTACGGCAACGAACCGCTGAATTCGGCGTGCGCATGGCTCTCGGCTCCGAGCCCGGCGGCATCTTCCGGCTGGTCGTGGGGCAGGGACTGCGCCTGACGGTGACCGGCATCATCGCGGGGCTGGTGGCCGCCGTGGCGCTCACCCGCCTGATCGGCAGTCTGCTCGTTGGTGTTACGCCGACCGATCCGGCAACGTTTGCCGCGATGGTGGTGCTGTTTTTCGTGATTGCCGCCCTCGCTTCGTGGCTGCCAGCCTGGCGCGCCTCGCGGCTCGACCCGAACGCCGCCCTGCGCGAGCAGTAAGGGATCAGCCGCTTTCAGGTGGCCGACACGATGGCCGTGTCGAAGTGCTGCCCGGTGACCTCGCTCAGTTTGGCGAACTCGCCTAGCCGGGGCAGTTACCGGGAGACGGGCCGGCGCCGCTGGATTTCATCCAAAGCCAGAGCGGAGTGCGCCACCGCCGCGCCCGCCCGCATCTCGGCGGCGACCCAGATGGCCTCCATGATTTCCGGCTCGGTGGCGCCAGCCGTCAGGGCGGCCGCGGTGTGGTGACGAATGCAATAGGGACACTGGGTGACGTGCGCCACAGCCACCGCGATCAACTGCTTGGTCTTGCCGGGCAGGGCGCCATCGGCGTAGGTCTGGCGGCTGAAGACGCGCCACGCGGCCAACATCTCGGGCGCTGCGGCTTCGCGGGCCTTGCCAATTTCCGGCGTTGCTTCCGGATAGAGTGATTTTTCCATGACGAGTTGTCCCCTTTACCCATGGTGCAACGTTTGCCGGCAAGGCTGCAAAGCTTTCAAGCGGGTGGCGTGGCGCAGCCACGCCGGGCCCCGTGCGAATCAATGTGTTACTCTGGCGTCGCAAAGTCCCGGAGGTGTGCGATGCGATTTTTTTTGCCGGCGCTGGTAGCGGCGGCCCTGCTCACCGGCGGCCCTGTAGCCGCCACAGCGCAAGCCGCGCCCGCGGCCGGCGCTTTCGAGGTAACCTCGCAACTCGGCCGCAAACTCTATGCTCTGCCCGATGACGCGGCCATACGGGCCGCGCAGCATGCGCTCGCCGCTGACCCTGGGAACCCCAAGCTGGTGCTGGCGCTCTCGCTCGCGCAGGCCAACCAGCGGCAGTATCGCGAGGCGATTGCGACCGACACGCGCGGGCTGCGGGCGGCGCCGCGTGACGCTTCCCTGCTGCTCGAGCGCGGCCACCGCGAGCTCGGCCTGCGGGAATTCCGCCTCGCGCAGCGAGATCTGGAGCGCGCCGTGCAGCTCGATCCCCGGCTGCTGCAGGCGCACTATCACCTCGCGCTGGCGCACTATTTCCAGGGGCAGTTCGCCGCCGCCGCTATGCAGTTCTTGCGTGCGCGCGATCTGGCGACGACCGACGACGACTTGATTGACTGCTCCAACTGGGCCTACGTCTCCCTGCGCCGCGCCCGCAAACCGCAGGCCGCTGCCCGCGTCCTGAAGCGGATCACCCCGGCGATGCGCAACCATGACACGCACATCGCCTTTTATCTGCGCCTGATCCGCTTCTACCAGGGCGCTCTGCCAGCCTCGCAGGTGCAGCCGCCCAAACCGAAAGATCCGAACGACACCGAGGCCGAACTGGCGTTCGATACGGTGACCTACGGCCTAGGCAACTGGGACCTCTACCACGGCCAGCGCCGCGCGGCCCGCGCGCTGTTCCGGCAGGTGGTGACCGGCCAGGCCTGGAACGCCTGGGGCTTCATCGGCTCGGAAACCGAACTCGCGCGGGAAAAATAGTCGATTGGATCCGTACGCCTCGGCAGCCGCGCTCGTTTGAGAACTGGCGCTCGGCCCCTGCCGCCACGGTCACCTGCCCGCTGCCGCTGCAACCCACGGCGGGAAGCCTATGCGTTCCGCGCGGCGGGGCTTTTGGTCACGTTGACGGTGCCGGCCGCCAACGCCATGGGCGGCTGATCCGGAAACGTGGCAATGAGGGTCAACTGGCCGCCCGGCGCTTCCACCGTTCGCCGCAGCGTGGAGAGCGCGGCGCTCCAGGCGCGACACTTGCATTTGCTTGACTCCCAAAACATCCGCCAGTTTGGCTTGGCTGATTCTGCGGCTGTTGCGCATTTCCGCAAGGGTTGCGCGACGGTCAATCTTGCCCAGCAAGGCCTGCTCCCTGGTCTCGTTGTCACCGCTCACGAGCAGAATCCCGCGCCGTGCTGGATCGAACGCAAAAGCCACGCGCCAGACGCCGCGATCTGCACGCTCAAGGTGCCCCTGAACCGGGTTTGGCGCCGGCTGCGCATTTTTGGCTAAACCTTCTGGCCAATTACGGGTTCGGCCTCGCCAGCTTTACCATCCTTCGCGTGATACCCTGTGTCAGCCTCATGCGCGTGGTCATTCATGTCGCTCTTGCCCTTGTGTGCGGGATGTCCGCCGCGGCCCAGACCGCCGTAGTGCGCGGCCGTGCGCTCGACGCCCTGGGGCAACCTATCGCGGGCGTGCACGTCGTGCTCTCGAGCAGCGGCCGGCGGGTTGCGTCCACCGAATCTTCTGCCGATGGACGCTTCCATCTGCCGGTGCCCCCGGGCGACTATGTCTTAACGGCGCACTGGGGCAGCCAGCAACTGCAGCGCACCAGGCTACGGCTGGCAGCGGGCCAGACAAGGCGCGTGCAACTGAAATTTTCCCCTACGGCCGAGGCCCTGGCCCGGCCGGGTGCGGGCAGCGCCCAGAAACTGGCTGCGCACCAGGTGGCCAGCTTGCCGCTCGAGGAGCGCGATTCGTCAAAATTACTGCTGCTGGCTGCGGGCACGACTACCGCGTCGGGTACAGGTGGAAATTTCACCCAGCAGTATTCGGTGCATGGGCAGCGGGGCGAGGCATCGGTGTTCGCGCTCGATGGTGCCGACACGACCGACCCGGAGCTGGGTGGGGCGACGATATCGGATTTCAACGTGGATGCGATCCGGTCAATCAACAGCCTGTCGGGCGTGCTTCCCGCATCCGTGGGCGAAGGGGCGGCCGGATACGTAAATGTCATCACCAAGTCGGGCACGAAGCAATTTCACGGCGACCTGTTCGAGTTTTTGCGGAATTCGGCTTTCGACGCACGCAATTTTTTCGACCGGCAGAGCGCGACCGCTCCCGGCCGCATTCCCCGGTTCCGGCGCAACGAATTCGGCGGCACGCTGGGAGGACCGCTGGCGGAGCGCACGTATTATTTCATCGAGTACCAGGGCCTGCGGCAGACACTGGGTACGACGCAGGTACTTTCTGTACCTTCCGCCGCCGAGCGAGAGGGCCTGGATACGACCGCTTATGCCGGCGATACCCTTGATGTGCCTGTGAGCCCCGCGATCAAGCCGATTCTGGCGCGCTATCCCTTGCCGAATGACCCGAGCGGACCTTTCGGGGCGCAGACGTTCGCAACGTCGTCCGACGTTACGACACGCAGCGACCAATACTCGTTGCGACTCGACCGGCAATGGACACGGCGCTCCCAGTTGTTCGCGCGCTACACCGTCGAGAACGTGCTGGGACCGACCACCAATCCCAACCAGACCGCGTTGGACCCGGCCTTTGCGCAATTGTTCAGCGAGCACTACCGCAGCGTGGCGCTGCACTATGCGCGCATCCTGAGCCCCGATTTCACGAGCGATACACTGGTGGGCTTTATCCGCAGCACGCCGGTGTATGCCTCGCTCGACACCAGCGATCCGGCGATGAATTTTGCAGACGGGCTCTTCCAATCTTTCAATGGGCTGGGCGGGGGATTCCGGGGTATGTGGAGCAACCTGTTTCAGTTCCGTCAGAATTTTGCCGATCAGCATGGCAATCATATTTTTCAGTTTGGCGGCGAAGTGCGTTTCAACCGCGACACCTCGATATTCACCTTCAGCACCGACGGCAGCTACACCTTCGGCGCCGGCAGTGTCTATGCTCCGGTGGCCATCCGCTCGGCCAGCGGGAAGCACGACATTTCCGCCGGAGGGTTGCTTCCGGATACGCTTTCGGCGTTTTTGACGGCGACGCCATTCCAGTATTCCCAGAGTACGGCCGAACCTGGCTTTCCGCAGGGCAACCGCCAGGGCGAGGCCGCTATTCACCGCGCCGCTTACAACGGCTACTTTCAAGATACCTGGCATGTGGCGCCGAAGCTCACCCTGACCTCCGGGCTGCGCTACGAACTGGATACGCCCCTGACCGAGGCCCATGATGAGAATTCGGGGCCGCTGTTTACAGAGGGAGGCGAGCAGTGGCTCGCCAACCCGCAGCCGGTCTGGCATACCGACTGGAACGGATGGGGGCCGCGATTCAGCGCCGCCTGGCAAGCCGGCCGGACAACGCTCGTGCATGCGGGCGCGGGCATCGTCACCATTCTTTATTACCCGAACCCGGATACCGGCTCGTTCAACGGTTTTCCCTTTGCCGTCGAAACCGTAGCGACGGCTTCGCGCGGCGTGCCCGTCCCCTTCAGCCCGTCGGTGCAGACGGTGGCACTGCCGCTGCTGTATACGCCGGCGGGACAGCGCGTGTATCCGCCCAACTCCAGCTATGCGGCCCCGAACACCCCGATTGACGTAGACCGATTCGAGCGCCAGTTGGCGGCCCAGTTTCCGGGCGGCCAGGTGCGGCCGATTCAGTTGTACGGTCAGAGCCCGGATTTCGGCAACGGCTATATGGCGACCGAAGTCGTGGGCGTGGAGCACCGCTTGCGCGATTACAGCCTGAGCGCCAACTACGTGGGTGTTACCGGTGTTCATCTGATCGGCAATATCTTCCCCAACGGCTACAACGGAGCCGCCCCCGGCTTCGCCCCCTACACCCAGTTCGACGCCAGCGGACAGGTGAGCGGCGGGTTTGGCGAGGAGATCCTGTTCAGCAATCCGTTTCACTCCTCCTACAATGCCGGCGAGCTCGGGGTGCGAAAAGCGCCCGGTGCAGCCGGGCTCGGCTTTAACGCCAGCTTCACCTATAGTCATGCGATTGATAATCAGGCCGGTCAAGGCGCTCCGCCGCAGGATCCCTACGAACCGGGACAAGAGCGCGGCAATTCGAATACCGACACGCCACTCGATTTGAGCGTTTCGGTCGCCGAACAGATTCCCGCCGCAGCGCTGCCGCATCCACTGGGGTGGCTTGCGGCCTGGCAGGTGGAGGCCATCGGACAGATGAGCAGCGGCACCCCGTTCTCGGTCGTCTCCGGCATTGAGCAGACTGGGTGGGGTAACAACAGCGATAACCGCCCGGACCAGACCGGCACGCCGGTGCTCTCGACCAGCCGCAGCGTGCGCGAGGACTACTTCGGACGCAGCGCCGAGAACGCGCGCTACTTCACGGTGCCGATCGGCATCGCCGGCGGCTCGGGTCCGTTCCAGGGACGCGCGGGAACTCTCGGACGGAACACGTTCCGCGGTCCCGCCTACCGGGATTTGGACCTGGCGATTTTTCGCACCTTCGGGCTCGGCGGCAAACCCGAGCGCGCTCACCTGGAACTGCGCGGCGAGGCCTACAACGTGCTGAACGAGGTGAATTTCGCGTCTCCCAACCGCGTGCTGACCGGCGCCGGCTTTGGCCTCATTGACGCCACCAGGGGCAACTCACGCCAACTGCAGCTTTCCGCCAAGGTGATCTTTTAACGGCTGCGTGGCCCGCCGATGCGGCTCGGCACGGGGCGACTCGCGCCGCCTTGAGCCGGGACTGGGGCAAGCCTGCCTCTGGCACGTTTGCTGTTTCCCATTGCTCGGCGCGCCCTCGCCGCAGATACGGGCAGCGGCACGCTGGCCCCCGGTTCCCAAATGAGCCGACCTCGATCACGGTACAATCGGACTCGCGCGATCGCGCTGGAATGGCCAGTGTTTACAGGGGTCTTCTTCAGCTGGTCCACTCGCACCATCGCGCACGAAAATACACGGTTTGAGGTCAAGCGGCACAAAAACCGGCACCGAAAACAGTTGGGGTTATCTGGGCGGCCGGTGGCCACGCCAAGGACGGGCCTTCGCACGTCGCCAATGCGAACATTCGAACCAAACTTGCTTGCCTCATGTTTGGCAGCAGCCGCCTCATTCAATACTGCGTTGCATGCCCGTCTGTACGCGAAAATCGCATCCACGCCGATCCGGAGGGCGCCGCCGACAGCCGGTTGGACCGTCCTGGCAGGAAATCGCCTATTTTGAGGAACTGCCTAGCTCATGGTACGGCATGGCTGCTCGCCGATACCCGCGCCGGACCTCGCGGCAGCCGGTCAGACTGACGCAGCCGGGCAAGCGGCGGCTGCCCCGGCTAGTGCCGCTAAAACTGCCACTGGCACTTGGGACGGCTTGGCGGGTGCTGCCGCTGGTGCGGCGCAAGTTGCTGTGCAATAATCACTTACACGGTCGTGCTGGAGTGGCGGAACTGGCAGACGCAGCAGACTCAAAATCTGCCGAGGCTTGTCCTCTTGGGGGTTCGATTCCCCCCTCCAGCACCATTTTAAAATTGGGCTTTTAGCGCCGCGCTCACCGGTCCCCGCCGGTTGGCGAAATGCTGGGTGCGTGAAGAGGGTGACAGTTACCATTCCGGATGAGCTGGCGGCGGCGTTGGAACGCCACAGGAGCGCCCAGGAAAATCCGCAGGCGCTGGCGCTCCGTGGTGCAGAGCGCGCTACGGAGTTTCTTGCGGCAGTCCGGTTACTTGCGTGCGCCCGGACCGCTGCGCATCCGGCCTGCGACGCCGGACAGTGGACGCCGCGACATCGGCGAGAAGCACGATCAGTACCTGGCCGATGCATTTGGCGCTTGCCGATACCGGGCCTCTGTGCTTTAAAGCAGTTCCAGCCTTGGTGTAACCCGCTCCGAGGTAGAACGAGCGGCGTTCCCTGATGTCAACGCCGCAAACGCGCGGTCTGCCGGGCTATAGCTAGTCTGGAACTGCTTTAGCCGCCGGGAACCACGGGGGGCGGGGCGCCGCAGGTCGACTTCTGGGTCAGGCACGGCCATTTGACGCCGAGCTGGTCCAGGTACGTCGGGTAACGATCCTGCCGGTAATACAGCTTTTCCATGAGCGGGCGCAGCCTCCGCATCAGCGCGTCGTGCATGGCAAGATCCGGGGTTGCCTCCGGCGGCAAAAAGGAGCGGTACACAACCGGTCTGGGCGCGCCGTAAGCCTTCATGGCCAGAACCGGCTGCACCGCTTCAAAATAATGCCGGGCGCTTTGCACGAGGCGCGGGTTCAGGTAAAGGTCGAGCGCGGTCATCGCCAGCACTTTGGCGTCCACGCTGGCGCCTCCGTAGGCAATCGGCGTAGCTTCGGCCAATGCCGCCTTCCAGTTGTGAAAGGGAACTTCCGGGATATTGGCCGGGAACATGAGCCGGACGGTGGGGACGGTCCACATCACATCGCCAATATCATCCGACGGCCCGCCGAGCGGGTTGACCACGCCCGTGCCCAGCTTATCAATGTGGGTCGAGAGCCCGATAGGCGGCTTGCCAATCAGGGTTTGCACCGCTTTGGCATAGAGCTGGTCGGCGGCGGTCCAGGCGGGCATGCCCACGGCCTGGATGTTTTTGTACATGTCTTCGGCCAGCGGCTGATTGCCCCACGAGGGCCAGGCCGTGCCGATCACGTTGACATCCACCGTGGTTCCGAACATGGCCGCCGCCGCTTTGGCCACGCGGTTGGCGGTGGCCAGGTTCTGGCGCACCATCTCGGGCGTCACTTCGCGTAAGTAATACCAGTCCTCGGTGAGGTCCGGGACTACATTGGGCTCGTCGCCGCCGTTGACCAGAACATTCTGCGTGCGCGAGGCGGGATGGAAGAACTGCCGCATGTAGTTCATGCCGTTGTCAAACATCTCGGCGGACGCCAACGCGCTTTTGCCGTCCCAGGGATCGGCGGCCGCATGCGCGGTCTTGCCGTGAAAGGTGTACTGGACGGAAACCGCGGCCGTCCCGCCGCTGCGCCCATAGGAGGTCCCCAGACCGGAGGACACGTGGGTCGACAAGACGGCGTCCACATGATCGAACACCCCGGCGCGGACATACCAGGCCTTGCCGGCCAGGATTTCTTCGGCAATGCCAGGCCATACCTGCACGGTGCCGGAGATATGGTGCTGCTGCATGACCGACTGGAGCGCCAGAGCGGCAACGACCATGCCCGCCAAACCGGTGTTATGCCCCTCGGACTGACCGTTGCCGCCCACGATCATGGGCTGCTGCTTGAGTACGCCGGGCATTTGCGACAGACCTGGCAGCCCGTCTTCGTCGTTGTTTAACGACACGGTGGGGTGCCCGCTGCCATTACTCCAACTCGCCAGCCACGCGGTCGGAATGCCTGCGATTCGCCGCTGGATGCTGAACCCGTGGCGTTGCAGGATGCCGGTGAGATAGATGCCGGTCTGGACTTCGTTATAGCCAATTTCCTGGAACGAAAAGGTGGAATCCACGATCTGCTGGATCAGTTTGGCGTGCGCATTGACGTAGCCCTGGGCTTCGGCTTTGACGCTGCCGATGTTAGGGGCTTGCGCGCCTGCCGCCGCAGACAGCAGCAGCGATGCCAGCACCAGGGCCGCCGCTCCGGAAAACAATCTGAAATTCGGTCGTTGGGCAAACATACCGGCACGATACCGCCCTTGCTGCCTCTCAGCAAGCGGAATCATTGACTGGCAGGGGGCACGCTTGCGCTGCCGCTGGGGATCCGGTGCCACGCGGGCCGAAGAGGAAGTGGCCCGGCCACAGCGGACTTGCGTCCGCCCCCCGTTGCCACCCCAAGCCGCGTGCGGCTTGGGGGCACCGGCGTTGGTCGAGCTGTGGCCGAAATTCGCTCCCCGGCAACGCACGCCCGCTGGTGCTCAGGGCGTGTCCAACTTGCTGCGTAAAGCTGCCGGCGGGGCCTGGAAAAATCGACTGCCTGCTTCCATAAATGGTCCAAAAATGGAATTTGCGATTCCTGATTTTTGCATGGAAGATCTGGCCTTGGCCCGGGGGCGAAGGCTGCGGTATGCTGACGGGCGGAACGGGAGGACACAACCAATGAGGCGGAGACAGAGTTGGGCGGGGGTGGTGCTGCTCGCGGTGGCGGGCTGGCTGCTGGCGGCGCCGGCGAG
The DNA here is from genome assembly GCA_004299485.1 of Acidobacteriota bacterium. NCBI lineage: Bacteria > Pseudomonadati > Acidobacteriota > Acidobacteriota bacterium. The sequence continues at coordinate 153,801 of SCQP01000001.1, forward strand.
GGCGCAGTTCACGATGGAGCAGGCGCTGAGCTATCCGTATCCGTATGGGCTGACGACGGCGGCCAACGGCGAGCACGTGGCGTGGGTGTTCGATGCGCACGGGGCGCGGAATGTGTGGGTGGCGGATGGTCCCGGTTTCGCCGCCCGTGAGGTCACGCATTACGCGGGCGATGAGGGCATGCCCATCGCCAGCCTGCGGCTGACGCCGGATGGAAAGACCGTGGTCTATGCGCGGGGCAGCGAAACCAATGCGCAGGGCGAGGTCGCCAATCCGACCAGCGACGTGACCCAGCCGGAACAGCAGGTGTGGGCGGCCGACAGCAATGGCGGCACGCCGCGGCTGCTGGGGACGATGAATTGCGGCTTTGAGGGCTGCGAGGATATTCAGATTTCGCCCGATGGGCGCTGGGCGGTGTGGCCGGCGCGCGGCGCTTTGTGGCTGGCGCCGGTTTCGGGTGCGCAAAAGGCGCGGAAGCTGGCGTACATTCGCGGCAACGTGTCCGACCCACAGTGGTCGCCCGACGGCAAGGCGATTGCGTTCGTCAGCAACCGGGGCACGCACGCGCTGGTTGGGATTTACCGCTTCGGGCAGTCCACGCTGGAGTATGTGGCGCCAAGCGTATTCCACGATATGATGCCGCGCTGGTCGCCGGACGGAAAACAGATTGCTTTTATCCGGCTGCTGCGCACGCACACCGGCGGGTTCTGGGAGCGGCAGCCGCAGCCCTGGACGATCTGGGCTTGGACTGCAGCGACGCGCAAGGCCAAAGAAATTTGGCGCAGCACCGATGGCCGCGACGGTTCCCTGCCAGGCGAGTGGGAAGATGCCGCATTTCAGTTTGCCGGCAATAGACAAATCGTATTCGCCTCGAGCGAAGACGGCTGGATGCATCTGTATGCCGTTCCGGCCGCAGGAGGCGCCGCGCGACTGCTAACGCCGGGGCACTATTCCATTGCGCCGGCGCCGGTCACGCTGACCGACGGCGGTGCCGCGCTGCTGTACGCCTCGAACGATGGCGACGTGGACCGGCGGCACGTCTGGCGGGTGAACGTTGCCGGCGGGGAGCCGGTGGCGCTGACGCGCGGAGCATCGCTGGAATGGACGCCGGTTGCGACGGGCGACGGGCGCGACATCTTTTTCCTGGGGTCCACGGCAACGCAACCGGCCATGCCCTATCGGCTGACGGCGAGCGGCAAAGTCATGCTGGCCGCTTCGGAGCTGCCGGCGGATTACCCTTCGGCGCAGTTGGTGACGCCGCAAGACGTGGTGTTCTCCAGCGCCGATGGCCTCGTGATCCACGGGCAGCTATTTATTCCGCATCACCATAGCGCGCACAGCCCGGCGCTGGTGTTCATGCACGGCGGGCCGCCGCGGCAGATGATGCTGGGCTATCATCCCATGGACGCCTACAACTTCATGTATGCCGCGAACGAATACCTCGCCAGCCGCGGTTTTGTGGTGCTGTCGGTGAACTACCGGCTGAGCATTATGTATGGCCGGGCGTTTGCCGATCCGCCGCATGCCGGACCGCTGGGCGCCAGCGAGTACCAGGACATTGTGGCGGGTGCGCGCTACCTGCAAAAACTGCCCTATGTCGATGCCCAGAAAATCGGATTGTGGGGCGGCTCCTACGGTGGCTACCTGACGGCGCTGGGGCTGGCGCGCAACTCGGATATTTTCAAAGCGGGGGTGGATTATGCGGGTGTGCACGACTGGCGGCTCATGCTGGGCGCGCAAGTGCCGCCGGCGGTGCGCCGGGTCGCCTACGAGGCGTCCCCGGTGGCCTCGATTGCCGCCTGGAAGTCGCCGGTGCTGCTGATTCAGGCCGACGATGACCGCAACGTGCGCTTTGCGCAGACAGTCGATCTGGTGCATTTGCTACGGGCACACCGATTGCCGTACGAATTGATCGTGTTTCCGGATGGCATCCACGATTCCCTGCTCTGGCGCACCTGGGTGCGGACGTTTGCCGCCACGGCGTCGTTCTTCCAGCGCACGCTGCAGGAAGGCCAGACAATCATGACCATTCTATCATATAAATAACCCTGGTTTTGGTCACTTTGAGCTTTAGTGATTCTGCATCTGTGTTAGAGTTGACTCGCCCAAAATCCCAGTGTGTGGGGGACACACGGGCACAGGTTGCGCCAGGCAGCGACAGAGCCCGGCGAAAATACGGATTTCGCGGAGATCGACTATTATGCGCAAACTTTCGGGAATTTCGCTGGCGACCGCTCTGGCGTTCGCTACTATGCTCACCATGTCGGCCTGCGGCGGGGCCAACACGACGCCGGTACCTTCGAGTCCCGGTTCCTCGTCCTTTAATGGCCCTGGGCCGGCGGGCAACGCGGTGGTTACGGCGGGATCGGCGGCAATGAACGCCAGTCCAGCGGCGGCGCCGGGGATGCCGAACGTGCTGACCGCGCAGGTGACGATCGGCTCGATCACGGCGGTCAACGCCAACGGCAGCACCACGGCCATCATGACGAAACCGGCGATGGTGGAGCTGACGCATCTGGGTACCAGCAGCACGCTGGTGAATGTGAACCCGCTGCCGCAGGGGACTTACAACAGCGTGACGTTCACGATTACTGCTGCGCAAGTCACCTACCTCAAGGCAGGGGTGGTGACCGTGGCCAGCACGGTGGCACCCAGCGGCGGCACAGCCAACCTAACGATCCCGCCCACGAGCGCGTCGCTGACGGAGACGTTCGGCACGGCGGTGGACGTGAACTGGCAGAATGCCTCGCAGCTCGCCCTGGAATTTGACCTGGCGCAATCGCTGAGCGTGAACAACAGCACCGGGATGGTGACCTTCGCGCCCTCCACCACGGCGACCTCGCCCACAGCCAGCGTGACCCTAACGCAAGTGGCAGGATCGACGCCGGTCGTACTGCATGTGAACGGGACCGTGACCGCGACCGACGCCACGAACAACAGCCTGGTCCTAATGACCGACAGCGGCTTCAGCGAAACCGTGTTTACCAATAGCACGACGGTGGGCGCGGCCGTTTCGAGTCTCAACACCGGGGCGGCGGTGCGGACGGATGCGACCATCAATGCCGATGGCTCACTCACGGCGCTGACGCTGGAGACGGCAGACAACGGGCTGGCGGAAACGATTCCGTCGGGCAGCAAGGCGACGGCGGCGGCGGGTACGGTGGACGAAGGGGTGGTGACCTCGCCGGCGGCCGGCAGCGCGACCTCGACTTCGTTCACGATGGTGGTAACCAACAGCACGAATCCCTCGCTCGTAGGCCAACTGATCACGGTGGATATCAATCCGGGAGCGATCACGACCGTCATCGCGGCGGATCCGGCCGCGGCCTATGCCGGACAAAGCGCCAAATTCACGTTTGACGCAACCCAGCTATTTGCGGGCCAGGCGGTGTGGGTAGCGGGTAACACGGACGCAACGAGCACCAAGACCAACACCATCGTGGATGCAACCAACGTGATGCAGTCGCCGGTCAGCCTGGATGCGACCACAGCCGCGGTAAAAGCGACGGTCGGAACCGATGGGACCACGGACACCGCCTTCCTCTTCCCCCTGGCGGCTTCCTTCTCCGGTCTGCCCAGTGGCACGGCCGTGGCGGGCACGGCGGTGACGTGCGCCGCGGTCGGGTCGGGCGCGCCGCCAAGTCCGTGCACGGCGGCGAACCTGGAGGGTCCGTACCTGTCTTCGACCACGCAGATTCTGAAAACGCCGGCCGGCAACACCGTCGGCGCGCGCGGTTATCTCACCCAAACGGGCGGGATCAACAGCCTGGCCATCATCAGTGCTTACGATGCGGCGGCACTGCCGAAACCCTGATTCAGCGCAGCCAGAAACCTCCAACCCAAGCCCGCCGGCGCAAACCGGCGGGCTTTTTTGTTTTATTTCGAGCCGCGCAGATAGGCGTCGTCTTTGGTGATCCAGTCCTGGCGGGGCGGGGTGAAGACGTCCACGTCGACAGTGTCTTCGAGCGCCACGGCGGCATGGGGCAGGTGGGGAGGAATGCAGAGCACTTCGCCGGCGCGGACGACCAGCTCGCGGCCGTCGATGGAGAACTGTAGCGCGCCCTCGAGAATCCAGGTCACCTGCTCGTTGGCGTGACTATGGCGGGGGACCTCAGCGCCTTTTTTCAGCAGAATACGGGCGAGCATGATCTGGTCGCCAACCACGAAATGGCGCTGGATGAGGGGGTTGAGGGTTTCCAGTTCCAAATCGGTCCAGCGGGTATGCAGGGGTTGGGTCGCAGCAGACATTTTGTTTCCTCCCGGAGGAAATTTTACCTCGCCTGGCGGCAATCCCGGCGGGCAATCACTTGTAAATCAATGAGTTGCTGAGTGGCAGGGAACGTGCACTGGATGGACTCGTGTGTCGCTATGGGCAACTGGAGGGGACTCTATGCACAAATACAGTATTTCCATAATGGCCATTTTCGTGGCCGCGGGCCTGCTGGCCGGCTGCGGTGGCAGCGGGGCTCTGAGCACGACGGGCAGCAGCAGTGCGGCGGGCGCCAGCCCGACGGTAGTTACCGTGGGGGATGCGCCGATGAGTAGCGTACTGGCGGCGCTGGTGACGATTTCCGGCGTGACGTTTACCAGCGCCAGCGGCAGCGTGTCGCTGCTGCAGCAGCCGCGCACCGTGGAGCTCACCCATCTGGGCGGCATCCGCGCGCCCCTGGAGCTGAAGCCGCTGGCGGCGGGCACCTACACCAGCATGAGTATTACGGTCAGCGCGGCGACCATTACCTACATCGATCCCACAACGGGGCAGCCGGTAACCGCGAAAGCGACTATTCCCGCGGCGGCGGCAACGGATACCATCACGCTGAATCCGCCGCTGCAGGTGAGCGCACAAGGGGCGACCGATGTGCGCTTCGATTTCGACCTGCAAAGTTCACTCGACCTGACCGGCAGTACGGTGACCTTCACGCCCAAAATTGGCGGGGCTGCAACCAGCGTGGAGAGTGAAGATGACGATCAGCGGAGTGTACATGTGGATGGAACGGTAAGCGCGGTAGACACGACGGCCAACACGATCGCGATCAAAGCCGGCGATAGCGGGCTGAACGTCACCCTGCACGTCACCAGCGATACAGAATTTGACGACAATGTGTCGCTCGCGACCCTCCAGGTGGGCACGCAGATTGATACCGTCGACCGGCTGAACGTGGACGGCTCGCTGACGGCGTTGAAGATCGAAGACACGGACGGCGGCACGGAAGAAAACCAGCAGGGCGATATCGACGGCGGCATCGTGACCGCCGTGACACGCGACAGCCAGAATCAGTTGACCAGCTTCACGATGGTGATCCGCGACAGCCTGGACTTCGATACGCTGGGGCAGACGCTGACCGTGGAAGTGAACAGCGGCACCGTCTTCAAGGACAGCATGATGGCGCAGGCGGCGGGGCTAGCGAGCTACGACCAGAGCTCAATCTTCGTGGGCCAGGGCGTCTGGGTGGCGGGCACGGCAGTGCAGACGGCCAGCAGTACGGTGCTGGCGACCGAAATCCGGCCGGCGGCGGTGAGTCCGTTCGGGCTGACCTCGGCGGCGGTGCAGGCGGCAGCGAATGGCGGCTTCACCATAACCCTGCTGCTCGACAACCAGACCAGCTTTGATAAATTTGCGGGGCTGACGACGCTGACCGTCGAAACGAACGCCAGCACGGAGTTCGACGGCAATGGCCTGACCAGTACGACGGTGGCTAGCCTGCCGGCGGGCACGCCGCTGGTGGCGCGGGGCTATCTGGCCGCGGTCAGTTCTGCCAGCGGCAGTAGCGACGTGCTGTTCTGCACCTTCTTGCGCGAGGAAAGCCACTAGGGAGAAGTGCTTCCGCGTGTAAGGCAGCCCGGCGCTCGTCCCCAGAGCGCCGGGCTTGTTCTGCGGCTCGCGCCGCTTTTATCGGGGCTGCGCCCCGGGCCTTCCGATCGTCGGCCTCCCTCTGTCTCCGGCGCGAGTTGCCGGATGAAGCGGCATTGGGCTACACTGCCTGCCATTGGTATAACCCATGCGCAAACCGACTGCTCCTTCCCTGCTCGCGCTGGCTGCAGTTCTGGCGCTCGGCGCCTGCTCGAAATCCAGGCCTGCGGCGACCACGGCGGCCTCCAGCAGTCCGGCGAGCGTGGTGATGACGGATCTCGATACGAGCGTGAACCCCTGCCAGAACTTCTATCAGTACGCCTGCGGAAACTGGATGAAGAACAACCCGATTCCGGCAGATGAGTCAAGCTGGGGTACGTTCAATACGCTGGCGGATCACAACCAGGAGGTGTTGCACACCATCCTGAACCAAGCGAGCGCCAATCCCAGCGCCGATACGGATGCACCGACGCGCGAGGTGGGCACCTACTACCAGGCCTGCATGAACCAGGACGCCATCAATGCCACGGGCGCGAAGCCGCTGGCGGCCGGCCTGCACGCCATCGACACCATGACGAGCGCGCAGCAGCTTGCGACCGAAGTGGGGCGGCTACAGTCGCAGGGCGTGAACGCCCTGTTCCGCTTCGGCTCGACGCAAGATGCCAAAAACGCCAGCGCCGACGTGATTGCCGATGCCGACCAGGGCGGCCTGGGGCTGCCCAACCGGGGCTACTATGTGCGGCAGGACGCGCGCTCCAGGGCGCTGCGCCAGCAGTATCAGGATCATGTGGCGCAAATGTTCGTGCTGCTGGGCGACACGCACGCCACCGCAGCGGCGGAAGCGGCAACGGTGCTGGCGATTGAGACCAGGCTGGCGCAGGCTTCGATCACCGACGTGCAGCGCCGCGATCCCAACGCCACGTACCACAAAATGAGCGTGGCGCGTTTTGAGTCGCTGGCGCCGTACTTCGACTGGAAGGCGTTCCTCGCCACGACCGGTTCGCCGAACTTCAGCGAAGTCAACGTGGACGTGCCCGCCTACTTCCGCGCACTCAATACCGACCTGCGCGCACTGCCGCTCAGCGCCTGGAAAACCTATCTGCGCTGGCATCTGGTCCACGCGGCGGCGCCTTCGCTTTCCGAGCCGTTCGTGGACGCCAATTTCGCATTCTTTGGCACAGCGATGCGCGGCGTGACGGCGCAACAGCCGCGCTGGAAGCGGTGCGTGGCCTCGACCGACCGGCATTTGGGCGACGCGCTCGGCCAGCTTTACGTGAAAGCGGCCTTCAGCCCACAAGCCAAGGCGCACATGACACAGATGGTGGAAAACCTGAAGGCCGCCCTAGGCCAGGACATCGACGGCCTGCAATGGATGTCGGCGGCGACCAAGAAGCAGGCGCTGGTCAAGCTGCACGCCATCGTCGACAAAGTGGGCTATCCCAACCAGTGGCTGGATTACACTTCGATTGAACTTTCGCCGGCCAACTACTACGCAGATGTGGCCAACACGACGGCGTTTCAGTACCACCGCCAGTTGAACAAGATTGGCAAACCGGTGGACCGCAGCGAGTGGCAGATGACGCCACCGACGGTAAACGCCTACTACACCCCGCTGTGGAACCAGATTGTGTTTCCCGCCGGGATTCTACAGCCGCCGTTTTTCAGCCAGACGCGCGATGACGCGGTCAACTACGGCGGAGTGGGCGCGGTGATGGGCCATGAGATGACGCATGGCTTTGACGACGAAGGCAGCCAGTTTGACGCCCACGGCAACCTGCACAACTGGTGGACGCCGGCAGACAAAAAAGCGTTCGAGGAGCGCACGGCATGTCTGGTGCGGGAGTACACCAGCTTCAGCCCGATTGCAGGCGTGCATCTCGATGGCAAACTGACGCTGGGCGAAAACACCGCCGACAACGGCGGCGTGCGCGTGGCGTACATGGCCATGGAAAAGGCTCTGGGCAGCCAGCCCGACGCGAGGGTCGATGGATTCACGCGCGAGCAGCGGTTCTTCTTAGGCTACGCGCAGATCTGGTGCGAGAATGTGCGGCCGAAGGCGGCGCGGATGGCGGCGAATGTGGATCCGCACTCACCGGGCAACTTCCGGGTGGACGGGGTCGTGCAAAACATGCCGGAGTTCGCGGCGGCATTTCACTGTGGGCCGCAGGCTCCCATGACGGGGGGACCTACGGCCTGCCGTGTTTGGTGACCCCTGGCTTGGAGGCGGCGGGCATCTGGAAGCGGGCGGCGGGAATGGGCGTATTGAAGGCAGTGTGCTGAATCACAAGCGTGGTTGGATGCGGGCTAGTGGGGCCGCCGATCAGCTTGGTCGGCAGCAGCAGGCCGCCGGTACGCTGGTAATCGGCAACTTCCTCGACACCACCGGGGTAAGTTTCCTGAAAGCTGAGCCAGGTGAGCGAGTCAATGGAGTAGGTGAACACGTCGCCGGTGGCGAGGGCGAAGCTGACGATGTAATAGCGATGGCCCGCGCGCGTGCCCGTGCCCACCAGATGCGGCTGGGCATTGGGGTTGGGCAGCAAGTCGGCGCCGTTTAGCGCCTGATCGCGCACGCGCCACGCCGCAGCGCCATGCAGAACGATGGCAGCGGTCGAGCCGGGGTTCATCTGCCAGGCACGTGTGCCATCGTAAGCCTCGATCATTTTACCGGCGGGCAGCAGAATCTCAATGCGGATGCGGGCGGGCTGGGTGGTCAGCCAGACGGACATGGGCGCGCTTTGGCCCGAACCGAACTGCAGAATTCCCGTAAAGCTGAGGCTGTGGATGGCGGCAAAGCCTTGGGCGCCGCCGCGCGCCTCGAGATTATGGTCGACAACCTGGCGTGCGGTCATCTGCGCTGCGGCCGTCAGGCTGCAGAGTGCAATTACCAGCGCCAGACCCGGCCTCGGCATGCCATGATTCTAACAATGAGTAGGACTTTAGGGATCATCCTGGGCCTTGCGGTCATGTTGGCGTCGCAGGTGCCCCCACGCCACAAATATCAGGAAGCCTGCCTGAACGTGGCGCAGCTTGAACAGCTTGGCACGCAGCCGCTGGCCCAGTACTTGGGGTCGATTGCAGCGTTGCAAAATCCGCATCAGGTGGCGCTGGCGGTGGGCGCGCTGCACCGCTATGGCGCGTTTGCCGCCTTCCGTGTGGGCCAGGAGCCGGTGCCGGACCGGCTGCGGGATTATGCGACGCAGAGCTATGCGCAAAAGCTGTTTGAACTTCTGGGCGATCCGGCGCAGGAAGCGGCAGAAGAGGCCCGCACGGCAATTAATATGGAAGTCAGCCTGACGCCGCCGCCCGCTGCTGCGCCGCCGCGAGCACTGCATCTGGCCGAGCTGCGGCGCCTGGCGCCAAATTTCGATTGGCACGCCTATTGGGCCACGCTGGGCGCGCCGGAGAACGGCACACTCGCCGCCTCGCCGGATGCCCTGCGGCAACTGAACGGCCGCATCCTGCTGGCTACGATGGAAGAGTGGAAAAGCTACCTGCGTTGGTGCTGGCTGCGGGCGACAGCGGCGCTGCTGACGCCACCCTTCGTGGAGGCGCACTTTGGTTTTGCCACTGCTCACCCGGCGCCGGCGCGGCCGGCGCTATGCACGGCAGCGGCAGCCGCATTTCCGGCCACGGCGTTTGCCGATGTACCGCTGACGCGCGACGACTACTTCGGCGACACGCTGCACCTGCGCGCCTGGAAAGTGCGGCAGCGATGGCTGCGGGGCGCTGTGGTAAACTCAACTTCTGCGCTCACGCCCTCGGGCGCGGCGCCGTCCACGCCAAGCAGGGGCCGGTAGCTCAATTGGCAGAGCAAGTGACTCTTAATCACTAGGTTGAAGGTTCGATTCCTTCCCGGCTCACCATTTTCTGGCGCAGCACGCGCGCGACTGCCAAGCTCGCCACTATCACCTGGTAGAGACGCACCGCCAAAGATGCGAAAACTATGCGGCTTCGACCCGCGTATCGGAGCTGCTATGAGCGGCAAGTAACAACCGCCCCCGGGCGAGTTGACCACCCCTGATGGGTGTGGCATAATCCACAACGGTCATCGTGACTGCTGCTGCGATCGCTTTTAGCGCTCCTTTTCACGGCGCCACCCTCCGCCGACGGCGCTTCGCACTGTTCCAGGTCACTGAAACGGCCTATCCCGCCGATCTCTGCATCCCGCTGCACGCCCACGCCGCAGCTTACCTGGGGATAACCGTCCGTGGCGCCGCGATCCAATGGTGCGGTCGCACCGAGCGTGAAGCCAAGGCCTGGGCCTTGACCTGGCACCCCGCCGGCGAGATTCACCAGGACCGCTTCGGCAATTCCGGTGCCGTCGGGCTGAGCGTCGAGCTGCGGCCGGAGCTGGTCTTGCGTCTCGGTGAGGCCGGCGCGGACCTCAGCCGCGGCCTGCATCTATGCGATGGACAAAGCGCTTCGCTGGGAGCGCGCTTTTTCGAGGAGTTCCGCCGGGACGATGATCTTTGCGGCCTGGCGCTGGAGGGCATCCTGCTGGAAACCCTCACCTCGCTGCAGCGCCGCCGCTTGGGCGCCGAAAACACCCCGCCACCCTGGCTGCTGCGGGTGCGGCAACTGATTCGCGAACGCGCACATGAGCATTGGACCCTGTGCTCGCTCGCGGCCGCCGCCGAAGTCCATCCCGTTCATTTCTCCCGCAGCTTCCGCCGTTTCCAGCGATGTTCGATCGCCTCCTTTATCCGCCGGGCTCGGATCGAGCGCGCCTGTGACGCGCTGCAGTCCGGCCGTGGCTCGCTGGGTGAGATCGCCGTGGCCTGTGGCTTTTGCGACCAAAGCCAATTCAGCAAAGCGTTCAAAACCGAGACCGGGCTCACCCCGCGCCAATACCAGTTACTCGCCCGCCGCTGAGCGTTGAAAAACGCTAAGTCCTAACCAAAAGGCTAAGAACACACAATCTTTTCACTCCCTCCGCTGCCTATAATCCCGGAAATGGAGGTGACTCACATGCGCTCTCGCTCCCTGACCATCCTGCCGGCGCTGCTCCTCTGCGCCGCTTTCGCCTTCGCCCAAGGCACCACCTCGACGGCGACCGGCGTGGTCACCGATCCCACCGGGGCGATCGTACCCGGCGCCACGGTCGTACTCACCAACCAGGGCACCAGCTACGCCCGCACGGTGCAGACCACCTCCGCCGGCCTCTATGTCTTCGATGCCATCCCCGTGGGCGACTACTCCATTTCCGTTGCCAAGACCGGGTTCCGCACCTTCCGCTCGCGTAATAACGTCGTCACCATCGGCCAGCCGATGACCGTCAACGTCAAATTGCGGGTGGGGACTGCCTCGCAGGAGGTCTCCGTCAATGCCAGCGCCGAGCTGGTGCAGACCAGCTCCTCCGGAAATTTCGGCAACATTGTCAATCAGCGCACCATTCAACAATTGCCCATCGTGGGCACGCGCGGGCGCAATCCATTGGATTTGGACGTCTTTCAACCCGGTGTGATCACTGGCGGCAACACCGGCGGGGGCGTGAATGTCAATGGCAGCCGCGGCCGCGCTTGGAATTTCACCTTGGACGGCATCGCCATCAACGAGGCTTCGGCTCCGGGCTCGAACTATTCGCCGGTGAACACCAATCCCGATTCCATCGGTGAGTTCCGCGTCATCACCAGCAACCTCACCGCCCAGTACGGTAGCGTCAGCGGCGGACAAGTGGCGATGATTACGCGCCAGGGCACCAACCAATTCCATGGCGAGGGCTTCTGGCTCTACCAGACGCCGGGCCTGAACGCCAATAACTATTTCAACAATCTGGCTGGACTGGGCCGCTCGGACTTCGTGCAGAACATCTACGGCTTCAGCGTTGGCGGACCGATCATCAAGAACCGCACCTTTTTCTTCACCAACCTGCAACTGTTGCACGCCCACGAATCAGAGTTCGAGTCCAGCCCGGTCTTCACCTCCCAGGCGCGTCAGGGGTTGTTCCGCTACGTTCCCAATAGCCAGAACACTCCCTACGGACAGGCCGGCGCTTCCGTAAATGCCGACGGCAGCGTTGCCAGCGGCGTCCAAGTCAACACCTACAACGTCGCTACGGAAAATCCCGGTGGACTGGCGCTGGACCCAACCCTCCAAAAAATCATCGGCCTGACGCCGCTGCCCAATGACTTTTCCAGCGGCGATGGCCTTAACATTGCCGGCTTCGACTGGACGCCGAACGAAACCCAATCCAACGCCGACTGGACGCTCCGCGTCGATCAAATCCTGAACACCAAAAACGCCCTCTTCCTCCGCTGGTATCAGAGCCACGACAACACCATCGCCGACATCGTCAATGGCGGACTGCCGCCGTTTCCCAAATCCCCGAATGTGGTCAACACCTACCGCGAGCCCAAGAGCCTGGCGCTCGGCTGGACCGCCAGCTTCTCGCCCAACTTGACCAATCAGCTCGTCGCCGGCTTCACCCATTACATTTTCAACTTTGCCAATCCCGATCCCAACTTCCGCAGCAACCCTCCCTACGACCTGGCCATTGTCAGCAATCCGTTGCAAAACTACGTCGGCAACGCACGCGCCATCTCCACCCCCCAGCTCAACGACGATCTGACCTGGCTGCACGGCGCGCACACGATCCAGACCGGCGTACACCTCGAATACGTGGTCCATATCGACGACCGCGGCTCGATCGGGGGATGGGATGCCGAGCCGTACATCAATTTCGATCCCGGCATTAACACCGTCAGCAGTTCGGCTTTCAAGCTTCCGTCCGACATCAATAAGAGCACCGATCTCGGCAACCTCAAAACGACGATCAATGACCTTCTGGGACGGGTTGGGACGATGGGACAGGGATTTGTTTCCAACCAGAGCGGCAGCGCATACCAGCCCGGCGGTTCGATCTTCAACTTCGAGGCAGAATACCCCCAGTACGAGTTCTACGGCCAGGATGCCTGGCGCCTGAACCCCAATCTGGTCCTCGACTACGGTCTGCGCTGGGATGTTATGCTGGCGCCCCACGATCCGCGCCACCGCATCCTCCGCCCCAATCAAAGTTTCACCGTCGGCGCCGCCCCGACCAACACGCTCGCCTGGGCCCCCGGCCCGCTCTACAAGAACTCCAACACTCTGCTCGCCCCTACGGTCGGCTTCGCTTGGGATCCGTTTGGCCACGGCACCACCTCGGTCCGCGCGCACTATGGTCTTTACTATGACCCGATAAACACTTTCTCCATATCTTCAGGCGTGTTCGAACATCTCGTCGGCCTTAATTACGGTGTCACCAACGATAGCTTCGGCGAATCCGGCGGCCTGCTGCGCAACGGATTGCCCGCGCTCGCCCCGCCTGCGGGTCTGACGCCGGAGCAGTTGCGTCAGCCCCCGGCGTTCTCCCGCAGCAGCGTGACGGCCATGGATCCGAACTGGCACCCCGCGCAGGTGAGCGAGTGGGGCCTGAGCGTCGAACATGAGCTCCCACAGCATATGGTGCTTACCGTGCAATTCATCGGCAAGCACGCCGTGCATTTGTATGGCGGCTATAACGCCAACCAAGTCAACGTCACCAGCAATGGCTTCCTCCAGGCCTTCAAAACCGTGCAGTCCGGCGGCGATAGCTCTCTGATGGACCAACTTCTCAGCGCCGACCCGCATGTTGCGAAGGGCCAGACCGGCTCGCAATATGTCCGCGACGCCTACTCCGGCGATTTCGCGCTCAATTCCGTGGGCGCTCTCGCGGATTCGCTGAGCAAATTTGAGGTGAAAGGTATGGGGTTGGCCCAGGCCAGCGGCCTCAGCCCCTATTTCTTTCTGCCGCTGCCCCAGTTCGCGGGCGGCTTTGACGTCCTCGACAGCAACGATTGGTCCCACTACAACGCACTGCAAATTCAGATGCAGCGCCGCTTTGGCGGGCTCACCTTCCAGGCCTCCTATTCGTTAGCCAAGAGCATGGATACGCGCTCCTATGACCCGACCTTTACCCGGGTCAGGACCGGACACGCCCAGTCTGCCTCCAGCACGCCCTACGACATTTACAACCGCTCCCTGAACTATGCTCCTTCGGACTTTGATCAGCGCCATGCGTTGCAGGGAGACTGGGTTTGGAATCTCCCCTTCGGCGCGGGCCAGCGCTGGGGCAGCGGAGTCAATCCCTGGCTGCGGCATGTCATCGGTGGCTGGACCACAGCCGCAGTTCTCACCTGGACCTCAGGCCGACCCTTCTCTGCCTACTCCGGCGCCTACACCTTCGATGGCGACGTACAGAGCTTCGCCAACTGCGCCGGCAGTTGCTCCGGTCTGGCCAGCCTGCACACCGATCCCAAGACGGGCAACCGGACCTTGTTTACCCCGCAGCAAATCGCGCAGTTCTCTACCCCGGCGTTAGGCCAACTGGGCAACACGGGTCGCAATTTCTTCCGCCTTCCGGAACAGTTCGACTTGGATCTCGATCTCGCCAAAGAGTTCCATATCACCGAATCCCAGCGCCTGGAGATCCGCGCCGACGCCACCAATGTCACCAACCACCCTGGCTACGACCTGGCCGACAGCTCGACGATCACGAGTAGCGTTTTCGGCAGCGAGCTATACGGCGTAGCCAACACCGAGCGCCGGATTCAATTGGGACTCAAGTATTATTTCTGACACGAGGACTGTCGAGTCGGACCTGTTATCTATAGGGGCGGGGCGCCGTCGTAGTGGAGGAAGCGTTCGAGGATAGTGTCGCCGGTTATGGCTTCCCCGCTCAAAGCCATGGCGAGGATTTCTCCGCCCAGGGCCTGTGGCGCAATCACCAGGTCGGGCTGAACTAAGCGGATGCGGCCCAGGTGCTGGCTGTCGTTGAGCGCGATGACCGTTTGGGCGGAGCCTTTGAGTTCCTTGACGGCCAGGACGGTAAAGGCGTTGTCGCTGTCGTCGGGACGCATGGCAAGCACGGCGCGGGCCTGGCGAGCGCTCGCTTTTTCGAGCACTTCGGTGCTGTTGGCATCGCCAACGATAGTATCTTCGGCCAGCACTTCGCTCTCCGTGGGTGGCGTTTGCGGCGCGATGACGACCACCGACTGGTGGCGGCGCTTGAGCTCGCGGTAGGCGCTGATGGCCAGCGGCGTGAGGCCGACGACAACAAAATGATCGGTGCGATGCATACGAACTTCCTTGCGGTTGAGGATGCGATTGAAGCTGCCGCTCACCAGCGGACCGACCACAGCCGTGATCGACGTGGCGAAGACGGCGATGCCGAGGACGATGATGGAGACGGTGAACAGCTTGGCGTGCAGCGTGTGCGGCGTGATGTCGCCGTAGCCGACCGTGCCCATGGTCACAATGGCGTAGTAAAGCGCCGTGACCGGGTCGTGAATGGGCGGATTGAATTGGTTGCCAAAATACAGCGCTCCGAAGACGGCGTACAGCAGCAGCAGCAGACTGCTGATAACGGCAAAAATCGTGCCGGCGGCGATGCTGCTGTGGCTGAAACTACCGTGCGCCAGAATCAGCAGCACCAAAAGCGCGACCAGATAGTCAAGCAACAGCACCTGGTGGATATGAGGAAATAACCACAGCGCCAGAATGGCGGCGACCGAGAGCACCAGCACCACGATCCAGGCAAAGCGGGAGCGTAAGGCGAGGCCGGCGGACATCACCAGTAAGCCAAACCCGATGATGAGCAGGATCAGACCGGAGGGCGCCACGTGCAGGAGGGAGCCGGGAAAGCCGACGAGCAGCCGTGCGGGCGAGGAGCGGTAGGCCACACCGAGCACCAGAATTCCGGCCAGGGCACAAAGCAGCGCCAAAGGTATATGAGGGAACCAGACATCGGCGCGCACAACCTTGCCCGCCTCGCGCAATACCCGGCGCAGCGAACGTTGCTGGGGCAAGAGGGTCAGGCTCATCGACAGGTCTCAGTGTAGCTTCTATTGATCGCGGGCACCCAGTGCGGCTCTGCCGCACGGCCCGCTCTCTAAGGCCGATAGCCCGCTGCGCTGGGGGCCCCTACGCCCCAGCTCCGCTTCGGACGACCGCGTGCTTCTGCGAGTGCGCCGTTTTCCTCGGCGGCCTGCCCTCTACTGACCGGCGCGGGGCCGATAGCACGCTGCGCTGGGGGGCCCTATGCCCCAGCTCCGCTTCGGACGTCCGCGTGCTTCTGCGAGTGCGCCGTTTTCCCCGGCGGCCTGCCCTCTACTGACCGGCGCGGGGCCGATAGCCCGCTGCTGCGCTGGGGGCCCCTATGCCCCAGCTCCGCTTGGCACGTCCGCGTGCTTCTGCGAGTGCGCCGTTTTCCCCGGCGGCCTGCCCTCTACTGACTGACGCGGGGCCGAAGGCCCGCTGCGCCGGGGGGCCCCTACGCCCCAGCTCCGCTTCGGACGTCCGCGTGCTTCTGCGAGTGCGCCGTTTTCCCCGGTGGCCTGCCCTCTACTGACTGGCGCGGGGCCGCCAGTTCGCTCGAACTGTAAGCTGTAAACTGTAAGCTGTAAGCTCCTCATGTCCGACCCTCCATTGCCGGTGGCGGCGGAAACACCTAACGCCGCCTTACATTTCCGCGATTTCCGCTTATATCAAGCTGCGCGACTGGCGTCGGTGCTTTCTTCGGAAATGATCGCCGTGGCCGTGGGCTGGCAGGTGTATGAGATTACCCACCGCGCGCTCAGCCTGGGCTATGTCGGGCTGGCGCAGGTGCTGCCCAGCTTTGTACTGTTCCTGATTTCCGGCCACGCCGTGGACCGGTTCGACCGACGGGCCGTCATTCTTTGGGTGCAGGCGGGCTATGCGCTGGTGGCCGGCGCGCTGCTGTGGATCTCGCTGGCGCATTGGCACGCCGTGGGAGCGATCTACGCGGTGATGGTGTTTCAGGGCGTGGTCCGGGCTTTCGGCGGCCCGGCGGGACAGGCGCTGATGCCGGAGCTGGTGCCGGCGGAACATTTCGCCAACGCGGTGACGTGGGGCTCGACGGTATTCATGATGGCGACCATCGTTGGACCAGGATTGGGCGGACTGGTGTACGGCTGGACGCGGGGCGCGGCTTCCGTATACGCACTGGCCACGGCGGCGTATGTGATCTCGATGGCGCTGATGTTCGCTATCGCCACGCGGACCGGACGCATGGAGAAAAAGGCCGCGACGCTGGATACCCTGCTGGCCGGCTTCCGCTACGTAAAGCAGAACCAGGTAATTCTGGGCACGATTTCACTCGACCTGTTTGCCGTGCTGCTGGGCGGGGCGGTGGCGCTGCTGCCGATCTACGCCAGCGACATTTTGCACACGGGCGTGCGTGGCCTCGGACTGCTGCGCGCGGCGCCGTCGCTGGGGGCGATGGTCATGGCGATCATGCTGGCGTTTCATCCGCTGAGCAAGCGCGCGGGCAAGCGCATGCTGCTGGCGGTGGCACTCTTCGGCCTGACGATTGTCGGCTTCGGGCTGAGCCGGAATCTGGCGCTGTCGCTGGCGCTGCTGTTCGTCATGGGCGCGGCCGACATGGTGAGCGTGGTGGTGCGCCAGACCGTGGTGCAACTGCAAACGCCCTCCCACATGCGCGGCCGGGTGAGCGCCATCAACTCTCTGTTTATCGGCACCTCGAACCAGCTTGGCGAGTTTGAAAGCGGGCTGACGGCGCAGTGGTGGGGTGCGGTGCCGGCAACGATTGTGGGCGGGCTGGGCACGCTGGCGGTGGTGGCGGGATGGTGGCGCGCGTTCCCGGCGCTGCGGAATGTGGACAGCCTGCGCGAGCGGCCACCGGCGGCTCTGGAGAAGGCATCGCAGCAAAGATGAAAGCCGCACGCATTCACGAATTTGGCGACAGTCAACATTTATATCTGGACGACACACCGCGCCCCAGCCCAGGATCGGGCGAGGTGCTGGTCGAGGTTCGCAGTGCCGGGGTCAATCCGGTGGACTGGAAGATCCGCGAAGGCAAGGTGTCGCGGAGCTTCTCGCTGCCAATTACGGCGGGGCAGGACTTTGCCGGCACCATCCTGGAAGCGACGAGCGAAACGGCCGCGTTCAAGCCGGGCGAGCGCGTCTATGGCTTCGCCCTGGGTACCTACGCTGAATTTGCGATCGCCAAAGTGGACGAAATCGCCCACTTGCCCGAGAGTTTGCCGTTCGAGACGGCGGCGGCGCTGCCAACGCCGGGATCGACGGCGATGCAAATCCTGCGCGAGGCGGGCGTGGTGGAAGGCTCACGCGTGCTGATCCATGGCGCCGCCGGCGGCGTAGGCTCTCTGGCGGTGCAACTGGCGCGGCGACAGGGGGCGCAGGTGGCCGCTACCACCCTCGGGCGTGACGTTGCATATGTTGGCGGACTGGGCGCCGATCCGGTTATCGATAACCAGTCGCAGCGCTTTGAGAGCGTGGTTCACGCCCTGGATGCCGTCATCGATCTGGTGGGCGGCGAGCTGCAGGAACGCTCCTACCAGGTGCTGAGGCGCGGAGGCGTGCTCGCTTCCACAGTTGGCATTGCCGACGCAGCGGCGGCGGAGCGACTGGGCGTGCGTACGCTTGCCTTCTTCATGCGCCGCAAGGCCGCCGACCTGGTGAGGCTGGCACAACTGGCGGCGGGTGGAGCGCTGCGGGTCCGGGTTGCGCAGGTGCTTCCCTTCCCCGAGGCCCGGCGGGCGCAGGATTTGAGCCAGCATGGGCACCCGGACGGCAAAGTGCTGCTGCGCGTGGGCTAAGTTATTCTGAAGCCATGCACGCCATCATCGAGGCCAACCGAAAGGCCCTGGAAGAGCTGTGCCGGCAGTATCACGTGCGCAGCCTGTCGTTGTTTGGCTCGGCACTGGGCGATGAATTCGAGCCGGGCCGCAGCGACGTGGATTTTGCGGTTCAGTTCGAGCCGTTGGCTCCGGGAGAATGGCTGCGCACTTACTTTGGGCTGGTCTGGGCGCTGGAACGGCTGTTCGGGACCAAGGTCGATCTGACCGAACTCGATGCGGTTCGCAACCCCTATTTCCGAAATGAATTGATGAGAACTCGACAGCCAATTTATGGCTAAGGAACTCCGGATGTACGTTCTGGATGCACTCGATGCATGCGCGCGCATCTTCGAGTACACCGCCGAGCGTGATCTGGAGAGCTTTCTCGCGGACTCCCAGCTCCGCTCGGCGGTCGAGCGACAGTTTATTACCGTAGGTGAGGCACTGCAGAGGGCAGCGGAACTGGCGGCCGACGCTGATGCACGCATCGGCGAACTGCGTGAAATTGTCGGGTTCCGCCACGTCCTGGTACATGGGTACAGTCGCGTCGAGGCAAAGCGAGTCTGGGACGTTCTGACGGGTGATCTCCCGGGGATCCGGAGCGAATTGGAAGCGTGGCTGCGGGAGCTGGACCCTGATTTAAGATAGTCACTGTATGGGCATCCCGGAACGGCTGGAACGAACGGCGCTGTTTGTACCGGCGACAAACTGGCACCGCATTGAAAAGGCCGCGGCCTCGGAGGCCGATGCGGTCTGCATCGATCTGGAAGACGCCGTGCCGGCGGAGCAGAAAGCCGCAAGCCGCGCGAATGTCATCCGGGCGCTGCGCGAGCTCGACTTTGGACGGCGGATCCGGATGTTCCGCATCAATGGACTCGACACCCCGTTCGCCTATCGCGACCTGATTGAGGTGGTCGAAGCAGCCGGCGACCGGCTCGATTTGGTGATGCTTCCGAAAGCCGGCTCGGCCGGGGACATTGAGTTTGTGGACCGGCTGTTGACGCAGATCGAGCAGAGTAAAGGTTGGGCGCGGCGCATCGGGATTGAAGCCCAGATTGAGACGGCGCGCGGATTCATGTACTGCCGCGAAATCGCCGCAGCCTCGCGGCGCCTCGAAGCATTGATTTTCGGGCCGGGCGACTTTGCCGCCTCGATGGGGATACCGTCGAGCGGCATCGGCGATTTCGACGAGCACGACGCCCTCTACCCCGGCCACCGCTTCCATGCGCCCATGGCCGCCATTGTGGGCGCGGCCCGCGGCAATCTGCGTGGCGTCGCCTTGCGGGCGATTGACGGACCGTACGCGGCCTTCAAGGACGAACCGGGCTTTAATCTCTCCTGCCGGATTGCGCTGGCCATGGGCTTTGACGGCAAGCAGCTCATTCACCCCGCGCAAATCCCCATCGCCCGGAGCATCTTTACCCCCAAACCGGAAGCGGCGGCGCACGCGGCACGCGTGGTGGCGGCGTATGAGGCTGCGGCGGCCGAGGGGCGCGGAGCGGCGAGCCTCGATGGCGAGATGATTGACGCCGCGAACCTGCGGCTGGCGCAAGTCGTAGCCGCGCGGGCAAAACGCTGCCGCGAAGCGGATGCAGTCTCAGGAAAGGAAAGTCATGCCCGATAACGATAAGCACGATGCGCGCAGCACCGGGCTGGGGCTCGGGGGCCCCCAGCCCAGTGCGAGCACAAGCGGGACGCGCGGTGAAGCCGCGCAGGGGCCCGCGCCAATCGAAGCCAGCGCGGGGCGCTGCTATGAGGATTTTGAAGTGGGCGCGATCTTGCGCCACCCATTGGGCCGTACGGTCAGCCAGACCGACAACACCTGGTTTACACTGCTGACGGCGAACACCAACCCTATCCATTTTGATACCTATTACGCAGCCCAGACTGAATTCAAGCGGCCGCTGGTGAATTCCTGTTTCACGCTGGCCCTGGTGGTGGGCCTTTCGGTCAACGACGTTTCGCGCAATGCGGTCAATTTGGGCTGGGATGAAGTGCGGCTGCCTGCACCGGTATTTGAAGGCGATACGATTTACGCCCGAACGGAAGTGTTGAGCAAGCGGGAGTCCAAATCACGGCCGCATCAGGGGCTGGTTGAAATCAAGACGATTGGCTACAAGCAGGATGGGACGGTTGTACTCACCTACCGGCGCACGATTCTGGTGTACAAGCGCGGTCACGCGCCCCGCATCCCGCAGCCGGTAATTGCAACATCGGCGAGCCGGTAAGCGAAGCTGCATCATCTTTTACAACATGAGACTGCGGTCTGCGTCCGAGTGGATGGCGGTGTCGGCGGGCGTGCTGGGCACACTGGTGCTCGTGGGCTACGCGATGCGGTCGACGGTGCTGGCGCAGTTGCAGCCCTGGCACAACGCGACCATTGTCCCCGGCAGCGCCATCAGCTTGATTTTGGGCGCGCTGGCACTGCTGTTCGTCAAGCGCTGGCGAACGATCTTCGCCCTGCTGCTGCTGGCGCTGAACCTGGAAATGCTGCTGGAGATCGCCTTCGGGTTGAACCTGCGGCTGAAGCTGGCGGAGAACTACCTCTGGCTGCAAGGGCCTGGGGTAGTACCGGACCGGATATCGCTGCTGGTCAATATCGGCTTTCTGTTGCTGGGCGTGGCCGTATTGCTGCTGCTGTGGGCGCCCCGGCGCAGCGCCTGGGTATTGCGCTGGTTGACCTGGCTGGTGGTGGCCATCGGCATTGCGAGCGTGCTGACGCCATATCTGCGGCTCGACCTGATTTATGAGTTCCATGCCCTCACGCGTCCGGCGCAGCTCAGCGGCCTCGGCATGCTTCTGCTGGGCTTGGCGCTGTGGCTAGCCTGTCGTGACTGCCGCTGGAACCGCCCGGCGGCGGGCTATGAACAGGCCAGCCGCATTCTTTCAGCGGCCACGCTGGCGCTGGTGGTGGTGCTGGCGGTCGCGGCCTTCAGCGGCCTGCTGATGATGCGGCGTCTGGCCGAGCGCGGCGCGATGGATAACCTTACGCTGCGGCGCGACGAACGCATCAACTATGTGCGGCTGCTGATTCAGGAAGCTGTGGCACGGGGCCGGGCGTACGCGCAGGATGCAGCCCTGGTGGCAGCGGTGCAGCATCCGAACGGCGCCATGGCGCGGCTTCGACCGCCGCAGGACTTCAGCTCGGTAACGGTGTATCGCGGTCAGCGGAAGCTGTGGGAGTATGGGACGCCGGTGCAAAGTCCGGAGGCAAGCGTGCCGCTGCCGCTGAGTTCCCCGGCCAAGCTGCTCTGGGAGGGGGAGTTCTTTCTGCGCCAGCGCCTGCCGGTGATGGCGCCGAACCAGCAGAACCAGGTGTTAGGCACGGTGGTGATTGAACAGCCGCGCCCGCTACTGGGAACCATCGGGATGGAGAGCGCGGCATTTGGTTCCAGCGGCGAAGTGGCACTCTGCGGGCTGCCCTCGCTCGACAGCGCCACGCTTGCGTGTTTTCCGACCCGTCTCCGCCAGCAGCCGTATCAACGGCCGGATAGCGATAGCGGCGATGGGTCGGCGCATCCGATGGCACTCGCTCTCGCCGGCAAGGCGGGCATCGTGGACACAATCGATTATCGGGGCGTACGCGTGCTGGCCGCCTATGCACCCGTGCCCGGCATGGGACTCGCGCTGATGGTAAAAATGGACACTCAGGAACTGTACGCTCCCATACGCGATGAGATCAACATTCTGGGACCGGTGTTGCTGCTGCTGGCGGTACTCGGCATTCAACTGCTGCGCTGGAGGGTGCAGCCGGTGGTGAGCGCGCTGGTAGCCAGCCGGAATCAGGTCGCCAGCAGTGAGGCCCGCTTCCGCGCGGCGGCGGAGAGCGGCATGGATCCGTTCTATATCTTTGAAACGGTGCGCTCCGCGGTTACCGGCGGGATTTCGAACTTCCGCCTGATTTACGCCAATCAGCCCGGCGAGACGTTTGCCGGAATCGAGCCTGGGCGCGGAGAAATCCTGGGCCTGGCGTCGGTGCCACAGTTGCAAGCTACCGG
Source organism: Acidobacteriota bacterium (assembly GCA_004299485.1). NCBI lineage: Bacteria > Pseudomonadati > Acidobacteriota > Acidobacteriota bacterium. The sequence goes on from SCQP01000001.1 coordinate 176,286, forward strand.
CGATGTGCTGTCGAAATTGCAAGCGGTGGTGATGCGCCGCCAGCATTGGGTAGAGGAATTCGCCGTGCCTGGCCGCAAGACCGCAAACGGACCCCAATGGCTGTATTTGCAGGCGGTTCCGCTCGGCGACGGCGTGGCCGTCACCCTCCGCGACATCAGCGAGCGCAAATGGGAGGAGGACCGGCTGCGGGTGATGGCGCAGACCGACGCGCTCACCGGTCTGGCCAACCGGGACGCGTTTCGCAAGCGGCTGGCACACGCCATGGCCAGCTCGCGCCGGCTGCGGCGGCAGGCGCTGCTGGCCGTGCTTTACCTGGATATAGATTATTTCAAGGACATCAACGATACTTACGGCCATACCTTCGGTGACCGCATCCTGCAGGCATTTGCCGCGCGGCTGCAGCGCTCGGTGCGCAGCGCGGATACGGTGGCGCGGCCGGGAGGCGATGAGTTCGCCATCCTGCTGGAAAACATGGAAAGCACGCAGGATGCCGAGCGCGTAGTGGCGGCCATCTTCGCCGCGCTCGAGGATCCCATCCACATCGGTAGTCACCAGGTCCGGATCTCCACCAGCATCGGCCTGACCTACTACCGTGGCGAAGCCTGTGATCTGGAAGAACTGGTGCAGCAGGCCGATGCCGCCCTCTACATGGCGAAGCGCAGCGGCAAGAACACTTGGCGGCAATTTGCCGAACGCGGCAACTTGGAGACGCCCTGATCGCCAGCCGGCGTCCGGTACAGGGGGGCGACGCTGGGCCACAGCCCGACCATCGCCGGGGCCCCCAAGCCGCACGCGGCTTGGGGTGGCAGCGGGAGGGCGGCTCCAATAAGAGGTGGCCGTGCCACTTGACCGCAGGATTCGGCCAGCCGGGCAGGGGAAAGTACCGTTCAGACCAGCAACCTGCTAAACTAGGAGTGCATGGAACGCAAGCAGCACACCATCGCCATCCACCATCGTCATGCGAACGAAGAAGGCGTAGTGGACACTATTACCGAGTCCGTGCCGGTCGATGAGCTGGAATCGGGGCTGAAGCGCGCCAACCAGGTCCTGGCGAATAGCCAATGCCGCAACTGGGGCTGCCGCATCGAGTTGGACGATCAGGTCATTGTCTATACACTGGTGCGCGATAATAGCCCGCTGCCGGGACCGGTGCGCTTTTGCAAGCTGGATGCGCTGGCGCTGGCCAAAGAACGCAACGCCTCGTTGAGCTTTGAGACCACCTGGCGGGTCAACCGTGACCTTCAGCCGTCCAACCGCCCCGTGAACCGCCGCGCCCGCGGGCGCTAATTAATCGCGGGCACCCAGCGCGGCTGCGCCGCGCGGCCCGCTCTCTACGGCCGACAGCCCGCTGCGCCGGGGGCCCCTACGCCCCGGCTTCGCTTAAAGCAGTTTTAGCATCGCTGTAGCCCGTGTCAACCATACCGCATGCGGCTTTGACAACAGGAAAAGCCGCACGTACTCCGCCGGAGCAGGGTACACCGACGCTAAAACTGCTTTAGGACAATCCATTCACCGCCGAACCGTCGCAACCTGGGTCGAGAGGATGCGGTCCAGCAGCGGAAAATCCTTGCGCAGGTAAGCAGCGCCCTGCTGGGTGATCTTGTCCTGATTAGGGCCGTGGCCGCGCGGTGGGCCGTCACCGTAGCCGGCATAGAGGGCATCGACGACATCCATGCCGGAGATCACTTTGCCGAACGGGGCAAAGCCCATTTTGTCGAGCCGCGCGTTATTGCCGTAGTTGATGTAGACCTGCGTGGTGCGGGTGTTGGGGCCGCCGGTGGCGTAAGTAATCATGCCGCGCGTGTTGCTCTGGGTCACGGGATCGTCGGGGATATTGGCGTTGTTCCAGACGGCGGCAATTTTAGGCTCGGGGCTGATGCCCCACTGCACCACGAACTTCGGCACCACGCGAAAAAACGCGCAGTCATCATAGAAGCCGTGCCGCGCGAGGTAGTAGAAGCGGTCGGCGCCGCGCGGAGCCCAGGCGCGATGCACTTCGACCACAAACGCCCCGCGGGTGGTGCGGAAGGTGACGGTGTAGAGAGCGGGCGCGGCGTGCTCGGACTGCGGCACATGCAAGAGCGCATGTTGCGGCTGCAGGAAGCAGCCGGACAACATTAGCGTCAGGGCGAACGCGAGCGAAGCGCCGAACTTTTTCATGGTGCACATTATGGCATCATCGAGGAATGACAGGCACCAGTGCGATCCCCACGCTTGAGGAAACCCACGAAACTGTCCGGCTGCTGGAGCGCTCACGCGACGAGCTGGTCGCGCACTGCGCCGCGCTTTCGCCCACCGATTGGGCGCGCAGCGATGGTCCCGGCCGCTGGACGCAGGCAGGCATTCTGGAGCATCTGCTGATCGTCGAGCGCGGCATCCAAAAACGCATGGAGGCCATACTGGCCGGCCCGGCGGACCCCGATTGGGAGGCGCACACCACCGCCAAGGATGCCGTGGCCCCGGAAGTGGCCCAGGTTACCGAGCGCGTGATGGCGCCCGAACGGTTGCATCCAACGGGGAAGGCGGCACCGGCCGAATCGCTGGCCGCGTTTCAAGCAGCGCGGGCGCAGACGATTGCGCTGGCGCAGCAGCCGGGCGTGCCCTTCAAGCAATACACGTTCGAGCACCCGGCGCTGGGCCTGCTGAACGGCTTTCAGGTGCTGCGCGTGACGGCCTACCACACCCTGCGCCACCTTGGCCAAATGCGCGGATGTAGCGCCTGACCGCTTGCTATAATTAAGTCCGGCGTCGGGGCGTGGCTCAGCCTGGTAGAGCACCTGGTTCGGGACCAGGGGGTCGGAGGTTCAAATCCTCTCGCCCCGACCAACATTCCATAAAGGTTGCGGCGTTCCGCTGCCCTGCCCGCAAAAGCCGCTGTAGATGATTTTGTAGCTGTGGAAGCCTTCAGGCTCAACCATTCGCAGAATTCCCTGGTACCGCGATCAAACGTCGCAGTGAAGTTGGGGAGCGCTGGTGAGCTCGACAGCGTAGCGCCCGCACTTCATGTTTGGTGTAAGAGATTGAGGCGCTGCACCGTGAAGCCTATAGGGAATGCGTCGGTGTGCCGCCAAGCCTTTCAAGATCGGCGACACCTGGCGTTATAGCCCACGCGAGAAAATCTGTGGGAGGCAGGTTGCCCGATACAACCCGCAAGATCCCTTCGATGAACGCCGCATGCTCAATAAGGGTGATGTCTCTTGCGCCCGCAGCCTTTTTCTTTGACGACTCGTCGAAAGCAGGTTTCCCCAACGTTACGCGGCAGAACGCAGCCTCGTAATCGGCAGCCTTCTGCATCACCGCCCAAGCATCCTCCTTCTTGACCAGCGCCGGGTTGCGAGTGCTTGTCTTGCATTCGAGCAGAATCCTGAATTCTAGGTGCCGAATCATGATGTCCGGCACATTCCGCCGACTACCGTCGTCAAGTTGGTCAACGGTCCAATCCGTTGCCCGGCGCATAAGGGCGATGACCGCTTCTTCGTATGCAGTTCCAGTCGCGCGGTTGCATTCGTCAACGAGGGCACCCATGCCCATCTTCTCGGCCACATGCTGATGTTGAGCCTGAAGGCGATTTGTGCCGAGCCCGTCCGTGCCGCATATCGCCTCCACGAGGGCGTTTGCACGTTGTGCGCTCTGAAGCAAACGGGCAAGGAGATCAATAGGAGCCTCGAGTACCTTGTGAAAGGTCTCGATGCCTGCAGACAGCAGCGCCATTGCCCGCTGCCGCCCCAATCCCGGGACACGGTGGCGTTCAGAAACTCGAATGACGTCCAACGCCTCGGCAGGCGCCCCCCAACGGACCCGACGAGCCAACGCCGCGATCTGATTGCTTACCCCTTGAAGGCATCGGAGCTCGGGCGCGCAGGATATCTTGTGAACGCCATCTAGCACCCATGCAACATCGCCCGCCAAGCGATGAATGTTACCGGCCGAGACTGCAGTCGCCTGACTGATCTGCTTTTCCGGAATGCCCTCTTTGAAAAGTTGTATCGCGTGAGCACACTGCGCGAGCTTAGTATCAGTGTCGTCAATCGTCGCCCACGGTGCTGCGTGGTGCCAAAACCCGACCGAATCGTACAAGGTTCGGCGTGGAAACGGAAGGAACCGTGTCGCCAATTCTCCCTGAAACTCCTGACAAGCGCATGCGACATAAATGAGCCCGTCGCTTCGATCATCAAAAGAGCGCTCAAGCTCGGCTGCAGACGCACGCAGAATATTTACGAACGTAATGGCGCTGTCTGGCTGCAGTCCCGACTGTGCCACCGCTTTGCCCAACGGTGTAGCTGAAACCGCTCCGCCGCCGCGATCCACAACCAGCTGGTGATCAATGAGCCATCTCACCGCCTTGTCGATCATTCCCGGTAGACTTGTGAATCTCCCCGGTGTGCGCTGTGAATAGAGGAGTGTGGACTCAAAAAATGCAATCGCATCTGCCGCCGTCTGAACGATTCGCGATGCGAATATCGAAAGCAGGGTCTTACGGATACTGATATTCCCAAGCTGCGAAACGATGTTGTCGTCTTCAGGCCGAACAAGTACCTTTGCGTGCTCGAGCTCCACAGCATTCGTAGGGAGGAGCACCGCATAGCCATCCACGTGAATCCCAAGTCGGCCGGCACGCCCGGACATGTTACGGTAGTCGGTTCTTGAGAGGCGACCATCGCGATGCTGATATGTTATTTTCGGAAAAACGACCGTTCGGAACGGGAAATTGACTCCTGCGGCAAGTGTCGACGTCGCAAAGCAAACCTCAAAGTGGTTCTTCTTAAAGCCATCTTCGATGATCTGGCGCTCATGGGAGGAAAGATCGGCTGAATGGAACGCGACTCTGCGTTCGGCGCCAGTGCGCAGCAATGCCGAAGAATCCGTAGGCTCTGTGAAAAGATCCAACTGTTCCGCCACCGCAACGCCAGCTGCGGTTACTTGCCGCGATTCAGCAAACTCCCTCGCGAAATCGGTAGACTCTCGGCGAGTCTCGGTGAACACAAGAATGGGTCCGCGTCCCGAAGCAAGAATGCTGCGAACTACGGCGAATGTGTCTCGCAGCGCCGGGCCAGCAGCTATTTCCCGAACGTCAGCTTCACCAAACGTTGCACACCAGCGGCGAGTACCCATCCAAATTTCCTGGTGCAATGGGACGACTCGTTCCGTGCTTCGAATGACGTCACAGCCTAACCATTCAGCCAGTTCCTCGGGATTCGAGATTGTTGCCGTCAGCGCCACGAACTGCGCAGGAGCACGTTGGCGCAAGACGGTACATAACACTTCAATATCGGGGCCTCGCTTTTCTTCGCCGATGATTTGAAGTTCGTCAGCTACGATCAGAGAGCCCGCAGGCCGGATTTCGCCGGTCAGAAGGAGGCCGAGCGCTTTCTCGTAGGTCGCGACGAGCACCTGAGCATTTGCTGCGCCGTCAGACCTGTCGCCAGTGCTCAGGCCGACGGACGCAATTGGCCTCGCAGCCTTTTCGCCAAGCCGTGAATCAAAGTCGGCAAACTTCTGCTCCGCAAGCGCTCGGTGAGAGACGAGGTATACAGCCCTGTGACCCCGTCGAATCGCGGCCAGCAATGCCATCTCCGCTACAAGTGTCTTGCCGGAGGAGGTCGGCGAGCACACGACCATACTCTTCTCATCAAGAATTCCCGCTTCGACAGCTTCGCGCTGAATGTCGGTAAGCGACGTGATTCCCCACGCGACGAGGAACTCTCGAGCCCAGCCGTCAAGCCGTGCAGGGAAATCGTCTCTTGATGCTGCTTCTTGGCCTTTCACATGCATGCGCCTTGTGAGTCCTGCACCGTGCGGCCTTCGGAATTGCTTGTCCGAAAACTGACTGCAGCTTGCTCGCATTCTAGATTGTAGTGCACGGAATACGGCATTATGGCGTTGATAGGCCATGATGGGCACATGATGGGCAGCGGTCATCATCCTCGAGCAACCTCCGGCAGCAGATGAAATATGGCTGCATGGTGCGATACAGATCCCAATTTTCCTTTGCCTACGGAGCATCCAGCTACGCCTGGTGGCACACCTTGACACCGCAGCAGTGCACGACGATAATAGCCAATACCATCAAATAGTAGGACTATGGCGAAAGCGACAATCAAATCAAATAAGGGCGCGTTGATCACGATCGAAGGTACTGAAAGTGAGGTGTCGAGCATTCTCACAATGCTCGAGCGGAGCGCCACCGCGGGCCACGCTAAAGCGGCAATTGGCAAGGAGCAGGCCACAAAGAAGGATCAGAAAAAGCGAGCTGCCGCTTCGGACCTCGTCGTTGATCTCAAGGAAGAGGGATTTTTTGAAAAGCCGCGCGGCCTCGGCGACATTTCAAAGGCTCTCGAAGAGAAGGGTTATCTGTATCCCTTGACCACGCTGTCGGGCGTCGTTTTGGGTCTCGTTCAGCGCAGGCTGCTTGGAAGAAAAAAGGTCGATGGAAAGTGGGTCTATGGAAAATAGCCCACAATCGGAGCGCAGATGGCAAAAAAGCAAATGAAATTGACCGATGTTGTCACGAAGATCGTAGACACGTTGGAGCCGCTTTCTTCCGACGATCGGAAGAAGGTATTGAGGTCAGCTCTTGCATTGCTCGATGAAGCCGTCTCGGCATCGACTGGCGGTTCTGATGCCGAAGATGATTGGGGTGGCTCTGGTCCCGGCGAGCTTGGGCTTCGCGTAAAGAGTTGGATGAAGCAGAACCAGTTGACTTCTGCGCAAATCGCAGAGACGTTCCACCTTGAGGACGATGCGGCGCAGTTCATTGGCGAGGCGCAAGGGAAGAGCGCCAAAGAACAGACTTTTAACGCCTACATTCTCGCGGGGCTTGCCGCATTCCTTGTTTCCGGCGAAACAAAGTTCACGGAGAAGGATGCAGTCGAGCTGTGCAAGAAGCTGGGCTGCCACAACACCGCAAACCATGCCGCCTATTTGAAAAACCACGGCAATGAATTTACAGGAACCAAGGCGAAGGGGTGGACCCTGACGACCCCTGGGTTGCGGCGCGCTGCGGAGTTGGTGAAGACCATCGCCAAGACAGAGGGATAAATGGAAAGGGCGAAGGTATTTGCAGGGATTCCATCTGGCTTGCGCGAGCCGTTGCTCAAAAGCTACGAGGAGATCGCGGCGAATTACGCGAATCGGAGGTGGGAGCCGTCCGAGCTGAACGGCGGCAAGCTATGCGAAGTCGTTTACACGATCATCGAGGGTGCACTCAAGGGTGCCTTTCCGACCAAGCCATCGAAGCCATCGAACATGCCTCAAGCCTGCAGAAATCTGGAAAGCATCTCGGGAACTCCGCTGCCCGTTGGTGATCGCAGCCTCCGAATTCTGATTCCCCGCGCATTGCCTGCTCTTTACGAAGTCCGCAATAACCGTGGCGTTGGTCACGTCGGTGGCGATGTTGATCCGAATTTCATGGACGCTACCTTTGTGTTCGGCACGGCGAGCTGGATCATGGCTGAGCTCGTCCGAGTGTTTCATCAAGTTGATACTGGCGAGGCGCAAGAGACCGTCAACGCGCTCGTCGAGCGGAAGCATCCGCTTGTTTGGGAAGTGGGCGACAAAAAGCGGGTTCTCAGCCCAAAGATGAGCAAGACTGACCAGACTCTTGTTTTGCTCTATGGCGAGCCCGGTTGGGTGTCGGAAGCTGACCTACTTCAGTGGGTAGAGCACAGCAATCCTGCGGTCTACGGCCGCGATGTCCTCAAGCGCCTCCACAAGAATCGGCTAGTCGAGTACGACCAGGAGCAGAAGCGAGCGCATATTTCATCTCTGGGCGTTGCGGAAGTCGATGAACGGATACTCAAGGCGCAGCCGGCCACTAGCAAGAAGACGCGCCACAAAAAGCGGTCACGCTGAAGATGGCCGTCGCTCGAGGGAACAATGCCCGCTTTCGACAATCGCGACTCGATATATGTTCTGTAGCTGGCTGTGAATTCAATTGGCGGCTACGATGCTACCTTCGAGGCGCCGTGCACCCCGCTTCAAAACGTTCAGGGCGTTAGTGGTCGAGTTGAACGCCCCAGAACTTCAGCACTTCTAAAACTTCGTCGCGCGGAAAATGTTTGAGTCCGCGATCCTCGATGAGGTTCTTTATTCGTTGTTTCTGCTTTGCGATCTTCTCCTCAATGCAACCCGTGAGAGGAGCAGTCCCCTGGGGCAGAACGTTGGGCCGCTCGGGCGCTGGCCAGGTCCTTGGATATCCATCGGGAACCCAGCCGGATCGCACCCTGGCAGATTTTTCCGCAACTGCCGGGTGATCGCAGGCCCATCCATACAATTGAAAAGCGCAGACGCGCAGCATGTCTTTGACTTCCGGGAGGGCGTCCGTGAAGCCCTTTAGCGGCGTCGGCAACCAGATCATGTTTGCAAGGCATGAATAATAGCGTGGGTCCTGGACAACCTCGCTCCGCTGAGCGTACGAGGAATCGTCGTATCCCCAGATGTGGCAGACCGTCCAATTTTTGGGCCTTGGATTCGTCACGCCGAGCGCGGCCTGTAATGCCTTGAGTGCCGCGACATTCCCTTCGACTTTTTCGGCGGTGACGCCGGTAGCCTTTCGCGTGTTTGTGTAACGGCGATTCCACTCCGCGTTGTAAAGCGAACGTCCGCGAGCCATGTAAGGCGCCCAGACCGGCAAGCGACGAAAGGTCTCGGGGTTCACCCAGAGCGCCGTGCGTTCAATGAGCTCAACGACGACTGGGATGTCGCCGCGAAGCGCTTCGTTTCCGTCGGGTATGACGAATTCGTTTCTCATCTTCGGCTACCAGCGCTGTACCAACCCGCGCCACCGCCGCCGCCGAAATGCAGGCGCCGATCGCTGTGCTCTGGGGCCATTCTGCCACTTGCTGTGGGGAAACCGAACAACTTTACATGAGCCCGCCGGATCTGTACGGGGGTTGCTGCGCTGAAAACCTCGATCAACTCTCTGTCGGTGTTACGGCCTGGGATTATGCGCGCCGTGTAGGTGATTTCGTAGCTGCCGAAGCACCCCGCTTCAATACGCTTCAACCAAATTCGACAAGCGCGCCCCAACGCCTTCAACATCAATGACTTGGAATCTACAAAAAAACGGTAGAATTCGAGAAGGCCCGAATTGGGGTTCGGGACCAGGCGGTCGGAGGTTCAAATCCTCTCGCCCCGACCACTTTTACGCGCATGATCCCGAGCGCCCATCCCGCGTCGCCGCCGGTTAGCGCAGCGCGACTTGACGAGATCTGCCGTCGCTACCAGGTACGTGAGCTTTCGGTCTTCGGCTCGGTAGCGCGGGGAGAGGACCGGGACGAAAGCGACATCGACCTCCTGGTCGAGTTTCTGCCCGGAGCGACTCCCGACCTGGTCGACTTCGCAGGGCTCATGCAGGAGCTGTCGGCAGCCTTTGGCAGGCATGTAGATTTGGTCTCCAAGCATAGCCTTAGCGCGCGAATTCGTCCCTCAGTGTTAGCCGACGCCCGGCCTCTGTATGCGGTCTGACGCGGCATTGCTTGCCGACATTCTCGATGCAGCGGGCCACGTTGCGAGCTTTATCGCCGGACTAAACGTTGGTTGGCGCGGGGCCTGGCGTGGCTGCGCCACGCCACCCGCTTGACGCTCGGCCGGGCCGGGGCCCCTGGAGTCCCAGTCCGGCGGGTTCCGTGAATCGGAGCTGGTTCGGAGCGCGGTCGTGCAGAAGCTCTCTGTCATCGGCGAAGCTGCCAGCCGATTATCAAAGGATTTCCGGGACCGTCAAGCCGGGATACCGTGGCCCCAAGTGATCGCGTTTCGGGACCTCCTGATTCACGCCTAGTTCAGCGTCGACTGGGATATCGTCTGGCGCACCGCTGTCGTCCGATGCCCGCAACCACGCGGTCAGATCGCCACGATCGCGGCCTCGGGAAACGACACTGCCGGCTAATGTGAGCGGCCTCCCGCCCTGCACACCAGCGACAGGTAGGCGCTGGCCAGATCCATGCACACCACCCGCACCTCGGCTTTGGAAGGATCGACGGGCGAGCCGCAACGCCCTAACCATCAATCACTTGGAATCTACAAGAAAGAGGAATATCCAGTGATCTGCCCACTTTTTCTAATCAGGCGCAATCGGAGGCGCGCCGGGCTTCCGGGGATCGGTAGCGCTCACCCAATGCGGTCGCTCCCTACCTCGGCGGGAGGCGTGGCACCGTAGCTGCACTCCATCATTAGCGCCTTCGTTGCAACCCATTTCAGCGCGGGCACATACAGGCGATCTTCACCTTCGGGACACAGCAGCACGAGCACTAGGACGCCTTCGGGGTGATCGATATACACGGAATATTCGGGCCCCCGATACCCCGCGCCGACCCGGCCTATCCTGAAAATTGTGTCCTCGGGGGTTCGACCCGCCCAGCTCTCTCGCTTGATCGGCGTGAGCCGCTCAAACGACGCCCCAGGGCACTCGGCCAGCACCGCGACCTCATGTCGCGACGCAATTGCCTCCATGGTTGGCTCCGGTTTTGTCTTGAGAACAATGTTTCCATACAAGAACGCACCGTGTCGCATCGCGGATTCTCGGCTGTGCCCAAGTAAATACATGGAAAATTGGAACGAGTTCGGTGCTGTCTGGTTATCGACGACCCAGCCGCTAGGCGGGCTGCAAAGGGCAGCAACCGAACCTTTCCAGAGGAGCGCGCAGCCGATGTGTTGAAATTCAGAGAGTCGCTCGGCGTCGATTATTTTCAATTCGATATCCCTTGACGCTTTTTCGGCTCGCCGGTACGCAGATTTTGTGTAGCCCGCGGCAGATACAAGCACGCCTTTGCTGATTCGTACGTCCTCCAGCGTGCCGAGGAACCGATCTACGTCGCTTACCGTGACTTTACGCCGGTGGTGCTTGCAGTCTACAGCGATCGTCAACTCGAATGGGCCGCATGCCTTGCGGACGAGGACATCGACCTGTCGCTGGCGGCCGGACACTATTCCAGGCAGCCGGATGTCTCGTTCCACTTTTGCGCCCGGGATTAGACGGCTCAGTGTGCTGAATACGTAGGTTTCGTATTCCTGCCAGCTGACTTCGAATCGCTTCACACTCGCTCCCATAACGATCCCCCAGGAACCATACAAGCGAGGGTACAACGTTGCGCTCGCGACGCGGGCCACGTTATCGACGACGCCGCCCGGGGGCGTCTACCTGGTACATTTCGCCGGAGCGGCGTCGGCCCCCCACTCTGCAGGCTTAATAAAATGGCGGCCGGGCGCGCGCCCCTCGGTGAAGCCGTGTTTGCGGGGCGGCGAAGCCGCCAAGCCCGTCTCTCCTGAGATACGCGCTAAGCTGGCTGCCCTGAATTGGGAGGCGATTTGCGGCATGCGCGACATGCTGATCCACGATTAAGTAGCCGATCTGGATGACGTGCGGTTCAACCACAAAGTGCCTTGGCGCATGCAGTAGTTTTCGAAGTCCCGAAAACCGCACTCTTGGCGGCTCATGGGATCCATTTAGTCGTGAAAGCCATCGGTGATGCCGTCGTTGCGGCTAAGGAGCCGCATCGTGGCGATTTTCTCCAACCATGCAAGGTCCTCGCACTCCCGAACCGGCCCCGCGCGCTAGCTTGCGCAATAGGCCGCGCCGGCGCTTGATAGACTTGGGGGAATTTCACCCAAGGGGCGACTCATGCGCTTCGCCATGCTCATTTATGAGACGCCGGAGGCGTTCGCGTCACGCGCCCACAACGATCCCGAGCCGTACCGCGCCGCCTGGCGCCTTTACCACGAGGCCATGACCGCCGCCGGCGTCGATGTCGGCGGCGATCCGCTGGACTTGCCGCACACCGGCGCCACCGTCCGCGTCACCGACGGCAAGCGGCACGTGCGGGACGGCCCTTATGCCGACACCAAGGAGCAGTCGGCCGGAGTGGCGATCCTGGAATTACCCTCGCTGGAGGAGGCCATCGCCTGGGCTACGCCGCCTTCGGTCTGGGGTGGAACGCTGTCCCTGGCATTCCCGGCGACGCCGCCCGTCCGGCGCCCACGCTGGCGCCCGCGCTGGCGCCCACGCTGACAGAAGAGGCTCTCTGGATCGCCCGCGACCTGGAGCACCTGCTGCCCGACGAGCCGGAAGCGCTCGGCCTGCTGGCGCTGCTGCTCCACTGCCATGCCCGCTGCGGCGCGCGCCGCACCCCGGCCGGCGCCTACGTTCCGCTCGGCGAGCAGGAGACGCGCCTGTGGGATCAGGCGCTGATGGCCGAGGCCGAGTCCCTGCTGGCCCGCGCGGCATTGACTGGCGCGGGACCGCGCGCAGGGTTCCGCCGCGCCGGACGATTTCAATTGGAGGCGGCGATCCAGTCGGTGCATGCCGAGCGTGCCCGCACCGGCCGCACGGAATGGACCGCCATCGTGACGTTCTATGAGCAGCTCGTGCGCCTGAGCCCGTCCGTGGGCGCGCGCACCGCCTATGCCGCCGCGACGGCCGAGGCCGACAGCCCCGCCGCAGGACTTGCTCGTCTCGAGGCCATCCCGGCAAAAGCGGTTGCGGGCTATCAGCCCTACTGGGCCGTGCGCGGCCATCTGCTCGGGCAACTGGGACGCCGCCAGGAGGCGCAGGCTGCCTACACGCTTGCAATCGAGCTCAGCAACGATGCGGCTGTCCGCGATCACCTGTTGTCGAAAAGCCGCGTCCTGGCACGTCATGGTTTGTGAGGCCCACCATGAACTCCAGAATTTCCGCCGCGGCAGCCCTTGCCGCGCTTCTGTTCCTCGCCGTCCGGCTCCCCGCCCAGGCCATGCCGCAATCCTACCCGCACATGACGGCGCTGGCGCGCTATCTCATGCCCCGCGCGGCCGAGATCGCGCTCGCGCGCAGCGCCGCTCCGCCCTCCGTTTCCGCCGCCGCGACGGTGCTGGTGCTGACGCCGAAAGGCTACGTGACCGCCGCCAAGGGCAGCAACGGCTTCGTTTGCCTCGTCGAACGCTCGTGGGACAGCCCTTTCCATAGTTCCAAGTTCTGGAACCCCCATATCCAGGGCGCGGACTGCCTCAACGCGCCTGCCGCGCGATCCGTACTTCCGATCTTCCTGTTACGCACGAAGCTGGCGCTGACCCGCCGCTCTCAGGCGGGAATTCTGGCAGGGTTGCGGGCCGCAGTGGCCGCCCATCGGCTGCCGCCGCTGGCGCCGAACTCGTTCTCGTTCATGCTGTCGAAGCACTCGTACATCACCAACTCCGGCGGCAACGCGGCGCACGTGATGTTCTTTCTCCCTGCCGTCCCATCGAGTGAAATGGGAGCCGACCTGCCCGGCTCGCCCGTCAGCCTGGCCGGCGATTTCGACGTGGTTCCCATCGCCATCTTCGTCGTCCTGGTTCCCCAGTGGTCGGACGGCACGCCCGCGATGTAGCCACACGCGGGCCGGGCTGCGGCCAGAATGGCGCAAGCAGGGTGGCTCGCCACTTTTTGCCCTGGTCGCTCCCGTTGGTCGCTTGTGAGTCGTGGGCCTGGGGGGAATTGTGAGATCTGCGGTCACTTCTTGGCGAGGTCGCGGAAGAAGAGGTCGAGGCGATTTCCGACGGCTGCGGGTTCGGTGGCGCGGAACCGCGGCTGCTGGGCGGCCAGCAGTGAAATCAGATGTCCGGAGCGCATCTCACACAGCTTGATCTGGAACACAGCGCGCCGGATGAGGTCGTCGTCACGCTCGCCGGAGTTTCTCGAGAACAGAAGGTGCCCCGCGCGGGTGACGTTGACCATGGCGGACGCGTTATCGCGGTAGCCGGCGGGGTCGAAGGAGATGGCGTAGGGGCATCCCGCAACGGTATTGAAGGCGTCGCGAAAATCCAGCTCGCCATGGAAAACGAGGTTGAGCATTGTTCCACGTAAGATCCGCAGATCTCGCGCCAGGTCCCGATCCTGTGTTTTGCCGACAATAATAACTTTGAAGGAGTCCGGAAATTGCGCCCGGCGAAACATCGAACAGAGATTCCGGACATTGTCGACGGTTGTGCCGTGGCGGGTGGTGATCATTCCGAAAATCAGCACCCCCGTGAATCCGCGCGTCATCCGATTGCCCATCGAATGCGTGTAGGTGTTCTGCAGCCGCAGCCGGTGCAGCAGACATGCACCCGCGAGGTTGAGAAAATCGGCGCTCTCTCCCTGCAGGAAGCGCAGGACGATATCGACGCTGGTGGTGTGCAGGCTGGTCATGAGACTTGGCACCTGCGAGAGGCCGGTCGGCAGTCCTGAATTTTGGAGGAACTGCTGTACGGTAGGGTTTAGCGCCAGCAGCGCCGTGGGATAGAAGCACCATGCGTTGGCCCAGTCATTACCTAGTCCCTCGCTCTCATGGACGGTGTAGACCACGATCAGCCGGAAGCCAGCCCGGCGGGCGAGCCCCTGCAAGCTCTCGACCAGGCCCCGGTTGCTCCCGCGGCCCGTCCAGGCGTTGGGCCGTCCGGTGCGGCGGATGTGCCAATTGAGGATGATAGTCCGGGTTTGCGTTAGCGCCCGGCTCCCCAGAATCTGCTGGAACTGCCGACTAAAATCATCGTTCAGAAGTGGTATGAGAGCGGCATCACGGCCTACCCGTCTTTGCCCATAAATCATCTGTTGCACCGCAATGCAACCCTCCGGATCAAGGCTGGCCAGGAAATGCCGGTGCAACCAATCAGCGTAGGCTCCATCACCGCCCATTGGATCCGGTGCATTCAATCCAAGCGTGTGAACTAGCGCATATGACGACTGGGGAAGGAGGCGGGGACGTCGGAGCGGGGGGTGAATCGTGGAGGCCAGTTCCTCGGCGGAGCCGGAGGCGCGCCTTTTTCTGAGATTGGGCTCCTCCTCCTCGCCGACTTCCTCAATGGTGATTGTGCTGGAGCTGGGTGTGAACGAGGTGGTGTGGCAGACGGGACAGACACGTGAGCCGCAAATAATATGGCCACAGTGCAGGCATTCGTAGTTCATCTTGCGGATGACCCGTCACTTGTGGGCCCGATCTATCTTCGTGCGCTCGGAGGGGGTTCCCGCTAGCGGCAGGGTCCACCCGCTCGCGCCCACGCCTTTTCTAGGCTACCACTAGGGTTACCAGGCTGGCGACTAATTAACACTTCCATTGGGGTACTTTATCGCGCCGGGAGGAAACTCCGTGATGCACTGCGGTGGAGATGATTCCGTAGCTGCCAGGCACCCCACAAGCCTTCACCAACAATCACTAGTAACCTGCAAGAAGCTGTTATATTCAAAAAGGCCCCAGCAGAAGAGGTTCAAATCCTCCCGCCCCGACTGCTTGCTATGATTGCGACCCCTGTCTGGAACCCGGCAATTTGGGCAGCGCGCGTCCAGCCCATGAACGCGCGAACCAACTGCGCCCGAATCGGCATGGCGCAGATCCTCAACAACTACTTTCAAGACTCAATCAACTGTCTGGCGAATCGCCGTGCCGACGGCCTTGCGCCGATTGACCAGGCCGCGCACGCCCTCACCGCCGCCTGGCCGGGCGCAGGTCCCTTAAGCGCTCTGATCGATGCCCGCGTAACCGCCGTGTTGAACGCCTGTAGTTCGTGGCTTACCAACCGGCGATTCTTAGGTTTCCGCGTCACGGGTTGGCGGGAGGCAGCCATCGCTGCGCTATACTGGCAGACCGCCTGGTGCTACTCCTGCGATAATTATGCGCGGCGGGCAATTTTGGCCATCGGAGTCAATAATGGGCTGAATGTCGCCACCACCGCTACTGAACCCGTCCTCGTGGCTCAGTTGATTGGCAATCCCTACCAATTTGCCGGCAGCGGTTATGCACATCAGAACGTACCTGGCCTCCTGCGCGGGGACAGCCGGGGTCCGGACACGATTGCCAACGTTTCCAATGGATTTCAGCCGCGCACGGTAATCTATGGCGCTTATCAGCCCTGGTTTGACGGCCACAATACGGCGACTCCTTCCACGACCAATGACCAGCAACTGGCGATCAATGCCGCCAAGGCAGCAGCCGGCCCGGGTGGATCGCCCGCCGGGATCCTGCCTGCCTGGCTGAACGGCGTACTGACTGGCCTGGCCCCGTTGGGAGCCAATCGGCGCGGGTTCGTCTATGAACTGGGCAATCTTGGCGCTCTCAATTCCACGCGGTTGCTGGCCGCTCCCCTCGGTCGCGAGCACATCTTCCTCGCCATACCGCCGGCAGCAATCACCCGATGGTGGGTGGTTCTCAGCAACAGCCACACCGTCGGCCCTTTTCCGTTCCCGGCTGCCGCCCTCGCTCCCGCCATGGGCGTAGCCTATTCCGGGAACCCGAACGTGCTGGCCTAGGTGGCTCGCCACTAGTTGCCCTGGTCGCTCCCGTTGGTCGCTTGGAGTGCGGGTTTCGATTCCCAGCAGGGTCCGCCGGCTGGCGCTCGGGGCTCCTCCAAGCTGCCGCCACCGGGTCGAAGGTTCAATTCCTGTCGTGCCGACAAAATTTCCCAATGACTTGCGTGACCTCCAGGTCCCACGCCAGCGACAGCGGCCGGGGCATCAGGGCCGAAGCGGATCAACGACTTCGAGGAACGGGAAGCGGTGAAAGCCGGTATCGCGCGTGCACACGCGCCGGATTCCATGCTCGCGCATGAGGATGGCCGTATGCGTATCGTGGAGCACATTGCCCATCAGATCGGGCAGTTCCTCGACCACCTGCGCGGCAATATCCGGGTGCCGCTGCGTCGGCACGAGCACGCCGAGGCCCGGCGAGGCCAGCAGCGCGGCCACAAAGCCCCATGCTGCCGACAGGTTCCACGGTCGCCTCATGACCCGTGGGTGCGTGGTCACGCGCAGGAACTCGTACAGAATCGGCCAGGTCGCCAGGGCAAAAAGTGGCGAGCCACAACCCGTTGCCGGCTTGACGGCATAGGCCCTTGTCGGTCAGGCTCATGGTTGTGCCCGGCACCGACTTGCTCAGACCGCGCGAGGCCGCTCAGCTTCTGGGCGTGAGCTATCCGACCCTGAAGCAATGGATCTACCGGAAAAAGATTCAAACGGTGCGGACCGCCGGCGGCCATCATCGCATTCCGCGCAGCGAGGTGGATCGCTGGCTGCGGCATACGGGGGCGTCCGCGTTCGTCGCCCGCAACCTGGGGAAACGCATCAGCGGCCGCAATCAGTTGATCGGGCGGGTGGTGGAGATTCGGCGGAGTGGTTTACTTGCCCAGGTAAAGCTTTCGATTTCGGGACAGACCGTAACCTCGCTGATCACTGCAGATGCGGTGCGCGCCATGGGGTTGAAGGTCGGCGATCTCGCGGCGGCACTGATCAAATCCACGGAAGTGATGATCATCCTGCCGTAGTAGCTTAACGATTCCGACCACTCATACCGTATTAAGCCGTATTAACATGGAGCATGCTTCGCCGGCTTTGCCTGATTGCGGCGGGCCTGCTCCTGACGTTGCCGCTTTGGAGCCAGGCCACGGCGCGGATTTCTGGACTGGTAACCGACGCCTCGGGCGCGACCATCGCGGGCGCCGCGATCAGCGTGACCAGTTCGCAGACGGGGTGGGTGCGACACGCTAGGACCAGCGCGCACGGCTTCTACCAGGTGGCGGCGCTGCCGGCGGGTTCGTATCGCGTGGCCGCCACTAAATCCGGCTTTGCCGCTCAGGGCCATGGTGGCGTGGGCCTGGCGGTGGGGCAATCGGCCACAGTCGATCTGCGCCTGCGCCTGGGCGGCCAGAGCCAGCGGGTCTCCGTCGGCGGCCGGGCCGCCGTGGTTTCCGTCACCTCAGCCGGCGCCGCCGGCCTGGTCGAGGGGCAAACGGTCCGCGACCTGCCGCTGAACGGCCGCAGCTACGACCAGTTGCTCACCCTCAACCCAGGGGTAGTCAACTTCACCGCCGAGAAGGTGGGCGGGGTCGGGGTATCCAACTCCACCGTGGCCAACGATTTTGCCGTCAGCGGTAACCGTCCGCAGCAAAATCTGTTTCTGCTGAACGGCATCGAATTCACCGGCGCGGCCGAGAATAACATGCAACCGGGCGGGGTGAGTGGCCAGTTGCTGGGGGCGGACGCGGTGGCCGAGGTCAACACCCGCGACGATTCCTACAACGCCACCTACGGCAAGCGCCCGGGCGCGCAGGTGCAGATCGTCACCCGCGGCGGCGGTGACGCGTGGCACGGCAGCGTGTACGAATACCTGCGCAACAACGTGATGGATGCGCGTAACTTCTTCGATCGCGAGCGTACGCCGGGCTTGCAGCGCCATCAATTTGGCGCAGCCGCCGGCGGCCCGCTGCAACGCGGCAGAACCTTCCTGTTTGTCAACGCCGAAGGCTTCAACCAGCATCTGCATCAAACCGGCGTGGATCTCGTGCCCGACGCCCAGGCGCGCCAGGGCCTGCTGCCCTGCGCCCTCGTCAGCCATGCCCTGCAGTCCTGCCCACCCTCGGGCCTGGTGCCGGTGGGCGTCAACCCCGGCGTTGCCTCCTGGCTCAACCTCTGGCCGGCGCCGGCAGCCAACTCGCCCGACCTGGGCGGCATCGCCGAAGTCTTCAATCAACCCCTGCAGACCATCCGCGACGGTTTCTTCACCTCCCGCCTCGACCGCGTGGCGTCGCCGCGTGACTTGATCACCGTGGTCTACACGCTCGATGAAAGCTCCGACCACACCCCGACCCGCAGCAACGCCTTCAGCACCGATATTGAGTCGCTGGGTGAACAGGTCGTCAGCCTGGAGCAGAACTTTGCCATCTCACCGGATGCGGTCAATGTCCTGCGCGCCGGCTACTCCCGCGCCGCCTACTTCTACACCGGGGAACCGACCCCGGGCACACCCGCGGCCGCCGTGCCGGGATTTCTCCAGGGGTTGCCGCCGGGAGCGGTGGTGGTCGGCGGCAGCGCCGCCTCCAATCCCGCCGCGCAACTCAGCCTTGCCGGCAGCAACAACGGCAGCCAGTTGAACCTGACGCGCAACCTTTTTACCGCCGAGGACACCCTCACCCTGACCCGCGGCCGCGACACCCTGCAGGCCGGCTACTGGGCGCAGCGCGTCGAATCAAACGAGGATTTGGCGCTCAGCCAATACGGCCAGGCGAGCTTCACAGGCTTGCAGGCGTTGCTTGCGGGCAAAATCAGCACCTTCCTGTTTGACCCTTCGCCAACCGAAATGTACTGGCGAAGCTGGCTGGGCGCGCCCTACCTGGACGACACCTTCCGCTGGCGGCCGAACCTGCTGATCGAGATCGGCTACCGGGGCGAGTTCACCACCGGGTGGAACGAAGCCCAGGGACACGCGGCCAACTTCATCCTCCGTGACGGCGTACTGCAGACACAGCCGCGGATCGCCCGCTCCGCATTCACCGTCAACCGCGCTACCTTCCTGTCGGAACCGCGTCTCGGCCTCTCCTGGAGCCCCTTCGCCGCAACCGTGCTTCGCGCCGGCTTTGGCCTGTACAACGATCTGCAGGATGCGCTCGGCTACCGCCTCGACCAAAACGCTCCCTTCAACCCCACCTACAGCCTCGCCAACATCGCTGCCGCCCAGCTCCCGATCGCACCTGGCGCCATCCCCGCCGCCGCGAAAGTCCTGCCCGCTGGAGTCCAACCCGATCTCTACACGCCTACGCTGGTGTCGTGGTCGATGCGCGTCGAGCACGCCTTGGGCGCGAACAGCAGCGCCAGCCTGGGCTATGTCGGCTCGCACGGTTACCATGAAATCCTCAGCCTCGACGACAACGAACCCGTGCCGGTGCGCTGTCCCTCGAGGCAGTGTCCCGCGTCGTATCCCGGCAATTTTCCCGCCGGCATCGCCGGCACGCCGGTGCCGACGGGCGCCGACTATATTCCCACCGGCACGCCACGCAGAAACCCCGCCCTCGGCGCCGCCTGGGCGTGGTACTCGGAGGGCAACAGCTCCTATAACGCGTTGCAGCTCGAGGTGCGCCACCGTTTCGGCGCCGGCAGTTTGCGCGGTGCCTACACCTGGTCCAAGGCGCTCGACGACGGCGACTCGCTCAACTCGACCGCTGCCGGCAATGCGCCCGGCCTGGTCTCCGACCCCGCCAACCTGCACGCCGACTGGGGTCCGGCGACCTACAACGTCACCCAGGCCGCCGTGGTCGAGGCCGCGGTGCCGCTGCCGCGCGGCTGGACGCTGACGTCCATCCTGACCTTGCAGTCGGGCTTCCCGTTCACGCCACAGTTGAGCTACAACCCGTCGAACAATGGCGATTCCAAAAATCCGGTCCGGCCATTCCAGAACCCCAACTTCTCCGGCCCGGTCATCGTAGGCCGGCCCGGTGAGTGGTTCAATCCCGCGGCCTTTCTCGCGCCGCCGCCCGGCAGCGGCTTCTACGGCAATGCCGGCCGCAACAGCCTAGCCGGCCCCGGCCTGGCAGATTGGGACCTTTCGATGGCGAGGGATCTGGCGCTCGGCGAACGCTGGCACGTTCGTCTCAGTGCCGACGCTTTTAACGTCCTCAACCACGCCAACTTTAGGACCCCCAACGCCGTCGTCTTCACTCCCGCCGGCGCCTCGCCCACCGCCGGCGTCGTCACCGCGACCTCGACCCCGTCGCGCCAAATCCAACTCGGTCTGCGCGTCGTGTGGTAATCCGGCTAGGAACGCTGCGCCGTCTGCGGCACGCGGGCGAGGACCGGCGTGGCGGACCGGAACAGCAGGCCGCCGCAGAGCAGCAGGATGGCGGCGGCGCCGATCATCTCGTTGCCGATAAACCAGCCCATCGCCCAGGCGCCGGCCAGCGCCTCCAGCAGCACCGCGGCGCCGCAGAACAGAACAATTGCGTTCCGCAAGCGGGTTTGGACGGCGCTAGCAAGAGCCGTGACCACGGCGGTCATAATCCAGTGCCAGCCCAGCGAGACAAAGACGACCTGAAACGCCGACTGTACCGCCGGGCTCAGGTTCGATGCCGCCAGAGCGGGAAAACCCACTTTAATGCCGCCAAAGACGTGCAAGACGGCGCTGATCACAAGGACTGCGCAGCCGGCAAGGGTGAGAGGTCGAGCGAGCCTGTTAGGGTTCGTCATCTTCAGGCGAAGTATACACTGGCCGAGGGCGGGTCACTATTTCAGTTCCGCCGGGCACACCCCGACGTCCCGTGCCAACTGAAATACTGACAAACTGAAATACTGAAATACTCCATCAGAGCGTGCTTCCGCCCCATTGTCTGATTTTCAGATTCCTCCGGCACCCCTGCCGCCGCGCGCACCGCGCCGCTTGGTTTCGGTCATGTGATCCATCAGAGCGCCGTAGGAATCGCCGGAGCGCACCAGGTAGTTGATCCAGGGTTGCGCCTGCGCCGCGGTGGGCGGGCGGTGATAAAACCGTTCCCAGGCACGTGTGACCATGTCCCGGCGTTCGGCAGCCGCGGCGGCGCTGTTGCCGCGGAGCAGACCACCCAGATAGTCCTGCAGGGCGGCGGCGCTGCTGACCAGCGGGTTGCCGGCGGGGACACGCGACCAGACGGCCATTTCCGTAGGGTTGGGGTTGCGGCCGTAAGCGTTGGCAAACGCGTCGCTCACCAACTGGCTGCGGCTCACGACCACGGTACGGGGCGGAGGCGGAGACGCCGGCGGCGGCACCGGCGGCGGCGTGGGCCGGGGTGCAGGCGGCGCGGCGGCAGCGCGCGCGAGCGCGCTGACGATGGCATTGTAGAGCGTGCCCTGGGCACGCACGGTCGCGTCCCATTGATTCATCTCCTCTGGACTGGGATCGCGATGCAGCGCGGCCTGAAAGGCGCGGGCAATAGTAGCCGAACGCTCCGCGGCGTTTCCGCGCAGCCAGTTGGAATTGGCGCCCAGCAAACCGTTGAGGCTGGGCGGACGCGACAGCGTGGCCCAGTAATGGAGTTCGCCCTGCAGGCCGCCACTGGGGAAGCGGCCGAAGGCCTGCACATAGCCCTGCATGACGATGCAGACCTCGCCGATGGCGTTCAGTTGGGCCGCGCTGGGGGGGTGGCCATACACGCGCTCATAGGCAGCCTCGCCATTACACTGCATCGCAGCGGAGCTGAGCGCCTGCACACCGTAGCCCGATGGATTTGCCAGATTGTTGCCGATTGGCATAGTGAAAGGCGCCGAACTGGTAAGAGGCGAAGCACTGGTCAGCGGCGAGGCGCTGGCGAGGGAATCGCCCGGGCCCAGGAACGGCGACGCGCTGGTCAACTGCGCCAGGAGTTGGCCATTGATGTCCAGCGTGGGCGCCAAGTTGGGCGCTGGGGGCTGCGGACGTTGGGGCGTGGGCTGAGAGGGCGCTGCGGCTGGGGCGTTCCAGTTGAATCCCCAGGTATTCGCAATGCGTAAGGGGCTGACCCAGCCGTTGGCGCAATACGTATGCGTCTGATGATCCCAATTGCAGTGTGCCGGCGACTGCAGCGTACCATCAACATAAATGTCCGCGGTGTAGTTGAAGCTCCAGCCGCCGGGAATCTTGACGTTCACGCCCAGGCTGCTGCCATTCCAGCTTTGGTCCCAAGCGTCTTTCTGGTTGTTGCAGGTACGCGCCATGCCGCCGTTGACTACAACGGAGCAATCCAGGCCGTAGCCATTATGGCTGGCCAGCACCACCCGGAATGTATGCTGCGCCCGGGCCGAGATCGGCAGCCAACAAGCCCATAACAGGGCGGCAGAAACCACAACGGTGCTTTTGAGTTTCACTGTGTTCTCCTTTACCAGGAACGCCAATGCAGGACTTCTTTGCCCAGGACTAAGCCGCTTGCGCCCTGAGGCCCGATCATCTTAATGGGGACGGTTTGCGACGGGGCAGCTTGGGCGCTGCTGGCGCCCGAGAAACGGCCGCTTACCGAGGCGGAGACAGAGGGAGCGAATTGCAGGGTGATGGTGCCATCGCGGTTGAGGGTGTAGACGCAACGCTGGCTGCTGCCGCCGGCAAAGCCCACGGCATGGACGACGCCCCGATGCAGGCAGGTGCCATCGGTGTAGAAGTCCCACTTGTCGAGGTGGCCCTGCACCATGGCGTAGTAGGAGCCGCTCCAGCCGCTGGGGTGATAGTGAAGACCGGCCTTCAGCACCGCCTGCTCGCCCCAGGTCAGACCCGCCTGGGGCGCAGGGACGGCAGCGGGTAGCAGCGGCTGCGTGGCTGGAGTGGCGGCGGGAGCGGCGGGTTTGCCGCCATTGGGAGCAGGGACCTCGCCGAATTGTGGGGCAGGGACTTCGCCAAATTGAGGAGTGGGTACCTGCCCGAAGGCAGGAGGAGCGGTGCTGTCGCGGGAAGCGGGGGCAGCCGCTGGCACGGCCGTCTTTGGCGGGGCGGTCTGGGCGGGCGGTTTTACGCCCTGGGCGGCGAGCGACAATAAACCGGCCAGGAAAACCGAGGGAATCAGGGCAGCGGTGCGCCTGGGCATAACTGTCTCCATTAATAAACGCGAAAACGGCGGTAAAACCCTGCCAGCAAAACAGGTGGAGCGGGCTAGCGCAGAGCTAACGGGTGGGTGTGGCAGCGAGTTTGCGGCGGCGCTTCTCCGCATACATGTCGCGGTCGGCGCGGTCGAGGAGGGTTTCGGCGGTGTCGTTGGGTTGGGAGGCAGCGGCGCCGATGCTGGCGCCGACGACCACGCGGGCGTCTTCCTCGGCACGCGTGAGGAGGAACTCCCCGAAGCCTTCGCTCAGAATGCGCTCCGCGGTGGCGCGGGCCAGGTCCAGATCGGCGTGGCGCATGATCACGACGAATTCGTCGCCGCCCCAGCGGCAGACCAGGTCGGCATCGCGGACCAGGCGGCGGGTCTGATAGGCCACCAGGCGCAACAGGCTGTCCCCCTGACTATGGCCGTAGGCATCGTTAACGTTCTTGAAGCCGTTCAGGTCGATCATCAGGATACTGACGGGTACGCCCTCGGCCAAAGCCTGGGCGACGGCGCTTTCGGCCAGACGGCGATTGCCCATACCGGTGAGGGTGTCGGTGCTGGCGAGCGTCGAGGCCTGCTCCAGCTTCTCACGAGCGTGGCGCAGTTCTTCATTCAACTGCCGCGCCTGCGCTTCGCCCTCCTGTCGCGCCAGCGTGGCAAATTCGCGCAGCTCGAGCACCAGGGCATGCAATTGGCGGCGGGTTTCGATAGTGGGTTCTGAGTTGGCGATCGCTTCCAGGCGCGTGGCGTGGCCCTGCAGCGCGTCACTATGGGCCGCGCCGGTTTGGGCGATGGTGGCGCCGGTACGCGCCAGGATGCGGATAATATCGCGGTATTCGGCCTCGCGGCGGTTCACCGCCTCGGTGAGTGAGCGCAGCGCCTCGACTGCCTGGGTGCGGGTCTTTTCGAGCGTGGCCTTGTCCGGGACCTGTTCGGACGGCGGCTTGAGGTAGCTCAGGATGGCCTGCATGTCCTCGCGGAACTGGCCGCCCAGGCCACGCGACATTTCCCCGGCGGCGGTTTCGAGCGCCTGCAACAGATGCAGATAGCCCTCACCGAGCAGCCGGATGCGGCCCTCGAGGCTGTCCCATTCCTGCCAATGGCGTTTGAGCGATATCATGAGTGCCCTTGCTCCGCCTACGGTCCCTGGAGTAGGCTGACAATGTTCCACACAGGATACGCCATGACCAAACGCATTGCTACCGGCTTGGTGACGGGCCTGGCCGTCGCCGGCTTTTCCCTACTGGCACAGGCACAAGTGGTGCCTGCGCCCACACCGCAGGAACTGGCGCGCTGGAGCCAGGAAGCCACAGCGGTGACCATCACACGCGACAACTGGGGAATCGCGCACGTGCACGGCGCGACCGACGCCGAGGCGGTCTTTGGCATGGAATACGCCCAGGCCGAGGATGATTTCCATCGCGTTGAGACCAACTATATCAATGCGATAGGCGAGCTGGCGCAGGCCGAAGGGCCGTCGCAAATCTGGCGCGATCTGCGCATGAAGCTGTTCATGGACCCTGCGGCGCTAAAGCAGAAGTACGCCGCCAGCCCGGCGTGGCTGCAAAAGCTCGACGACGCCTTTGCCGACGGCCTGAATTACTACCTGTACACGCACCCGGAGGTGCATCCGCGCGTGATTCACCGCTTTTACCCCTGGATGGCCTATGCCTTCAGCGAAGGCAGCATCGGCGGCGATATCGAACGCGCCAGCCTGCACTCGATTGCCGCGTTTTACGGGACCCAACCGGGCGGCATCGATCCGGCGGCGCCACGCTTCGCCGAAAATTTTTTACCTCCGCATCCCGGAGGGTCGAACGGCATCGCCATCGCACCCAGGAACACGCTTGACCACCACGCCATCCTGGTGATCAACCCGCACACGTCGTTTTACTTTCGCTCGGAGCTGCAAATGTCGAGCGACCAGGGGCTCGATGCCTACGGCGCGGTGACCTGGGGACAGTTTTTCGTCTACCAGGGCTTCAATACGCGCTTGGGCTGGATGCACACCTCGGCAGAAACCACCAACAATATTGATTTCTATCTGGAGACCGTCAGCAAGCGCGGCGATCACTACGTCTACAAGTACGGCAATCAGGAGTTACCGGTGACGCAGCGGGTCATCGAAATTCCCTACAAAACCGCGCACGGCATGGCGGTGCGACGCTTCACGGC
The DNA here is from genome assembly GCA_004299485.1 of Acidobacteriota bacterium. Lineage (NCBI taxonomy): Bacteria > Pseudomonadati > Acidobacteriota > Acidobacteriota bacterium. Next base: position 201,730 of record SCQP01000001.1, read on the forward strand.
CTACTGGACGCGGCACGGGCCGGTGATTGGCGAAGTCAATGGCAAGTGGGAAACGATCCGGCTGATGCAGCGGCCGACACGGGCGCTGGAACAGGACTTTCTGCGCACCAAGGCGCTCAACTTCCAGCAGTTTCAGAAGACGATGGAGCTGCACACGAACTCCAGCAACAACACCATCTACGCCGACGCGGACGGCAACATCGCCTACTGGGATTCGGATTTCATTCCGCGCCGCGATTCCAACTTCGACTGGCAGCAGCCGGTGGATGGCAGCAATCCGGCGACCGAATGGCACGGCGTGCTGTCGCTCCAGGAAACGCCGCATCTGTTCGATCCGGGCACCGGCTGGCTGTATAACTCGAACAACTGGCCCTGGTCGGCGGCCGGGCCGGACAGCCCGAAAAAAGCCGATTACGCGCCTTACGTCGATTACGCCCGCTACGAAAGCATGCGCGGCCTGCATGCGCTGCGGGTGCTGACCGGCATTCACGATGAAACCGTCGCCAGCGTCATCCAGACCATCGACTTTGACAGCTACCAGCCCTGGTTTGCGCGCACCATTCCGACGCTGCTGAAAGACTACGATGCGCTACCGGCAACGGATCCGCTGAAGGCGAAGCTGGCGGGACCGATCGCCGAGCTGCGGCACTGGAGTTACCGCTGGGGCGCGGACTCGATCCCGACTTCAATTGCCGTTTATTGGGGCCGGGCGATGTACCGGTTGACGGGAAGCGAGGCGCGGGCGCGGTTTGAGGACGACTCCACCTACGTGCAGCACAGCGCCAAGCCGGAGCAATTGCTGCAAGGCCTGTCGCAGGCGGTCGATCGGCTCACCCGCAACTGGGGCACGTATCAGGTGCCGTGGGGCAAGATCAATGTCTTCCAGCGACTGGATGATTCCATCCATCATCCCCGGTTTGACGATTCCCTCCCCGGCACGCCGGTCATGTTCACCACGGCCACCTGGGGATCGCTGGCCTCATTTGCACCCTGCCGCGGCTTGACCACCAAGCGCATTTACGGCTGCAGCGGCAACAGCTTTGTCGCGGTGATCGACTTCGGCCCCAAGGTCACGGCCCGCGCGATCACGGCCGGCGGCGAGAGCGGCCATCCCGGCAATCCGCACTTCAAGGACGAAGCCGAGCGCTACGCCACCGGCAACTTGCGGACGGTGTATTTCTTTCCGGCGCAGCTCAAGGGGCACACGGAGCGCGTTTACCACCCCGGCGAAAAGCCCGCCTACGAATGAAACTACTGGCGATTGTACCGGATGAACTTCCGTCGCTACGGCTGCTGCGGCCCCTGCGCCGGGAGGGCGTCGAGATCGCTGTCGGCCATACGCCGGAAGTGATCGCGCGGGAAGCGCCGGGCTCAGAAGTCATTTTGTACTCGTCGCTGGCGGGAGGGACCCCGCCGTTTTCGGAGGTGTGGCCACACACGGGGCCAGGCTTGAAGTGGGTGCATTCGTTTGAAGCCGGACTCGACCGGCTGCTTACGCCGGAACTCATCGCCAGCCCCGTGATGGTATCGAACGCGCGCGGGGCGTATGCGCCCCCTCTCGCCGAGTTTGCCGTCTACGGCATCCTGTTTTTTTACAAGCAGACGCGACGGATGCTGGCGCAACAGCAGGCGCACCGCTGGGAGCAATTTGAAGTCGAGAGCCTGGCCGGCAAAGTCATGGCGGTAGTGGGCTACGGCGGCGTGGGTAGCGCCTGCGCCCAAGCAGCGCGCCGGCTGGGCATGCGTATTCACGCCCTGCGGCGGCATCCGGAACGGAAAGAGCGGGGAGTCGAGCGCTTCTTTGCGCCCGAGGACCTGCTGCCGATGCTGCGCGGCGCCGACGTTGTGCTGGCAGCGCTGCCGCTGACGCCGGCAACGCGGCACTGGCTCAATGCCGAGGCGTTCGCCGCGATGAAGCCGTCGGCAATATTCATCAACCTCGGCCGCGGACCGGTGGTCGATGAAGCGGCGCTGGTTGAGGCCCTGCGGCGGGGCCAGATTGCCGGGGCGGCACTCGACGTCTTCGAGCACGAGCCGCTGGCCGCCGACAGCCCGCTCTGGGCGATGGAGAACGTGCTGCTCTCGCCGCACTCGACCGACCGCACGGTCTCGCCGCACTGGACCGACGTGGGAATGCGCTGCTTTCTCCAGAATTGGCGCTGCTACCGCAAAGGCGTGCCGCTGCTTACGCGAGTGGACAAAGCCGCCGGCTATTAGTGAGCGAGCCGCAGGGCGCCCAGAATTTGGATCAAGCCGTGGCCCAGACTGCCATCGGCATCGCCGGGAATGGCCGGGTCTGCGGTGCCCTCGATTTCGTTCACGATATCGGCACGCGATTGGCCGAGCTGGACCAGCAGCGCGGCCTCGCCGCTGACCAGGGCGGCGCTGAACGACGTTCCAGTCGATTCCGCCCAGATCAGGCCGAAGCCGGGGAAGGTGGTTAGCAGGCGCACGCCGGGCGCGGCCACATCGGCGTCCAGAATACCGGCTGGAGGGTCGTAGTTGGAAAAGCCGGCGCGCAGCAGCAGAGGATCGGCGAGGCAGGAAGCGGGCGCCCGCGTACCGCAGCCATCGATGGCGCCAACGCTCAACACGCCGGGCAGTGCGGCAGGATAGAACGGAGCATCGGTAGCGGAATTGCCGGCCGCAGTCACAACCACAATGCCGTGAGCCTGCGCGGCCGCCACGGCAGCTTCAATGACCGCATAACGCTGCGGGCTGGTGAAGCTCAGGTTGATTACATTTGCATGCCGGGCGATGGCGTAACGTATGGCTGCGGCAATCGCAGCGGGTGTGGCTCGTCCGTTCGGCCCGAAGGCATTGATGGGCAGGATTTTTGCCTGAGGTGCGACGAGGTGAATCAGACCGGCCGCCGCAGTGCCATGGCCAAAGCCGGGTTCACACTTCTCCAGCCTGGTCATGAGTGCCAGGACTTCACCGGTCGAATCCTGATCAGAATCGAAAGGCTCGGTAATGCCATTGAGGATGATGTTGGCCTTGAGCGGAGCGGGTTGAATAAACGGACAGGTGCCGGAGCTGGCAATAGCCTTCAAAACGCCGCCCAGCGGCTGACCGTTGGGTGCCAGTTCGGACCAGGCGGACCAGTTCGCCGAGTTGTCGTAAAAGTTCCAGCCTTGGGAACCCAGCAGAGCGCCGTTTAGGGCGGGGTTAAATGGATCGACACCGTTGTCGATCAGGGCGACGATGACGCCTGCGCCTGTAGCGGTTTGCCATGCGGCTTCCCCGGCGGCGATCTGCGAGCCCAGGGACTGTTTGAGGTAGGCCGAAGGCACCGAAACACCGTAAAACTCGGCGTCAAGTCGCAGCGGTGCCAGGGCGCCGGTCCGCGGCGGGATGGCCAGCGCCGCCGAGGCCAGAGCCAGACAGATCACTCCAATCCAGGTCGTCCGGCGGCAGCATGGAGGAGCCCTGAGCGTCAGCGGGCGGACCCTGCCGGAAATCGAAGCCCGCACTCCAAGCGACCAACGGGAGCGACCAGGGCAAATAGTGGCGAGCCACCTCATTCGCGCTCGATTACCGCCCGGAGGGCAAACAAAGCCTCCTGGCATTGCGCCTCGTCGACGTCCCGATGGGTGACAAAGCGGATATGAGTAGGATCGAGCGCGCTGGCCAAAACGTTGCGGTCGCCCAGATTCTCGACGACGTGAGCCGCAGAAAACTCCGTTTGGCCAACGTCAAAGATGACGATGTTGGTGGCGACTTCGGGCGGATCGAGGCGCAGGCCGGTGATGGTGGGGATTTCTTTGGCCAAAAGTTGGGCGTTGCGATGGTCCTCCGCCAGGCGATCCGGGCCTTTTTCGAGTGCGACTAATCCGGCGGCGGCCAGTACGCCCGCCTGCCGCATACCGCCGCCGAGCATTTTGCGTACGCTGCGGGCGCGAGCGACGAACTCCGCACTGCCGAGCAGCATCGAGCCTACCGGCGCGCCCAGCCCTTTAGACAAGCAGAACATCACGGAATCAAACGGGGCGGACAATTCGGCCACCGATACGTCCAGCGCCGTTGCCGCGTTGAAGATGCGGGCGCCGTCCAGGTGCGTAGCTACGCCCAGCTTGCGCAGCTCGCCGCACAAGTGCTTCGACACCTCAGGCTTGGTGACCACGCCACCGGCAAAGTTGTGCGTATTCTCAACGACCACAAGGCCAGTCTGCGCATGGTTCTGAGGGTCGTCCAGGCGCAACGCGGGCTGCACTAAATCCCAGGGCATGCGGCCGCTGCCGGAGGTGACCGGACGGAAGATGCATCCGGAAAACGCCGCCGCCATGGCCATCTCAACGTTATAGGTGTGCGACTTGGCTTCGCAAATGATTTCCTGGCCTGGCCGGGTATGCACGTGAATGGCGATCTGGTTCGCCATGGTGCCGCTGGGCACGAAGACGGCGGCTTCGCGCTGAAAAATTGCCACCGCCTGCGCTTCGAGGCGGTTGACGGTGGGGTCTTCGCCGTAAACATCGTCGCCAACTTCGGCGGCCATCATGGCGCGGCGCATTTCCGGCGTGGGGCGGGTAACGGTGTCGCTGCGCAGGTCGACGGCGGCATGCACACCGCGGCCTTCCATCTCTGCGACAGCAGTCATGCCTTTGGGGGTGAAGCGTCCGCGCATGAGTTCAAGTTTACAGCTTACAGTTCACAGTTCACAGTCTCACGGGACGACGACGGGTTCGAGGAATTCGGCGAGGACGCGATTGGAGAGCATGCGGCCGCGCGCTGTCAGTGCAATGTTGCTGCCGGTGCGTCGCAGCAAGCCGGAGGCGACCAACGCCGGAACGGCGGCGGCTTGGGGATCGTCTTCGCGCAAGGCGACGCCGGCGGTGCGGCGCAGGCCGAGAAAGTAGTATTCCTCGCGGGCAGCGGCGTCGGTCAATGCGGTTGCAGGCGTGCGCGGCAGGCGTCCGGCGCGCAAGGGTTCGCAATAGGCGGTGAGCGTGTCGGGGTTGGCGAAGCGGCGATTGGCGATGAACGAATGCGCATCGAGGCCGCAACCGAGATAGGGTTGCCGCAACCAGTAGCCCTCGTTGTGGCGGGACGCGAAGCCGGGACGGGCGAAGTTGGAAATTTCATACTGCTGCACGCCGGCCGCCGTAAGCTGATCGCAGGCCCACTCGTAGTTGTCGGCAATAAGATCGTCGTCAGGCACAAAATGGGCGTGGTAACGTTCGCCGCCGGCCAGCAGCTCGTGGCCGAGGCGGCTGTCATCATCGACTTCGAGCATGTAGACCGAAAGATGCGGCACGCCGGTGTCCAGGGCGCGCTCGACCGAGATGCGCCAGGATTCTGCAGTTTGGTGGGGCAAACCGGCAATCAGGTCGAGGTTGAGGTTGCGGATGCCGGTGGCGCGGGCACGGGTGATGTCGCTGTCGCTCGCCTCGGCACGATGCAGGCGCCCGACGGCGCGCAGCTCGGCATCGTGATAGGATTGCGCGCCGAGACTGAGACGGTTCACGCCGCAGGCAGCCAGCAGGTCGAGGCGCTCGGCGTTGAGCGTGCCGGGTGCGGCCTCAACGGTGTGCTCGCAATCGGGCGCGAGCTGGAAGGTGCGCTGGATGGCGGCGATGACGCCGGCGAAGCCATCAGCCGGCAGCAGCGTGGGCGTGCCACCTCCCCAATAGATGGTGTCGACGGCTGCGCCCTCGAGGCCATCGGCGGCGGCGGCCAGCTCGATTTCGCGCGCCAGCAGCTCGCAGTATTCGCGATAGACCGCAACCGGATAGACCTGGCTGGCGAAGTTGCAGTAGCTGCACTTCGAGCGGCAAAACGGCACCGCGAGATACAGGCCCAGCATCGTCTCCTGCTTTCAGGCGAGCGCGGCTGCGGAAGAGGCGCCGTAGGCGGCGAACCAGGGCGTGGCGGCCTGCAAGCTGCGGTTGACGGCTTCGATATTGGCGCGGCCCTCGGTAGCCAGCCACTTCTCAAACGCGGCCAGGCCCTGCTTGCCGTAAATGGGGATGCCATCTTTCCAGGTGGCGCGGCCACAGAGCACGCCATTGAACTTCACTCCGGCCTCGGCCGCCACTGCCAGGCTCTCGTTGAACTCAGCGTTGCTGACACCCGCGCTCAGGTAAATGAAAGGCTTGTGCGCGGCCCCGGCGGCAGCGCGGAAGTGGTCGGAGGCTTCGGCTTTGCTGTAGGCCGACGCGCCGGTGCAGGCGGCGGCGCCGGCAACGAATTTCATGTTCACGGGAATTTCCACCTTGAGCACGTCCACGGCGTAGATATCCTTGGTGAACTCGGCGATGCTGCCGCGCACGACTTCCGGTTTCCTACGCGCGTACTCCAGGCCCTTTTCATCTCCGCCATCGGGATCGTAGCCGACGAACTCGAGGAAAAAGGGTATATCGTTGGCGCGGCACTCAGCGCCGATGCGCTCGATAAAGGCATGCTTGATATCGTTGATGGGCGCCTTTTCCAGCGGCGTGTAATAGAGCAGCACCTTGATGCAATCGGCGCCGTCGGCCTTCAGGCGGCTGACCGAGCAGTGTGGCAGCAGATCAGGCAGACGGCCGGGCTGGGTATTGTCGTAGCCGCTCTGCTCGTAGGCGAGCAACAGGCCGGCATTTTTGGCGCGGCTCTTGGCCGCCGGCAGGCCATACTCGGGATCGAGCAGAATGGCGCTGGCATAGGGAGTGAGCGCCTTGCTGACGGCGACTTTGAATTCCTCCATCATCGCCGGCTGCGCCGGGCTGCCTTTTTCCTTGGCCAAAGCCTTTTGCAGACTGCCGCGCTGATCCATGGCGGTAGCGGCAATGACGCCGCGCGCATCGGAGACTGCATTCATGCCTTTGAGTTTTCCAGGAGTGAGTTTCATAGGATTCAAGGTTACGGTTACAGGTTACAGTGTTCCGGACTCAGGGACTATTTTGACCTCAAAGTCCTGGCCTTGCCAGCGGCCATCGGCGACGTAGCGCATGGTGAAGCGGAGGGGAGCTTTTTGCGCCGGTTTGGTAACAACATCCACGTACTCGAAGCCGCAATCGGTAGGGGTTGAGCGCTGGTCGGTCACGGTGGTCCATTCATCCAGACTAGAGTGCAGGAAAAACGGCGCATCGATTTGGACGCGCAGGGTCGCGCCGGCCGGCATGCGGGCGACCTGGCGATGGAACTTCCAGACTTCGAGGAAGCGGGTACGCTTGCGGGCGCCACGGCTGTAGCGGTCGGCAACTTCGGGAATGAGATCGAAGACGGCGCCGTCAGCAAGGGAGCGCAGCAGGCGGACGTACTCGGCATGCGCCCACAGCAGCGGCATGGCGCTGCCGCTGGGGCGGCCGAAGTACAGGAACCGACGCGGCAGGTCGGGTAAGTCCCAGATTTGCTCCGGCAGCATCTGCATATGGTTGGCAAGCCGCTCCATCGCGTGGACGTAAGGCGCGGCATCGCGGCCGGCGGCCAGCTCGTAGTGGCCGCGCTCGCCGGTGAGCAACGGCCAGGCGCCGCCGCGGCCCCAGCCGGTATAGGCCGAGCCATCCGTGTGCTGGCCATAGCCGTCGTGGTTGTAGCGATGCCAGCAGTCGCCAAAGGGCGTGGAGACTTTCAGGACAGCATCCACGACGCGGAGAGAGTCTTCGATCAACGGATCGCCGCCGGCGCGGATGCCGTAGCGCACCAGTTCGAGAAAGCCGCCGTCGATGATGTCGCGGGCGGGAAAATCCGATGGTTCGCCGGGCGCGATGTTGTTGATATGCAGGATGGCGGAGTTGGGATCTTCATCCGCGCCCACGCCCATGCGCGGTGCGGGATTGATGCGGATGTAATGCCGCCGGATGCCGGGCACGATCGCTCCTTGCGTGGTCACGGTCCAGGCTTCGAGGTGGCTCTCGACGAAATCGGCGTAGTCCAGGGCTAACTGCGCCATCGCGGCATTGCCATGCGCGCGGGCCAGATCGGCGGCACAAACCAGGCCGGCGATATGAACCGCGAGGCTGGAGGGCGAGTAGCCGCCCGCTTCTTCCCAGCGCTCCTGCGGCGTGGCGGGGCCGTGGCGCAACATGTAACCGACGGCGCGCGCCACCATGGGATACGGATCAATGTCGGGCAGGGCCCCTTCACGGCGCATCCGCCAGGCGAGCAGAACCGGAAATGCGACTTCGTCGAGCTGAATGCCTTGCCAATAGGGCGTGCCGTTGACCCAGAAGTTCTGCGCGAAGCCGCCGTCAGGGTGCTGCGAGGCCGCCAGGTACAACAGAGCGCGCCGCGGCGTTACATGGTCGCCGCTGGCGAGCAGACCGGTAGCGCTCTGCACCAGGTCGCGCGTCCAGACCAGATGATAGCCGCCCAAATCCTCATCGCCCTTGGTTTCACCCCAGGGAATGGAGAGGGAGGCGATCATGGCGCCGGGATAAGTTTTATCCTCATGGGCGAGCAATAGGCTGACGCTGCGCTGGTAGAGCGCCCCACCGTCCTGCGCGTATTGCGTCAGGGCCTTGCGATGAACGCAGGTGCGCTGCCACTGCTCCAGAAAGCGGTCCCGCGCCGCGTCGTAGGGCTGATCCAGGCTTTGCAGCAGGGTGTTGATGGCGGCCTGGCGGGTATCGCCAAAGGCGAGGCTCACGACAAACTCGCGGCTGGCGCTCAGGTCTAGCTCGGCCGTGAGCGCCACGTTGCCATCGCTCGCGGTGTCGAAACTGAAGTTGGGCTGGCAATCGGCGGCCAAGTCGGTCCAGCCGTCACTTTTGCCCACAAAACCGGCGGAGCTGTGATGCAAGGGCACGGTGGCGCCGATGGCCAGCCAGGAGGTGCAGCGGTGCGCCAAAAGAATGGGGCGTGAGGCAACTTCGGACACTTTGGCGAAATTGTGCCAGCCGATGCCGTCCATGTGCGGGGCGCACAGCAGGAACATCCGCAGGTTGCGCGCCAGCGCAGCGCTGGACTCGACTTTGGTATGCAGCAGCACGCAGCTCAGATGTGGGTCGGCGATCAGCTCCTTATGGCAGCGATAGCGGCCCTGACGGTCTTCGGTGGTGATGCGGAAGCCGAGCGCTTCCTGCGCCAGTGCCTCGACGTGGGAGTCGCAGTCGCGCCGCTCGCTATGAAAGAACGTCTGACCGTCGGTGAAGAGGAACTGGAAGTCGCGGACCTGGGGACGGTCAAGGGTAGGAAAGTAAATCTCCGTGAGCGTGCCCTGCGCGAGTGTGAACCACACGCGGCTGGAGGCGGCGTACGCAGTGCCGATGGCGTCCTTGCCACCGCGCGTCCAGCGCGGCGCAATGCCGGGCGAGCCGAACGCTTCCCCTCCCTGTCTTTGCGGCTGTGCCCCTGGTTCCACGCGGATGGCGCTGGCTGCGCTCATGAATTCCCTCCTGCCAGAGTTGTATTCAACAGTTCGATAATGCGATCACGGCGGATGATGCCGCGGACGCCGCTATCAGTCAGTATGGGCAATTGGCCCACATTGTGCTCCACCATTTTCCGCAGTGCCGAGTGCAAACCTTCGCCCGGCAGCACCGTAGCCATGGCGTCGCGCGGCACCATCACATCACGAACCAGCGTCGTGCCCCACCGCTCACGGGGGATGCGCGACAGATCGGCGGCGGTAATAATGCCCAGCAAGTTGTCGTGGGTGTCCATCACCAGGCTGGCGCGGAACTGATGCTGGGTAGCCAGATCAGAGATGAAGCTTTCGAGATTGATGTCCGGTGGCACGCGCGAGAAAAATGGCGTCTCCAGATCGCGCACGGTGTAGTGGCTGAGCGCCGATTCCAGCTCCGTCTGACGCCAGCTCTGTTCGGCCGCGCTCAGCAGGAACCAGCCGATGAAGGCGAGCCAAATGCCGTCAACGCCCTGCCCGCTGAAAAACTGAAACACGCCCCAGAGAATGAAGCCGATGGCTACTACCTTGCCGACCTGGGTGGCCCAGCGCGTGGACTTGACAAAGTCCTTGTTCGAGCTCCACAAAATGGCGCGCAGCACGCGGCCGCCATCCAGCGGGAAGCCGGGGATGAGGTTGAACAAGGCAAGCAGGATGTTGATGTAGCCCAGCCATTCGAGGATGGCGAAGAAGGGCGTGTGGACATTGCCGCTCTGGCCCCACCACAAACAGAGGCCGCCAAGGACCAGGCTGCAGAGCGGGCCGGCGATGGCGACCTTGAACTCCGTGCCGGCATCGTCCGGCTCGCGCGTCAGCTCACTGACGCCGCCGAACACGAAGAGCGTGATGACATGGACGGGCAAACCTTTGGCGCGGGCGACCAGGCTGTGCGCCAGTTCGTGGAGTACGACCGAGACGAAGAACAGGATGGTGGTGACCGCGGCGGCGGCGACGACGGCGAGCTGGGACCAGTGCGGGTTAGCGCCGGCGAAATAGCTGGCCAGAGTGACCGCAATGAGCACCAGGATGATGATCCAGCTCATATGGAACTGGATATCAATGCCAAACAGGCGCACCAGACGATGGCTTTGGGGGCTGCGCGGCGGCATGAGGCTTCTACCCCCTATTATGGCCGGGACTGCGCCCCCGCGCTGCATGGCGGAAAGCTGTTAGCATCGTAGCGTGAGCACGCCCACTCCTGCTGCCGCCGCCCACATGCCTGCGACCGAGCCTCAGCATACCGAGCATCACTTTCGCGGCAGCGCCCGCCTGCGCGATTTCGTCATTGGCATGTCGGACGGGCTCACGGTGCCGTTTGCTCTCGCCGCGGGACTGAGCGGGGCGGCACTGAGCAGCCGGATCGTGGTCACGGCAGGCCTGGCGGAAATTGCGGCAGGTTCGATTGCCATGGGCCTGGGAGGGTATCTTGCGGCGCGCAGCGATGCAGAACACTATGCCAGCGAGCTTGCCCGCGAAGAACGTGAAATCGCCGAGCGTCCGGAGGACGAGCGCCAGGAAGTCGCCGAGATCCTCCAGACCTATGGCATGAGCGAGCGCGAAAGCACGCAGGTCACTTCCGCCCTCGCGGAGAGGCCGCGCGCCTGGCGCGACTTCATGATGCGCTTCGAGCTAGGCCTGGAAGCGCCCGAACCCGGCCGCGCCTGGGCGAGCGCCTCCACCATTGCCGGCGCCTACATCCTGGGCGGGATGATTCCGCTGGCGCCTTACTTTGCGCCGATTTCGCTGCACGTGGCGCTGGCAGCGTCGATTGCGGTCACAGGGACGGCCTTGCTGGTGTTCGGCTATATCAAAGGCCGCTTTACGGGTTCGCAGCCCTTGCGCTCGGCACTGCAAACGGCCGTCATTGGCGGCCTGGCGGCGACAGCCGCCTTCTTCATTGCCCGCGCGATTTCCTAATGCACTCTGGATTCGTCACCATCCTGGGGCGGCCGAACACGGGCAAAAGCACGCTGGTCAACGCTCTGGTGGGCAGAAAAATCGCTGCCGTCACGCCACACCCGCAGACCACGCGCACGCGCTTGCTGGGCGTGGTCCGTACGCCGCAGGACCAGGCCGTGTTTGTGGATACGCCCGGCGTTCATCGGGGCAAGGGCCCGCTCGCGCGCGAGCTGACGCGCAGCGTTCACGCCGCGCTGGAGGGACGCGACCTGGCTCTATTCATGGTGGACGTTACCCGCGCCTGGGGAGCCGAAGACGCCATGGCGCTCGACCTGTTGCGCGGCGAGAATGCCCCGCCGGTTTTCCTGGTGCTGAACAAAGTGGATCTGCTGCCACGCCGGGATGAGTTGCTGCCGCTAATTACCAGCTATCGCGAACGTTACCCGTTTGCCGAGATGATTCCGATTTCGGCGCTCAAGAAAGTGAACCTGAAAGAGTTGCTGCGGCTGGTATTCGCCGCGCTGCCGGAGGGTCCGGAATATTTTCCGGGCGAGCAGACGACCGATCAACCGGAGCAGTTCTGGATTTCAGAAGTCATCCGCGAGCAGGCGATGCTGGCGATGCGCGCGGAAATCCCCCATGCGCTGCGGGTCAGAATTGAGGGCGAACGGATGCGCCGCTCCCAGGGCAAGCCCTTGCGGATCATCGAAGCGGTGCTTATCTGCGAGCGCGAAGGCCAAAAGGCGGCGCTGGTCGGCCGCGGCGGTACGACCATCCGCCGCATCGGTTCGGGGGCACGCCAGCAGCTCGAAACGACGCTAGGTACGCACATTCTGCTGCAGCTACGGGTTCTGGTGCGTGCGGACTGGCGTGAAAACCCGCGAGCGGTCGCGGAAGTCGATTTCCATAATGGATCCAGCAGCTTAGGGTAGAATGCCGCCATGCGCTGTCCGTTCTGTGGGCACTTGGAAGATCGCGTGGTGGACTCGCGCGAAAGCAAGGAAGGGGCGTCGATCCGCCGGCGTCGGGAGTGCCTGGCTTGCGAAAAGCGCTTCACCACCTACGAGCGGCTGGACGAAATTCCCTACATGGTGGTGAAGAAGGATGGCCGGCGGGAAAAATTCGAGCGCCAGAAAGTGCTCACCGGTCTATTGCACGCCGCAGAGAAGCGGCCCATCTCGATGAGCCAGCTCGAAACCATCGTGAACGAAGCCGAGGCAGTGATTGTGGACTCGCCCGAGCGGGAAATTCCGACCAGTACCATCGGCCAACTGCTGATGGAACGCCTGCGCCAGATCGACAAAGTCGCCTATGTCCGCTTTGCTTCCGTGTACATGGATTTTAAGGACGTGAGCGAGTTCCTGACCGAGCTCAACCGGCTGTTGCACCAACGCTAGATGGGGCGGATACGCGAAGGCCGGGCTGGGGCTCCCGGGGCCCCCAGTCCGGCCGAGCGTCAAGCGGGTGGCGTGGCGCAGCCACGCCAGGCCCCGCGCCAGTGAATAGATGTAGCCTTCTCCACCTTTGCCGGCATCGCATGATTCGGGGGTGTTTTATGCGAACACGAACCGGACTCACCGCCTTGGCAGTGGCAGCTCTGCTTTTCGCCTGGATCGGTCCCACCTGGCTGCACGCGGACAGCACACGCGACGACGATGTCGCGCGGCTGAAAAGCGCCTCCCAGGTCTTCCAGCAGATCATGGCCACGCCCGATCGTGCCATTCCTCAGGAGATTCTCGACGGCGCCCACTGCATTGTCATCATCCCGGGCATGAAGAAAGGCGCGTTCGTATTCGGCGCCAACTACGGCAAAGGTGTTGCCACCTGTCGCAACCAGAGCGGACAAAAGTGGGGTCCACCGCTGTTCGTCACGATTGGCGGCGGGAGCTGGGGGCTGCAAATCGGAGCCCAGTCGAGCGACATTCTCATGGTGATGGGCAGCCGTGCGCAACTGAATAGCCTGCTGAGCAGCAAATTCCGCGTGGGTGCGGAAGCCGCCGCGGCCGCTGGGCCGGTGGGCCGGCACGTGGAAGCCGGCACCGACGTCAAGCTCAACTCGCAGATTCTGACCTATGGCCGCAGCAAGGGCGCCTTTGCCGGCATCAGCATCAGTGGCGCGGTGGTGCAGCCGGATACGACCGGCAACGAAGCCATGTACGGCAAGCACAGCAACATGGAGGAAATTCTCAGCGGCAGCGGCGTGACGGCGCCGTCTGCGGCGGTGCCGCTGCTGCAGCAACTCAACGCCTTTCCGGCCAAAACGGCCGGCACCGCTGGCGGCAGCTTGGAGGAGCCCTGAGCGCCAGCGGGCGGACCCTGCCGGGAATCGAAGCCCGCACTCCAAGCGACCAACGGGAGCGACCAGGGCAATAAGTGGCGAGCCACATCAGGCCGCCACGGCAAAGCGGCCCGGCCGGAACGGGGTTAGATCGAGCGCGGACGTCAAGAAACCTTTGGTGATGGCCGAAGTCAGAATTTTCGCTGTTATGGGGGCGAGGAGAATGCCGTCGCGGTAGTGACCTGCCGCCAGCCAGTATCCAGGACAACTGGTCGGCCCCAGAATCGGCAACTCATCGCCCGAACAGGGGCGGAACCCTGCCCAGGTCTCCTGCACGGCAGCATCGGCCAGCGCCGGCACCAGCGCGGCGGCGTGCCGGCGAAATTCTTCGATGCGCGCCGGCTCGACGCCGCCGGCAAAGCCCACGTCCTCGACGGTTGAGCCAACCAGGATGCGCCCATCGGTGCGCGGCACCAGATAGATATCGGCGCCTTCGATCACATGGCGCAACGCGATACGGCTGCGCAGGCAAAGCATCTGACCCTTGCGCGGGCGCACCGGAACGCTCACCGGCGCCACAATTTGGGACGCCCAGGCGCCGGCCGCGTTCACCACGATGGGCGCATGATGGCGCTCGCTCCCAGCCGTGACCGTCAACCCGCCGTCCAGCGCTGGCTCAATGGCGCTGACGGCTGCGTGTTCGACGAGGCGAACGCCGCGAGCACGCATCGAGGTGAGCAGCGCGGCCGACAAGGCGCGATTATCTACGCTGTGGTCATCGGCGATGCGCCAGACTTCGATTTTGCCATGGCAGGCAAGCTGCGGCTCCAGCTCGGCAAGGCGGGCGTGATCGATCTTTTGCCAGCCTTCCAGGGCCGGCGCAGGCGCCGGATGATTCGCGCTGGCCAGAAACAGCGTTCCACCGGGACGGTAACCGACCGAAGCGCCAGTTTCACGCTCCAGCTCGGCGACCCAGGTGGGATAGAGCCGCGCACTGGCGATCGTCAGCGGCCGCAGTTGCGGATCGCTCGTCTGCCGGCCTGCCAACATGCCCGCGCCCGCCCAGGAGGCCTGCTGCGCGGCCGCGCCGGCGTCGAACACAGCGACCCGAAGTCCGTGCGCTGCGAGTTCGCGCGCCAGCGCCAGACCGATCAGTCCCGCGCCGGCAACGATTACATCAGTCTCCATGAGTCCAGCTTAACGCGGCGCGAATGCTACCATGGGCTTTCACTCATGCCTGATTCTCGCGCCATTCAAGCCGCAGCGAAACGCGTCCTGGCCGTCGAGGCCGCAGCCGTAGCGGCCTTGAGCGAGCACATCGGAGCGGATTTCGAGCGCGCAGTAGCCCTGGTGCTGGCGTGCCAGGGCCGGGTGGTGGTCACCGGCATGGGCAAGAGCGGCCTGATCGCCCGCAAGATTGCGGCCACGCTGAGCTCGACCGGCTCGCCGGCGGTGTTTCTTCACCCCGCCGAGGCGCTGCATGGCGACTTGGGCATGCTGGTGCGCGGTGATGTGGTCATCGCGCTCTCACAGAGCGGCGAGACGCTCGAGCTGGTAAATCTGCTGGCGCCGATTCAGCGCCTGGGCATTCCGACGATTGCGCTCACGGGCGCGCCGCAATCATTGCTGGCGCGCACTGCCGAGGCGCATCTCGACGTGAGCGTGCCGGAAGAAGCCTGTCCGCTGGGGTTGGCACCCACGGCCTCAACCACAGCCGCGCTGGCGATGGGCGACGCGCTGGCGTTGGCCGTGGCGGAGCAGCGCGGCTTCAGTTCGCGCGATTTCGCGGATTTGCATCCCGGCGGCGTGCTGGGCAAGCGGCTTAAGCCGGTCGAGGAACTGATGCACACCGGCGACGCGCTGCCGGCAGTCGCTCCCGCCTGCGCCTTCGCCGATGTTGTGTATGAAATGAGCCGCAAAGGCTTCGGCATGGCCTGCGTAGTCGAGGAGGGCAAACTTGCGGGCGTCATCTCCGACGGCGACCTGCGGCGGCTGTTTCAGGCGCAAGGCGCCAAGGCCGTCGAGCTGGCAGCGCGCGAATACATGACACGCCAACCCGCCACGATCGCCCCGGACTTGCTGGCGCCCGCCGCCCTGCACGTCATGGAAGCGCGCAAGATTACCGCGCTGCCGGTGGTAGATGGCGACGGACGATTACTGGGTCTGGTCCACCTGCACGACCTCTGGACCACGGAGATGATCTGAACATGACCACGCCCGATGCCATCGCCCGTGCCCGTTCGATCCGGCTCATTCTGTTTGACGTGGATGGCGTGCTAACGGATGGCGTGCTGTGGTACGTGCCCGGTGAGACCGCGGAAAACGGCCTGGTCGAGGTCAAGGGCTTCAGCGCCCACGATGGCATCGGCATCGCCCTCGCCCGCCGTGCGGGCCTCAAGACTGGCGTCATCACCAAGCGCACCTCCGCCTCGCTCGCCCTGCGCGCGCGCGACCTGCGCATGGATTACGTACGCCAGGGTGTCGACCGCAAGGGCGCGATGCTGGAGGAGATCTGGAAGCTGAGCGGCTGCGCGGCCGAGCACACCTGTTGCATGGGCGACGACATTGTGGACCTACCCATGCTGCGTGTCGCGGGCCTGGCCGCCGCGCCTGCCAATGCCCGTGCGGAAGTGCGTGCAGCGGCTCATTTTGTGGCGCAGCACGCCGGAGGCGGCGGCGCGGCGCGCGACTTGATCGAGTTCATTCTCAAAGCACAGGGCAAGTGGGAGCAAGCGATGCAGAGCTTTCTGGCGGCGCCGGAATCCGACTACGCTCCGGAAAACGCATGAAGGCAGTTACCGAGACCCAGGTGCGCGTGCGCTATGCCGAGACCGACCAGATGGGCGTGGTCTACCACGCCAACTATCTGGTCTGGTTCGAGGTCGGCCGCGTCGAGCATTTGCGCCAGAACGGCATCAACTACGCCGATATGGAGGCCGACAACTGCATCGTTGCGGTGGTCGAAGCACGCTGCCGCTATAAGTCGCCGGCGCGGTACGACGACATCATCACTATCCGCACGCGCGTCACCAGCCAGCGCGGACCGATTATCCGTTTTGAATACGAAGCGCTGCGTGCCGACGATGGAGTGTTGCTGGCCGAAGGCGAAACCGTGCATGTGTGCATCGACCGTGAATTCCAGGCCTGCCCGCTGCCGGACAAATACCGTTTACCGCTCGCGGAGACAGGGCTGGGGCCACGGGTCCCCGCCCGTGCCCGTCAAGTGGAAGGAGAATAATTTCATGCCCCGGGTTCTGGAACTGAAAGGCGCCGGACTGACGCTCGAGCAGGTCGCCGAAGTTGCCACGGAATATCGTCCGGTGCGTCTGGCAGCGAGCGCTGTGCCCAAGCTGCGGCGCACGCGGTCGGTTGTGGAGGCCGCGCTCGGCAAAGATGTTCCGGCCTATGGCATCAACACCGGCCTCGGCCGGTTGAGCGATGTGCGCATCCCGCCGGACAAGATCCGCGAGCTGCAGCTCAACCTGATTCGCAGCCATGCCTGTGGCGTGGGTGCGCCGCTCGGGACGCCGGTGGTGCGCGCCATGCTGCTGCTGCGCGCTAACTCGCTCGCCAAAGGGTTTTCCGGCGTCCGGCCCCGGGTGGTCGAGGCGCTGTGCGCGCTACTGAACCGGCGCGTGCATCCCGTCGTTCCCAGCCAGGGATCGGTGGGCGCGAGCGGCGACCTGGCGCCGTTGGCGCACCTGGCGCTGGTGCTGATTGGCGAAGGTGAGGCCGAATATAACGGCCGCGTCATGTCGGGCAGGGCGGCGCTGCAACAGGCGGGCCTGCGGCCGCTCACGCTCGAAGCCAAGGAGGGCCTGTCGGTACTCAACGGCACCAACGCCATGCTCGCCAGCGGCTCGCTCAGCCTGCTCACTGCCGAGCGCTTGGTGGAAGCGGCCGAAGTGATCGGCGCACTCTCGCTGGAGTCGCTGCGCGGCACGCCGGCGGCCTTCGACGCCCGCCTGCAGGAAGTGCGCGGCCAGACGGGCCAGGCCGTTTCCGCAGAAAAGCTGCGGCGGCTGATTGCCGGCAGCGCCATCCGGCGATCGCACCTGCATTGCAATCGCGTGCAGGATGCTTACAGCCTGCGCTGCATGCCGCAGGTGCATGGCGCCGTACGCGACACCCTGGCTTTCGTGCGCCGGACGTTTACCAACGAAGCCAACGCCGCGGTAGACAATCCTCTGGTATTTCCGACGCCCGGCAGCGCCGCGAATGGCGCTGTGCTCAGTGGCGGCAATTTTCATGGCGAACCGCTGGCCTACGGCCTCGACTACCTCGCCATTGCCCTCTGCGGCCTGGCCGGTATTTCCGAACGCCGCCTCGAACGCCTGGTCAATCCGGCCCTGAACGAAGGCTTGCCGGCGTTTCTCGCGCCCGATGCCGGTTTGAATTCCGGCTTGATGATGGCGCAGGTTACGGCGGCCGCGCTGGTGGCCGACAACCGCGTGCTCGCGCATCCGGCATCGGTCGATAGCATCACGACGTCAGGCAATAAGGAAGACTACGTCTCTATGGGCATGGGCGCCGCGCTCAAGCTGGAACGCGTGGTCGCCAATACCGCCTCGGTGCTGGGCATCGAACTGGTGGCCGCCTCGCACGCACTCAAGCACCTCGAACCCCTGCTGCCCGGCCGCCGCCTGCAAGCCGTACTCGCCATCGTGCGCCAGCGCATCCCACCGCTCGGCCGCGACCGCATCCAGGCGCCTGACCTCGCCGCCGCGCGCGAGCTGATCCTCGCCGGCGCGATCCTCTAAATGCCGGGCAGCGGGTTAGTCTAGAGGGTCCACCACCCGCAGTCCTTCGGGCGCGCGAAACGACCGATCGTGCGTCCACAACTCGGTCGCGCCGTTTTGCAGCGCCGTCAGCCCGATTTGCCAGTCGAAAATGCGGCGTCCGGAAATCTCTTCTCCGGCGGCTCTCTCGAACAACCACCGGCCGAATCCCGGTAGGGGCAGCCAGAGATGAGCGCCCGCCGTGTAAAGTTCCGAGAGGTAGCCGTCAGCCTCCGAGGGAGTCGCGGCCGCAGGGCCTCGCAGCGGGCGGGTCACAATGCTCCAATACTCAACCGCGCTCGCCAATGCAAAACCCCAATCGTTGTCTCCAGCCGCTAAGCTCTCGATCATCGCGCGCGTCCTAAGGTGCTCGGACGTGCCGGCGTCAAACGCGTAAACCAGAAGGTTTGTGTCCAGCGCGATCAATGGTTAAGTTCCGGTTCGTCCGACTCTGGACTCTCCAGCCATTCCCACATCTTCTCGCGGCTGGAAAGGTCAAGGTCCTTCGGCAGCGTTCCCGAAGCCGTGACCCAGCGAATCTTCCCGCGCGACGGCAGCTTTGGCTTCGTCTCGCGCTGCAAGCCCTCCTTCACCATTTCTCGCATGGAAATCCCAAATTCCGCGCCAATCCGCTTGGTCTGCCGTAGCAAGGTGTCGTCGATCTCTACCGTGGCCTTCATTTTGCCTGCTTCGCTCCTTTCATCTGCTGTTCTTTCACTTTTTGCGACGGCAGCACGATGATCGACCAACGCAGCGCACGCTCGACCATCTCCCGCATCGTGATCCCACGCTCGGCAGCAATGATCTTCGCCTTCCGCCAGAGGGCCTCGTCAACTTCGAACGTGGTTTTCATAGTATGGCCATATTACCATATCTTGCGTTGCCGGCCGGGCTTTGGTCTAATCCGAGCTATGTTGCGGCTCTTCTCGCTCATTCTGCTCTCGGCCGGCTTGGCGCTGGCGCAAACCCCGAAATTCACCAATTGCGTGACCAACGCGCAGATGCGCGACTATGGCACGGTGAGCAACCCGCAGCTTTCGCCCAACGGGCACGAGGTGGTGTGGGTGCAGCATGAATCGACCGCCGATGGCGCCGCCAGCCATCTCTGGATAGCGCCGAGTGATGGATCGGCGCCGGCGCGGCAAATCACCTTCTCACCGGCGTCGGATAAATTCGGCGAGAGTTCGCCCGAATGGCTGCCCGACGGCTCGGCGATTCTGTTTACCGCCAAGCGCGGCGCCGCGCACCAGATTTTTCGGCTGCCCATCGGTGGTGGTGAGGCAGCACCGATTACCCTCGAGACGGGCAAGCTGGCGCTCAGCCCGGGCCGCTTCGAGGTCTCGCCAAATGGAAAATGGATTGTATTTAGCGCGCGCCAGCCACAGACCGAACAGGAAAAGAAAGACAAAAAGGACAAGAAAGACGCAGTGATCGTCGGCCAGAACACCAACCCCACCCGCATCTGGCTCTACTCGCTGACCGGTAAGACGATAACCGCGGTCACACCCATGTCGGAAGAAGCGGAAGGTTTCGCCTGGAGTCCGAACTCCAACCAGCTCGCCATCAGCGTAGGTCCGGCGGAAAATCATGCCGAGCTGCCGCCCAGCTCGAAGTTGGAAATCGTATCGGTCACCAACCTCAGCAACGTCCGCACCGTTGCCGGAATCCCGCCGACGATTCAGACCTTCGCATTCTCACCCAACGGCCAGCGGATTGCCTACCTGGCGCAGTCGGAGCACGATACGCCGCCGGGCGTAAGCGACCTCTATGTGACTGCGACCGACGGCAGCGACGCGCCGCACGATTTAAGCGGATCGAGTTCATTTGCCATCAGCGGTTATGGCGGCGGGCTGGTTTGGAATCACGACGGCAACGGCATTTACGTCGAGGCGCAGCACGGGACCAGCCGCGCGCTGCTGGCATTTGGCCTATCGGGCGACACGCCGCAATGGCAGGCCGCCGCAACGGCGATTGCCAGCGGCTACTCCACCAATCACGCCCAAACCGGCTGGGCCTTCATCGCGCAATCCACGGACCGCATGCCGCAAGTTGTCTATGCGAGCTCACCCGATACGCCTGGCAAGGTGCTGAGCAACAACAACCCGGACTGGCCGCAAACCGGCTGGCGCGGAGCGACCCCGGTTTCCTGGCAAGGACCGGACAACCTGACCATCCACGGCCTGTACTATCAGCCGGCCTCGTGTCCCGGCGGCTCGCCTGCGAGTGACGGCAAAACCCCGATGATCCTGCGCGCTCACGGCGGGCCGACGGGCGCCTTCACGGAAACCTTCGACCCGTTCATGCAATGGCTGACCTCCCAGGGCTGGGCGGTGCTGGAGATCAACCCGCGCGGCAGCACCGGCTACGGCTGGCAGTTCACCGCTGCAGACCGCAACGATTTGGGCGGTAAGGATTTTCTCGATGAAATGGCGGGGCTTGATTGGGCGCTGGCGCACAAGCCGGTCGACGCCAAGCGGTTGGGCATGTTCGGCTACAGCTATGGCGGCGAGATGGCCGGCTTCATCGAAGGCAAGACTGACCGCTTTGCCGCCATCGTCTCCGGCGCACCGGTGATCGATCAGTACAGCGAGTACGGCACCGAACGCGGCCCGAACTATGACGAGTGGTTCTTTGGCCGCCCCTGGCAGCGGCCGGCCGATGCCTGGCGCCAATCCGGGCTCTCCTACGCCAAAAACGCCAAAACGCCGCTCTTGCTGCTGCAAGGCCAGGCGGATACGACCGACCCATTGGGACAGTCGGAAGAGGAATACCGCGCGCTCTTCGAAGACGGTGTGCCGGTGCGTCTAGTGACCTTCCCCGGCGACGATCATGGCCCGTTGGCGGAAGCCATTTTCGGCGCGCCCAGCCATGACCCCTGGCACGGCTACGAAGGCCGCTCGCAAATCCTTGACTGGTACACCCAATGGTTCAAGAAGGCTGAATCAAGCGAACGCTAAAATGGATTAGTGCCCAATCGTCTTGCTGCCGCCGCCAGCCCGTACCTGCAACTGCATGCGTCCAATCCCGTGGATTGGTATCCTTGGGGCGAGGCGGCGTTTGCGCGCGCGCGGGAGCTGGACCGGCCGATTTTTCTCTCCATCGGCTACTACACCTGCCATTGGTGCCACGTCATGGAGCGGGAGTCGTTTTCCGAAGCCGCCTGCGCGGAATTGCTGAACGACAACTTCGTCTCCATCAAGGTAGACCGGGAAGAGCGACCCGACATTGACCGGCTCTACATGAGTTTCGTACAGGCAACGACCGGCGGTGGCGGCTGGCCCATGTCGGTGTTCTTGACGCCCGACCGGAAGCCATTTCATGGCGGCACCTATTACCCGCCGCGCGACCGCCATGGCTTGCCCTCCTTTAGCCGGCTGCTGCGCACCATTGCCGCGGCCTGGCGTGACGACCGGCCACGTCTGCTCGCTGCTGCTAATGATGTGAGCGCGTACTTAGAGCAGGCGCTCACGCCGGCGGCCGCCGCTGCGGGAGCATCTACTTCGGCGGCGGTGATGCTCCAGGATTCGTGGCCAAAACTCTTTGCCGAGCTGAAGGCCAGCTACGATCCCGCCAGCGGCGGCTTCGGCGGCGCCCCGAAATTTCCCCGGCCGGTGGCGCATGCGTTTCTGCTTCGCTACGCCAAGCTCCACCAAGGCGAGCCCGAAGCCGGCGAGGCCATCGCCATGGTCACCTCCAGCCTGCGCGCCATGGTCCGCGGCGGAGTCCATGACCAGCTCGCCGGCGGCTTTCACCGCTACGCGGTCGATGCCGCCTGGCGCGTGCCGCACTTTGAAAAAATGCTCTACGACCAGGCGCAACTGGCCTCCTCGTTTGTTGAAGCCTGGCAGGTCACGCACGCGAGCGATTTGGCTGAAGCTGCGAGCTCGACCTGCGATTTTGTGCTGCATGAAATGACCAGCTCTGAGGGCGGTTTCTATTCGGCCCAGGATGCCGACAGTCCGGTTCCGGAAAACCACCGTGAGTTGAGTGGGAGCCACGAAGGCGAGGGCGCCTATTATCTCTGGACACAGGAGGAGATCAACGGCCTGCTGCAGCCCGAGCCAGCCGCGCTTTTCTGCCGCGCCTATGGAGT
Organism: Acidobacteriota bacterium; assembly: GCA_004299485.1. Classification (NCBI taxonomy): domain Bacteria; kingdom Pseudomonadati; phylum Acidobacteriota; species Acidobacteriota bacterium. The sequence continues at coordinate 224,100 of SCQP01000001.1, forward strand.
GAAAACGGACGGCAATGTGGCCATGCCGCTTGATCCCCAAGGCGAGTTCCGTGGCCGCAATATTCTCTACCTAGCCGATGAAGCCGCCAGCCAGGACCCGAAACTTACCGAAGCGCGCGCGCTTTTGTACGCCCGGCGTCGTGAGCGCCCGGCGCCGCCGATCGACACCAAGATTTTGACGGCCTGGAACGGGCTGATGATTTCCGCCCTGGCGCAAACTGCGGCGGCGCTCGATGAACCCAGCTTCCGGGCGGCCGCCATGCGCGCCGCTACGTTCATCGAGGCCTCGCGTTGGGACCGCTCGGCGCAACTGCTGCGCCGCACGGCTGAAGTTGATGGTTTTGCCGAAGACTACGCCTATCTCATTCAGGGCCTGCTCGACCTGCATCAGGCCAGCCTCGAGCCGCACTGGCTGGAGTGGGCGCACCTCTTACAGCAAGCACAGGAAGAACGCTTTGCCGCACCCGGCGGTGGCTATTATTCCTCGCAGCCCGATCCCGAGCTGCTGCTGCGCGTGCGCGAGGATTATGACGGCGCCGAACCTTCGCCCAACTCGGTCGCGGTCTCCAACCTGCTGCGGCTAGGCCTTTGGTATGAGAACGAGGGCTGGCGGGAAAAGGCGGAAGCGGTAATTACGGCGTTCGCCGACAAGCTGCGCACGATGCCGCAGGCGCTGCCGTTGCTGTGCGCCCAGCTTGAGGCAGTCGCGGCACCGCCGCGGCGGCTGATGATCGCCGGTGATCCAGCCGCGAGCGACACCCATGCCCTTCTCGCCATCGCGCGCCGGCGCTTCCTGCCCGGTTACTGGATTATGCCTGCAGCCGCACCGGCGTCGGGCAGGGCGGCTGCATATCTTTGCGAGGATTACACTTGCCAGCTTCCGGTCACTACTCCCGAAGCTCTCGAGCAAGCACTGATCTGATCCTTTTCTGGCCCCTGGCCCCTGTCCTCTGCTCCCTTTTCTTCTCCGAGCGCATCCGCTTAGGAGAAGGGATAGACTGAGGTCATGTCAGCGATAGTCGGTGAGTTGGCGTTGGAATTTAGCCTACCCGACACGGACACCCACGTGCGGTGGCTAAGCGAATTTCATCGTTTGGGGCCAGTGGTGCTGCTGTTTATGCCGAGTGCCTACGGCTGGCGGCCACGCTGGCAACTCTGGAGCCTGCTGCGGCACTATGACAGCTTCGTGGAGATGGCCACCGAGGTTGTCGTGGTCACCCGTGACCCGCTTCCGGAGTTGCGCATTTTCCAGATCCGCCGCGGCTTCCCTTTCGTGTTCCTGTCGGACCGCGACGGCGCCGTGGCCCGCAGCTATGATGTGCTCCCGGGACGTGCGGGGGCGTTTGTAATCACCACCACGGGCGTGATCCGGCTGCACCGCGTGGTTGAAGGCATGGGGTTGCGCAGCTCGGGCGCTTCCCTGCTGCGGCTGCTGCACCGGCTCGACGGCCGGGATCGTCTGCCCGCCCGTGCCCGTTAAGCCATTGACCAGAGTGACTGATTCTTGCCACACTTGAGCCGTTGGCAAGGCTTCCCCCAAAGCGCCCACAGCCGGAAGTTTGGCTTGGCATCTCCGAATTCCAGGCCACGAAAGTGCTCGACGCTACGAGCGAAGGGATTTATGTGCTCGATCCCGAGGGGCGTTGTCTGTGGTCGAATCCGGCCGCGGCGCATATCTTTGGCTACGAAAGCCCGCAGGCGTATGTCGGCAAGCAAATGCATGCGGTCGTGCATCATACCCGCGCGGACGGCACCCCTTTTCCGGAGTCCGAATGCCGTGGTCTCCAGAGCCTGCGCGCAGGCGCTGGAGTGGTTCAATCTCAGGAGATGCTCTGGCGTGCTGACGGCACCAGTTTTTACGCCGAAGCCCGTGTCAACCCGGTTTACGAAAATGGGCAGCTGCAGTTTGCGGTGGTCATGTTGCGCGACATCACCGAGCGGCTCCGGCTGGAAGAGCAATACCGGCATGCGCAAAAGATGGAGGCGGTCGGCCGCATCGCCGCCGGCACCGCGCACGATTTCAACAATCTGCTGACCGTGATCAGCGGCTACACGCAGCTTCTGCTGAAAGATCCGCCGGATCCGGTCCGGAGCAAGCGCCTGCATGGCATCAAACAGGCCGCCGCCAGCGCCGCCATGCTGACGCGCCAGTTGCTCGCCTTCAGCCGCACCGACCCTGCCAATCCGACGGTGCTGGATCTGAATCAGGTGGTGGCGTCGGCCGAGCCGCTGGTCCGCAGCACGACGGGCAATCAAGTCGAACTGGAGATGACCCTGGCGCCCGACTTGCCGCCCGTGATCGCTGATTTCCATGAAATCGAGCAGGCGCTGATGAATCTCGTGGTCAACGCCTGCGATGCGATGCCGCAAGGCGGCCGGCTGAGCATCCGCACCTGCGCGGTGGCGTCGTCTCCGGCGGCGCTGCGCGCGCAAGCCCTGCAACCCTGCGCCTGCGTTCTACTCGAGGTCACCGACAGCGGAATTGGCATGGACGAGGCCACCAGAACCCAGATGTTCGAGCCTTTTTTCACGACCAAACCGCCGAGTCAGGGCACCGGGCTGGGCCTGGCGATGGTCATGAGCGCGGTGCGGCAGGCAAATGGCGGCGTCACGGTTGAGAGCGAGCCCGGCCGGGGAACGAAGCTGCAGGTTTTCCTGCCGGTAGCGAAAGAGCTAGCGGTGAAGGCCAAAGCCGCAGCAGCATCTTCCGCGCCAGACCGGTAAGCGGCGCCTGGAACGCCTGCTCGCGCGACCACCAGCGGCCAGCGCCAGCCGGAGCGCGCACGCGAAAGACGCGGGCCGTAATGCGGGAGTTGGTGATGGTATGGCGGAGGATGAGCAGGGGTGTTGCGCCCTCGGACGGCGTTGCGGTGGGCAGCTCCCACAGGCCCGACATTTGGCGCGCGGCCGGGGAACGCTGGCAAAGCCACGCCTTGCCGCCGCCTAGCAGCCAGCCGTAGTCGGCGGTGACGGCGCGCGCCGCCGGTCGCGGCCTCACGGCGGGCACGTGGTCGCGGCTGCGGCAGACCCGTCGCAGCGGGCAGGCCTCGCAGCGCGGGCCCCGGGGCGTACAGACGGTTGCGCCCAGATCCATGACCGCTTGATTGAACTCGCCGGCACGCCGCGGCGCTAGCCACTGTGCCCAGAGTGCGCGCGCCTGCGCAAGCGTCAATGCGCGCCGCGTAAGCCGGCAGGCAATGCGCAGACCGTTGCCGTCCACCGCCGCCAGACGGAGACCACCCGCAATGCTCAGGATGGCGCCGGCAGTGTACTCGCCGATGCCCGGCAGTGCCCGCGCCGCAGCCGCATCCAGAGGAAATTGCCCACCATACCGCTCGACGATGATCGTCGCCGCCGCCTGCAACTGCCGCGCCCGCCGGTAATAGCCCAGCCCGCTCCAAGCCGCCAGTACTTCGGCTTCCGGCGCCCGCGCCAGTGCCGCGGGATCAGGAAATCGTTCCAGGAAGCGCCGATAGTAGGGAATCACCGTAGCGACGCGCGTCTGCTGCAACATGATCTCGGAAACCCAGACGCGGTAGCCCTCCGCCCGCTCGCCTGGCTCCGCCCGCCAGGGCAGTGAGCGCCGATGGCGCCCGTACCAGCGCAGTAGCTGGCGCCGCATCCAGGCCGGACTGTCGAGGCTGCTCGTGTTTTTCACCCTTTCTAGGCCGGCGTTCGTACTCGAGCGGCGATCTCGGGACCAAGGCGCAAGAAGTCACGCAGGTTCCAGGTATACACGACGTCGGCACGGAACTTCAGTGCGCACTGCGCCAGCAGGGCGTCGTAGACCGCAGCACCCGCGAGACCTGCGGCCGCGGCGCTTTCCAGCACCTGTGCGTAGTCGGTGTCTACCAGTGCGATTTGCGTCAGCCTCTCGCGCAGGCTGGCGATGTACAGTAGCGCCTGATCTGGTCCGACTCTCGCCGGTGCAGGCATCCGCGTCAGGTTGCAATAAACTTCGGCCAGACTGTGTAAGGCACAAGCGGACTGGGACACTCGGGACCGCCGCAGGAGGCCAAAACTCGGCGTATGGTGGGGATGGTCGGGATAGAACGCCGCAATCATGACCGAGGTGTCGAGAAATTCTCTCACCCGTCCACCCCGGAGACGTGGCGGTCGCGCTCCTCGCGCAGCTTGCGTTGCAGCTCCTCGGTTTCACCCTCGCCGAAACGAGCGTGGCCGCCGAACACCCAAATGCCCTGCTTCTTCCGCAGCGGCGGGCTATTGCGACGAGGACGGAGTGTGATTTCCTCCTCATGCACGGCAATCTCCAGCGTGTCTCCCGGACCTAAAGACAACGCCTCGCGCACACGCTTGGGCAGCACAATGCGGCCGGCGCCATCCATAGCTATAGTGGTATTCACAGTGCCAATTTACCACTGCAGCTACCATGGCTGCAATCGTCCGCGATGGCCCGCACCATGGCTGCGTCGGCGAACGCGTCCCGAATGATAAACTAGGGCATCGGCGTAGGCGCGTAGCTCAGTTGGTTAGAGCGCTACCTTGACACGGTAGAGGTCAGCGGTTCGAGTCCGCTCGTGCCTACCACTTCCCTCCTCATACGCCGGCGCGCGGGCCTTAATGAAAAGTTTGTAGCAGCAGCACGATCCAGAGCACCGCCGGCAACTGCCGCTCACTGTCGAGCAGGCGCTGCTGCCGTCCTGGACGACGTGGAACTCATTCTGCGCCGCCGCATGCTGCAGCGCTGGTCCCAATACCGTTTTTTACGGTCTACTGCTGGGTCTGGTGGCCATCGATCTCTGGCCGAAGCAGGACGCTGCCGAATTGAACGCCATCGCCGAAAGCAACCAGGTGCGCATTAACCACAAAGCCTTTCCGGTGGTCCAATAGCAGGCGCGAGTATGACGTTCATAATGCCATTTTGCCGACGAAAATGCCGCAATCATCGGTAGCTCAGGGGCTGGCGGATGCGGCATTCTGGAAGTGAGAAGAGAAGTGAGAAGAGAAGTGAGGAGAGAAGTGAGGGGAGAAGTGGGAGAGGGGATGACAGAAGCGGTGATTCGGACGCATCTATCTGGGTTTGCACTGCTTAATGATCCGCGGCTGAACAAGGGTACGGCGTTCAGCGAAGAGGAGCGCGACCGGTTTGATCTGCATGGCCTGCTGCCGCCGCATGTGGGCACGCTGGAGGAACAGATTGCCCGGCGGCGGCAGGTTTTCGATCGGCTGCCGACGGCGTTTGCGAAGTACACCTTCATGCGCGAGCTGCAGGACGTCAATGAAACGCTGTTTTATGCCTTTCTCATGCACTCCATCGAGGAAATGCTGCCCATTGTCTATACGCCGACGGTGGGCGAAGGCTGCCGCCGCTTCAGCGAAATCTGGCGCCGGCCGCGCGGCCTTTTTCTGAGCTATCCCAACCGGCAGCGCATGGAGGCGATCCTCGGCCGCAAGCATTACGACCGGGTGCAGTGCATCGTGGTGAGCGACGGCGAGCGCATTTTGGGGCTGGGCGACCAGGGGGCCGGCGGCATGGGCATCCCCATCGGCAAAATGGCGCTCTACACGGCGCTGGGCGGCATTCATCCCGTCCGCTGCCTGCCGGTTCTGCTCGACGTCGGCACCGATAGCGAGGCCTGCCTCGCCGACCCGCTCTATATCGGCTGGCGCCACCGCCGTATCCGTGGCCAGGAGTATGACGATTTTATTGAAATGTTCGTCACGGCGGTCGAGCGGCGCTGGCCACACGTCTTGCTGCAATGGGAGGACTTTGCCGGCACGAACGCCACGCGGCTGCTGCACCGCTACCGCAATCGCTTGTGTACCTTTAATGACGACATCCAGGGTACGGCAGCAGCGGCGCTGGCCACGCTGCTGGCTGGGGTCAAAAAAACGGGCGGACAAATCTGCGATCAGCGGATTGCCATTTTTGGTTTTGGCTCGGCGGGTATGGGTATCGCCGACTTGCTGGTCAAGGCGCTGATGGGCGAGGGACTGACTCAGGCCGAAGCTCGGGCGCGCATTTATCCGATCGGGCGGCCTGGCTTGCTGGTCGAAGGCGCCGAGGGCATTCATTCTGACCAGATGGCCTTCGTGCTCCCGCGCAGCGATGTGGAGGGCTGGCGCATGCAGACTCAAGGCCAGATTGGCCTTGAAGACGTCATCCGCAATGCCCGAATAACCGCTTTGATTGGCGTGGCCGCGCAGGCCGGCGTGTTCACCGAAGGCGCCATCCGCGCGCTCGCACAGAACACCGCACGGCCCATCATTTTTCCGCTGTCAAACCCGACCTCGCGCTGCGAAGCCACCCCCGAGGACCTGCTGCACTGGACGGATGGCCAGGCGATCGTCGCTACCGGCAGCCCCTTCGCGCCGGTGCCGTACGGTGGACGTAGTATTGCCATCGACCAAGCCAACAACTCGTATATCTTCCCTGGCCTCGCGCTGGGCACGCTGGCAGCTCGCGGGCGGCATGTCTCCGACGGCATGATTATGGCTGCGGCAACCACGCTGGCGGCGCAGAGCCACGGCGAGAGCCTCCTGCCGCCGCTGACCCAATCGCGCACGCTGAGCCGGGTAATCGCCGCCGCCGTCGCACGGCAGGCGATCCGCGAAGGACTGTCAACGCTCTCGGAAGCGGGCATCGACGCCGCCATCGCGGATCTGCTCTGGGATCCGGTTTACGCAGGCTATCAGGTCGAGTAACAAGGTAGAGCACGACGGAGGCGCGAAGCCGGGCAGCGCGCGGTAAAAACCTGGAATGCCGCGCATCACGCGCCGCCGCTTACCCTGCCCAGTTGCGACGCCGGAAGCGGCCAGTAGGTGAACCCAGAGCGACAACCCCGCCTCGAACCAGGGCGCCGTTCGGACCCCTGCGGCCGGGTGGATTTCATGGCATAATTTCCTATCACGGCGGATTGTTTCTCCGGTAGGGCCGAAGCGGTGTATGTGTGCCCTGAGGGAAAGTGTTGCCCGCCGAACAGGAGAGCGAGTCCTCTGAGTACCGAATTGCAAGCGCCCGCGCAAGGAAGCCATACCCGTCACCTCTGGGATCGACCGCTGATCCGCCGCTACCGCTCCCTGGTGGGCGCGGACATGCGGGCCACCTATTCCCGCGACCTGCACAAATGGATCTTGTATGCGCCGATTCTGGGCGTAATTACCGGCCTGCTGATCACCCTCATCGCCAAGACCATCCTGGAATGGTTATGGCCGCCGGTCCTGGCCTTGTATCTGGCCCACCCGATCTGGATCGTCCCCGGCCTGGCCACCGGTTTTTTGATTGCCGGGCTGCTGATGCAATATCTGACGCCCGACCCGAACGATCACTCGACGGAGGAGATCATTCGCGCCTTTTTCGAGCGCCGCTCGGAAATCAAGATGAAGCCGTTCGTCCCCAAGCTGCTGGCTGCCGTGGCCACCGTGGGCATGGGGGGTAGCGCGGCCCTCGAGGGGCCGAGCATTTATGGCGGCGGCGCGCTCGGCTCGTGGATGTGGGCGCGGCTGCGCAAAATGGGGGTCAAGCTGGAACCGCGCGACCGCCGTATCCTGCTCATCAGCGGCGCCGCGGCGGGCATGTCGGCGGTATTCCGCGCGCCCTTCACGGGCGTCATCTTCGCGCTGGAAATGCCCTATAAGGACGACCTGGCGCATGAGGCCCTGATGCCGGCGCTGATCGCTTCGGTGGTGGCGTTTGCCACGCTGGCTCTCTTCATGGGCGCGCAGCCGTTATTCAATTTCGGCGGAGCCGGAACCGCCACCTGGACGAGCCGCGACCTGCTCTGGTCGGCGCTGCTGGGCGGCATCTGCGGCCTCATCTCCATGCCCTTCACGATCACCTTCCGGCGCTTCCGCGAGTTCATGGTGCACTGGAAAGCGCCGCACTGGTTCAAGATGTTGCTCGGCGGACTGGGCACGGCAGCCTGCGGCCTGATCTTCCTGCAGATGTTTCCCGGACACTTGGTGCCGCTGGGCCCGAACTACGAGGCGGTCGGCATCATTCTCCTGCATGTACACAGTTCGCTCGAGCTGGTGGCGTTCGGCTTCCTCAAACTCCTGGCGACACTGTTTTCGCTGGGTTCCGGCGGCGTCAGCGCCATGTTCGTGCCGCTGTTCCTTTCGGGCAGCTCCTTTGGCACCGCGTTCGCGCAAAGCGTGGTCCATTCCAGCTCGCTGAATCTATTCGCCGCGGTGGGCATGGCCTCGTTCATTGCCGCCGGCTACAAGACCCCGCTGACGGCTGTCGTGTTCGTCGCCGAAGCCACGGGCGGGCACTCCTTTATCGTGCCCGTGCTGATTGGCGCAGCAGTGGCGTACGCGGTGTCGGGGCAGGCGTCGGCATCAGGCGATCAGCGGCTGCACGAAGGCGTCACGGTGGAAGAATTGACCCAGATTCATGTGCAGGACGCCATGCAGCGCCACATCGCGACCGCTGAGGCAAGCTGGACCCTGCGGCGCTTTGCCGAAGCTGCCACCGGCGCCACCAACTACGCGTCCTATCCAGTGCTCGACCATGGCAAGGTGTTGGGCACGATAGCCGTCCCGGCGCTCACGCATGTGCCGCCGGAGCAGTGGGATCACGTGCGCGTGAGCGACCTAATGGACCGCGAATGGGCCTCGATTGCGCCCGACGCCAACCTCCAGGACGCGCTGCGCCGGCTGGTCGTGAAGCGCCGTGAGCACCTGCTGCTGGTGGTCAACGATCAGGGCCATCTGGACGGCATCGTCTCCCAGACGGATATTCTCGCCGCCATGAACGCGGCTCACCGCGGCGGCGAGCACTCCCTGCGCGGCAGCGAAGAAGAAGAAGAAGCCTGAAGCTGTTAAATGACTCCCTCGACCTGTAGGTTGAACGCCACCAGCGGGGTCGCACCTGCCGGAAATGGCGAGCCCGGCGCGGGCGAGAGATTGCCCTTACTGCTCCACAGGAACGCCAGAAATCCGCCAGGCGAACTTTCTGGCACAAGCACCCAATTGCCAATCCAGTTCATTTCCCCGGTGGCGTTCGCTGCCGCGAATGGCGACGCTGTCAGCGCCGTGAGCGCGCCGCTGGAGGAATCGATACTGTATCCGGACATGTTGCCGGTGTTTTCGCTGTAAAGATACTGGCCCACTTGCGTCAATGATGACGCGCCCGCTTCGGCCGGGTAGGGTGAGCCCGCGATGGGCTGTAAGCTGCCGTCGCTGGCGATGGAGAACGCTGCGACCTCGCCCGCGTGGCTCAAGGCCGCGTACACTCGCCCGCCGGTGCTAAAAAGCCCCTCGGGCTGCCCGTCCGCCACGGTAGCGAAGGGCGAGCCGGGCACCGGCGTCACGGTTCCATCCGTGTGCACCGCAAAGGCAGAAATGCTGCCGTTGGGATCAGAACTGTTGCTGGCATAAAGGTAGAACGTTAACGTGGTCCCTCCCGACGCGCACAGATGTGTAGTTCCAGCGCCGGACGCAAACGGCGAGCCGGGCAAAGGCGTCAGGGAGCCATCGGCTTGCACCTTGAAGCCGAAAACTTCGCCGGCGGTGCTGGCGACGAAAAGATCACCGTTCGCCACCAGGATCTGCTGCGGCTCGCCTGTGCCACTGAGCGCGTACGGCCCCAGCCCCGAAGGCGAAAGGCTGCCGTCGGCATGGCTGATGCGGTACACGCGGATGGCGTTGTTCTCCGGATCGGATACATACAGGTCCGCCGCCTGCCCAATCTGCCAGACGGCCGCAATGCCGCGGCTATTCGCCGGCCCCAGCGTGAGAACCGGCGCGGTCCAGGCCTGTTGGCCGGCAGAGAAATTCTCTTCCAGGATCGAGCCGGAAACGCTCGTGGCGTAGAAAAAGTTGCAACCGCCGCACTGGTTCTCTCGCAGGGAAGTGTTCGGGACACCGCCGCAGCCCGTCAGGATGCAAGCAGCAAGCGCGACCGCGAGCGGCGTTACGAATTGGGCGTGGAGATGGCGCATTCGGGTTACTCCCTTCGCAGGGCGGACCAGGGGACGACGCGCGAGGCACGGAGTGCGGGCAATGCAGCCGCCGCAACCGCAACCAGCAGAAGCACGCCCAGCGACAGCGCTATAGCCGCAGGATCGAGGGGTGACAGGCCGTGCAGACCGTGGCGGAGCAGGTGCGCCAGCGGCAAGGCCATTGCCAGGCCGGCAGCGAGACCGAAGCCCACTATGGTCAGGGCCGACTGCAGAACCAAGAGCAGGATTTCCCTCGGACGGGCGCCGAGGGCCATGCGAATGCCCACCTCCTGCTCCCGCCGCGCCACCGCGTAGCTCATGACGCCATAAATACCAAGCGCCGCGAGCAGCAGTGCCAAAAGGGCGAAGGCGCCACTCAGATCGGCCAGCGCGCGCTCGCCGCCCAGACCTGCGCGCAGACGATCCTGCAGCGTGTGCAGCGAGATGACCGGCATCGTCGGGGCGATCTGCGCGAGAGCCGAGCGGATTTCCGCGATACCGGCGCTGGCGTCGCCGCGGAAGCGCACCGCAAGGAAATGTGACGACTCGGGGTCTTGCGCCTGCGGGTGATAGACCATAGGCGGTACGGGCTGATCCGCCCCGTGGACGCGCGCATCAGCAACCACGCCCACAACCGTCGCATCGCGGAAATCGTTGATCACCGCCCCCAGCGGCTGGCAATCGGTGAGGTAGCGGCGCACAAACACCTCGTTCACAATGACGACCTGCGGCGCATGCGCATCATCGCCGGCACGAAAACGGCGGCCGCGCAGCAGCGGGATGCCAAGGGTGCTGAAAAAGCCCGGCGAAACAGAATCTTCCTCCGTGTGAACATGGCGGACGCCATTGGGCTCGACCGACAACGTACTCCCGTAGCTGTTGCCGGCCAGCACGCCGATACTGGCGATGGTGGCACTCGCAACCCCGGGCTCGGCGTTGAGCCGCGCCAACAGCAGCCTGTGCTCGAGCCCGGGAAACGTGGCCGGCGTGTAACCAGCGGAGCGTGGCGCGATGGTGGCGCTGATCACTGAAGCCGTGGCAAACCCTGGGCGCAGGCGGAGCAGGCGCACCAGACTCAACGCCAGTAAGGATGCCGCCAGCAGCAGCACCAGCGAGAGCGCGACCTGGGCTCCGATCAGCCAGGACCAGCCTCGGGCTCGCGCGGATTGCTGGCCGCCGCCTTCGCTCTTGAGGGCCTCATTGACGTTGACGCGGGCGGCGAGCCAGGCTGGGGCCAGCCCGAATAGCAGGCCCGTGATGACTGCGGTGGCAACGCTGAAGCTCAGCACGCGCGCATCGAGCGCGACCGTTCCAGCCGGCAGCCGCACGCCCAGCAGTGCCATCAGCGCCGAGCGACCCCAGAAGGCCAGCGCTAGGCCCAGTCCGGCGCCGAGCGCAGCCAGCGCCAGCGAGCTGGCGAGGGCGTTCCGCAGCAGTCTTCCCTGCCCTGCGCCGAGCGCCAGGCGAACCGCCCATTCGCGCCGGCGCGACATCCCTCGCGCCAGCAGAAGCAGGGCAACGTCGGCGCAGGCGATCAACAGGACGAGTCCGGCCATCCCCAGCAGCAACTCGAGCGGTGCGGCGATTTCTTTACTCAGGTAGGCCAGGCCGGTGCTGCCGCGAACAAACCAAACGGCATCACGGCTTTTCGGCCCCTGCGCCGCATACGGCGCCTCGACATTCCGCTCTGCCGCCGTGGCTGCGGCTGCAATGCCGGGGGCGGTCGCCGCACCCGGAATCCGCGCCACGACATTCAGCCAGTGAATGCCAGATTGTGTGTCCCAGGGCTTCGTAGGATCGACGGCGCCGCGGCCGCTATCCATATAGGCGCTGCCAGCGTAATGCAGCCGCTGCTGCAAGCCCATGGGAACCCAGGCGTCGGCTGGCCGGGCCTTGCTCAAGCCGTAGAATCCAGGCGGCGCTATGCCGATGATGTCGAGCGCCACGCCATTCAGGGTAATCGTCTTGCCGACAACCGGACGGCCATCGTAGTGCTGAAGCCAATACGCGTAGCCCAGCACAGCAGCGAGCGCTGCCGCATCGCCGGAATCAAGCACGCGGCCGCGCGTGGCCCGAACGCCGAGCAGGGTGAAGTAGTTCGGGCTGACTAATTGCGTCGCGACCATCTGCGGCGGCGCACCCGGGCGAGGAGTGAACATTTCGTACCCCTCGGTGAAGCAGGCCAATTGTGCGGTGGGTACGGCAGCTCGCATCTGCCGCACGACGGCGGAGGAAAACTCCGTATCCGGCTGGGAAGGCAGGCCGTTGCGGGCGAAGTAAATTTGCCATGGCTGGCCGACGGGCAGCGAGCGCAGCAGCACCGCGTCGAGGCCGCTAAAAATCGCAAGATTGGCGCCAATGCCGAGCGCCAGCGCGGCCACGATGACGAGGTGCAGCTTCCACTCTCGCATGCGGCGAGTGTACCATGCTGCCATGCGAGTTTTTTCCTGCGCTCTCGTTCTGCTTTTTACCGCTGCCGCTGCTGCCCAAATTCCCGGTTTCCCGCCGCCGATGCCACCGGCGACTCTGGTGTTGCGGAACGGCACCATTGAAACGCTGAATCCGCTGCAGCCGGAAGTCGAAGCGCTGGCCGTGCGCGATGGCAGGATTGAAGCCCTGGGCAGCAATGCGGCCATCGCCCATTACATCGGCGCCGGAACCAAAGTGCTCGACCTGCACGGCGCCTTTGTTACGCCGGGCTTCATCGAGGGTCACGGCCATCTGATGGACACGGGCCAGGACACGATGGAGCTGAACGTGGGCAAGGCGCCGAACTGGGACGCGATTGTCGCCATGGTCAAGGCAGCGGCTGCCAAGGCCAGGCCAGGGCAATGGATCATCGGAGCGGGCTGGCAGCAGAGCAAATGGAACCGCGTGCCGCAACCCAATGTCGATGGCCTGCCCCTCCGCGCTTCGCTCGATGCGGTTTCACCCAATAATCCCGTGATGCTGGAGCATGCCAGCGGCCACGCCATTTTCGTGAACGGCGCGGCGCTCAAGCTGGCAGCCATCAGGCGCGCCACGCCCAACCCGCCCGGCGGGACGATTGTGCGCGATGCCTCCGGCATCGCCATCGGCATGCTCCGCGACACCGCTGCGGGGCTGGTCCGCCGCGCCTACAACCGCTATCTGCAAACACTGCCCGCTTCGGCACTGGCGGCTCAGCGCGAGCGCGCGCTGCACCTGGCGGTCGAGAACGAAATCAGCAAGGGCATCACCACCTTCGTGGATATGGGCGAAAGCTTCCAGACGGTGGACTGGCTCAAACAGGAAGCCGCAAAAGGGCTACCCCTGCGGCTGTACGTAAACATTAACGGCGAGCCGGTCTCGGCGCTCGAGGCGCGCCTGCCGCAGTACAAGATCATCGGCTACGCCAACAATCATTTCACCGTGCACGGCATCGGCGAAATCACCAGCGATGGCGCGCTGGGCACGCGCAGCGCCTGGTTTCTCCAGCCGTATTCGGATGCACCCAGCATCACCGGCAAAAATGTAGTCGCCATGAGCACCATTCGCCAGATGGCGGAAATCGCCGCCAGGGATGGCTTTCAGGTTTCGGTCCATGCCATCGGCGACCGCGCCAACCGCGAAACGCTGAACCTGTTTCAGCAAATCTTCACTGCCGACCCGGCGGCGCACGCGCTGCGCTGGCGCATCGAGCACGCGCAGCACTTACAGCCGAGCGACATTGCGCGCTTCGGCAAACTGGGCGTGATCGCCTCGATGCAGTCCATCCACGCCTGCTCGGATGCGCCCTTTGTCGTCACCCGCCTCGGCGAAACGCGCGCACGCGAAGGCGCTTACGTGTGGCATTCGCTCACCTCCACCGGTGCGATTGTGCTCGATGGCACCGACACGCCGGTCGAAGACACCAACCCGATTCCCAACTTCTTTTGCGGCGTGACCCGGCGCGAGGGCAATGGCACGTACTTCTTCCCGGCGCAGAAGAAGACGCGGATGCAGGAACTACGCGACTACACCTGGAACAACGCTTACGCCATCATCGAGGAGAACGAGGTCGGCTCGCTCGCCCCCGGCAAGCTGGCCGACATGGACGTGTTCTCCGGCGACCTGCTGACCATTCCCGCCGCGGACATCCTCCGCACGCGCGTGCTCTACACCATCATCGGCGGCGCGATCGTCTACACGCGCCCGGGCGCGGCGGCCTGGCGCAAGGGCCAGTTCTTCCCCGCCATGCCCGAGTTCGACCATGTGAATTAGAGGTACTGCGCGGCTGTACATGACCGCCGCAACAACCACTGATTCATTGAGACTCCCGCGCGGAATCTCTATACTCTACGTATCTAAGGAACATTCATGAAACATTACATCGCGTTGTTCTGTACCGTGGCGCTGTGCGGATTGGCTGCGGCGCAAACCCATCCCACGCCGCCCAAAGCCACGCAATCGATCACCCAGGGCAGCGTCACCGTCGAAGGCCAGCGCATCGACTACACCGCGACCGCGGGCACCATCATCCTGACGAACCGTTCGGAAAAGCCCACCGGCAGCATTTTTTACGTGGCCTATACCAAAGACGGCGTCAAGGACGAAGGCCAGCGGCCGGTGATGTTTCTGTACAACGGCGGGCCGGGCTCGTCGACCATCTGGCTGCACATGGGTTCATTCGCCCCGGTGCGCATCGTCACCGCCGATCACACCCACACGCCGCCGGCGCCCTACAAGCTGGTGAGCAACGAGTACAGCCTGCTCGACGCCTCCGACCTGGTTTTTGTGGATGCCATGAGCACCGGCTACAGCCGCATCATCCGCAAGGATGAGGGCGGCGCCGGCACGCCCGAGATGTTTTACGGCGTCAACCAGGACGCCGGGGCGTTCGCGCAGTTCATCATGAAGTACCTGAGCAAGAATAATCGCTGGAATTCGCCCAAGTACCTATACGGCGAAAGCTATGGCACGGTGCGCTCGGAAGTGTTGGCGAACATGCTGGAGCAGCAGTACGACATTGATCCGAACGGTGTGGTGTTGCAATCGGCCTACACCGGCGAAGGCACCTTCGGCTCCGATATCGAGTACGCCAACGACCTGCCTACGGAAGCTGCGGTCGCCTGGTATCACCACAAACTGCCCAACCAGCCTGCGCAACTGCCGCCCTTCCTCAAGCAGGTGGAGCAGTGGACCTGGACGACCTACGCGCAGGCGCTGGTAGCGGGCAACAGCCTGAGCGCGGCGCAATGCAACACGGTGGCGGAGCAGTTGCACAACTACACCGGCCTGAGCACGGACTTCATCAAGAAGGCGAACCTGCGCATTAGCGAGGGCGAGTTCCGCCATGATCTGCTGGGCAGCGAGGATCAGACCGTGGGCGATCTCGATGGCCGCTTCGCCGGCCCCTCCATGAACCCCCTGAGCCTGAACGCGCAGTATGACCCGCAGTCGGCAGGCATCAGCGCGGCGTATGTGGCCGGTTTCACCATGTACGCCCATAACACGCTGCATTACGGGCGCGGCGAGACCTATCGTCCCGAAGCCTACAACATCATCACCAACTGGTCGCACAGCGCCGGTGGACGCGGCGGCCGCTTCCAGCGGCGGGTCGATCCGGGCGCCGATCTGGCGAGCGCCATGAAGTACAACCCGCTGCTGCGCGTCGAGGTGGATGCCGGCTATTTCGACCTGAATCTGCCCTATGGCGGCATGGTGTACTCGGTGCGGCATCTGAGTCTGCCCAAGGCCCTGGAGTCGCACATCCAGTTCAAGTATTACTACTCCGGCCACATGATCTACGTGAACGTGCCCTCACTGAAGGAGCTGCACGACAACACCGCGGCGTTCATTCGTTCGACCAGCAGCCAGCAGTAGCGCAGGTGATCGGGGTCACGTCCCCGGCCGCGCCGGAGATGTGAAAATACCTTAATGACTCTAGCGGGCTCGGCGCGCGGCACGGAGAGCCTACCCGAGATCTGGCGCGCTGCATTTGAGCGCGAACGGGCGGGAGTACGCACCGGCGCCGATCCCATGCCGGAACGGCGGGCGGCGCGCCTGCTGGCCGCCTTCATTGCCGTCGGGCTGTTTTTCCTGGCGCTGCCGGGCACGCTCATTGGGGTCGGCAATCTGCTGCTGATTGCCATGGAGCGGCTGCCCACCGCGCCGCGTCCAGCCTGGATTCAGGCGCACGGGCAGGCACAGATCCTGGGCTGGGTGGGCAGCTTCATGCTTGGCATTGCGTTGTTCTTTTTGCCCAAGCTGCGGGTCGCCGACAATCGCCACATCCGGCTGGGATGGCTGGCGTGGGTGCTCTGGAGCGCGGCGGCACTGATCCGCTGGCGGGCGGGAACGAGTGCGAGTGATCCGCGCCCCTGGTTGATCGCAGCGGCGCTGCTGTTTCTGGCCGCCTTCGCGCTGGTGCAATGGATTCTATGGCGGCCGCAGCATCGGAGCTCCAATCCTGACCGCGCGCTGCCCGTGCTGGTAGCGACGGGCTTCGCCGGCCTGGGCCTGGCGCTGCTGGTGAATCTGGCCGGAGCTTGGGCCAGTAATCCGGTCACCGCGACCATTCCCCCCGCATGGGACCAGACGCTGATCGAACTCGAAGTCTGGGCGTTTATTCTGCCCGTGGCCGCCGGCTTCAGTACGCGCTTCGTCGCCACGGCGCTGGGACTGCGGCCGCATCGCTTCCGCGCCAGGCCGCAGCTTTGGTTGCAGGCCGGGTTTACGGTTCTGGCGCTGGCTGCGCTGACGCGCGTTTTCATAGCGTCCGGCGTGCTGGCAGTTGCGCTCGTGGCCGCGATAGTGTGGGGCCTGCGGATTTTTGAGCCTCCCGCAAGCGCGCCCAAACGGGAAGGCGTTTATGCCGGGTTTACCGCTTTTTTGCGCATTGCCTATATCTGGCTGTGCGCAGGCGCGGCGCTGGGCGTAGCGGCAGCACTCGTACCCGCGCATCCCGGACTGGCCGGAGCGTCACGCCACGCCGTCACGGTGGGCTTTGTGGTGACGCTGATTTTCTGCGTCGGCCCGAGGATCCTGCCCAGTTTCTTGAACCGTCGCCAGCTCTTCAGCCGCTCGCTGATGGCCCTCACCCTGTGGTTCATCACCGCCGGGTGCCTAATGCGGGTCATCAGCGAAGCTGCCGCCTACGGAGACCTGCATAGCTGGGCCTGGACGTGGCTGCCAATTTCGGCTTACATCGAGCTGCTCGCGATCCTGCTGTTCGTGATCAACCTGGCCGGCACCATGTTG
Organism: Acidobacteriota bacterium; assembly: GCA_004299485.1. Lineage (NCBI taxonomy): Bacteria > Pseudomonadati > Acidobacteriota > Acidobacteriota bacterium. Next base: position 241,205 of record SCQP01000001.1, read on the forward strand.
CGGCGTGCACCCGTCTGGTTCAGGCTGGAAACTATTAGCGTCGCCACGCCACTTTATTGGTACACCTCGAGCTACCCGCGCACGCGAGCGGTTCTGGTCCAAGCCGGCCTAAGCACACTGGACCGGACCAAGGACGTACCCCGCACACTGACTCTGGAGGAAGCGGCGGCGGCCGACCAGGTCGATGCAGAGCAGTTGGTGGAGACCCTGCGCAGCTTCTTCCGGACGAAGCAGTCATAACGCCTCGGCCACTGTAACCTGTGGCACAACTCTGTCGTAGAAACTTGCGCCCGCGGATATAAAATCTAATCTTCCGGGTGACAGATGTGCGCCCCTGCCGCCTATGACTGTTTTTCGACGCCCCGTTTCCATCGCCCTCCTGGCTACCGCCGGCATGCTTACTGGCTGTAGCAAAGCCAAGCCCGTAGCCCACACCGCCCAGCCGGTCTCGGTCACCGTCGCGCGGGCCATGACGGAAGACGTTCCCACCAATCTGCAGGCCATTGGTTCCGTCCAGGCCGTCAACACAGTTTCGGTGAAAACCTTAGTGGGCGGACAGTTGCAGAGCGTCAACTTTCATCAGGGCGATGAGGTGCACGTCGGCCAGGTGCTGTTCCGCATCGACCCGCAGCCATTTGAAGCCGCACTGGCGCAAGCACAGGCGAATCTGGCGCGTGACCTCGCCACCAACAGCCAGAACCAGGTCGAAGCTCGCCGCTACGCCGACTTGGCCAAACAGGGCATCGTCTCCGCGGAGCAGAGCGAACAATTGGCCTCGACCGCCGCTGCCTCCAAGGCCCTGGCAGCCGCCGACCGCGCCGCCGTGCAGGCAGCGAAGCTGCAGCTCAGCTACTGCACGATTACGGCACCGATCAATGGCCGCACTGGCGACCTGCTGGTGCAGGCGGGCAACACGGTGCAACCCAATACTTCCGTTTTGGTGTCCATCAACCAGATCAAGCCGATCTACGTTTCCTTTGCTGTGCCCGAGCAGTTCCTGCAGCAGATCAAGCACCTGAACGGCGCGCATTCGCTCGCGGTGAGCGCGCATGCGCAAGGCGATAACGACCTCGAATCCGGGCACCTGTCGTTTATCAACAACGCCATCGACACCACTACCGGCACCATCCAACTTATGGCCACGTTTGCCAATCCGCGCGAGCGGCTCTGGCCGGGCGAGTATGTCAACACCAATCTCACGCTCGACGTACAGCGCAACGCCACCGTGGTGCCCGCCACCGCCGTACAGAATGGCCAGAACGATCTCTACGTTTTCGTGCTGAACCCTAACGACACGGTCGAAAACCGCACGGTGACCACCTCCACCACCTACGACGGCAAGACAGTCATCACTTCGGGCGTCAAACCCGGCGAGACGGTTATTACCGACGGCCAGTTGAGCTTGTTCCCTGGGGCCAAAGTCTCGGTTAAGCCGGGCGACGGACCGGCGGTCGGCTCCGTAACCGCGGCCGCGCGGCAATAGGAACGGCATGAATCTTTCCGGCCTGTTTATTCGCCGCCCGATTGCTACCGCGCTGCTCATGATGGCGCTGCTGGTGTTCGGCATCGCTGCCTATTTCCGGCTGCCGGTGAGCGATCTGCCCAACGTCGATTTTCCGACGATTGAGGTCAGTGCCGGCCTGCCCGGCGCGAGCGCGCAGACCATGGCCTCGTCGGTAGCTACGCCGCTGGAAAAGCAGTTTTCCGCCATTCCGGGCCTCGATGAAATGAGCTCAACCAGCTCGCAGGACCGGACCTCGATTGCCCTGCAATTTGACCTCTCGCGCAATATCGACGGTGCGGCCAGCGACGTCCAAACTGCCATCGCGGCCGCCGCCGGCCAGCTTCCCGCCGGCATGCCCTCCCCGCCGACGTTCCGCAAGGTAAATCCCGCGGATTCATCCGTCATCAACATCGCCATCAGCTCCGCCACCCTGCCGCTGCGCACCGTCGATCACTACGCTGAGGTCACCGTCGGCGAGCAGATCTCCATGATCAAAGGCGTGGCCCAGGTGAACGTCTTCGGGCAGCGCAAATTCGCCGTACGTATTCAGTTGAATCCGCTGGCCATGGCGGCGCGCGGCATCGGCATCGATCAGGTGCAGCAGGCCATTCAGCAGGGCAACGTGAACCTGCCCTCGGGCGTTCTCTGGGGCCGAACCAAGGCCTACACGCTGCAGGCTACCGGGCAGCTCACCAGCGCGGCGCAGTACAAGAATCTGATTATTGCCGTCCATGCCGGGGCGCCGGTGCGGCTGCAAGACATCGGCGATGTCGTCGACAGCGTGCAAAACGACAAGACCGAGAGCTGGCTGAACGGCACCCCGACGGTAATGCTCAGCATCATGAAGCAGCCGGGCACCAACACCATCGATGTCGTCAACCGAATCATCGCCATGCTGCCCACCATCCGCCAGTCGGTGCCCCCCTCAGTGCAGGTGAAGGTGGAGTACAACAAGGCGATCCCGGTCGAGTCTTCCATCAGCGACGTAAAGTTCACGCTGATTCTGGCGATTCTGCTGGTGGTGCTGGTCATTTTCCTGTTCCTGAAGAACTTCTCCGCCACCATCATCCCCAGTCTGGCGCTGCCCTTCACCATCATCGGCACCTTCGCCGTGATGTACCTGCTCAGCTATAGCCTGGACACGCTCTCGCTGCTGGCGCTGACGCTCTCGGTGGGCTTCGTGGTCGACGATGCCATCGTCATGCTCGAAAACATCGTGCGCCACATGGAAATGGGCAAGCCGGTGTTGCAGGCGGCGTTCGATGGCTCGAAGGAAATCAGCTTCACGATTTTGTCGATGACGCTGGCGTTGACCGCGGTATTTATTCCCTTCCTGTTCATGGGCGGCGTCTTGGGTCGCCTGCTGCACGAATTTGCAGTCACGATCATGGCGGCGATTCTAGTCAGCGGCTTTGTGTCCCTGACGCTGACGCCGATGCTGTGCAGCCGCTTCCTCAAGCACGAGGGAAACCGCAAGCACAGCCTGCTGTACCGGATGCTCGAGGGCGGCTATCAGTGGATGTACCGCGTCTACGACGTGAGCCTGCGCGCGGTGCTGCGCCATCCGGCGCTGACCATGCTGGGTGCGGCGATTCTGTTGCTGGTGACGGTAAAGCTGTTCCTGGTGCTGCCCACCGGCTTTTTGCCCAGCCAGGACATGGACGAGGTGGTCGGCAAGCTGCAGGCGGCCCAGGGCATTCCCTGGCCGGAGCTGAAGCAGAAGGAGCTGCAGGCAATCAAGGTATTTACGGCCCTGCCCGGCAGCGACGCGGTGATGTCGTTTGCCGGCGGCAATACCGGCTCCATCTACGATCACCTGGTGCCGGCTTCGCAGCGCAAAATGACCGCGGACGAAATCATCGCCAAGGTGCGGCCGGAGCTGGAAAAAATTCCCGGTGTGCGGGTGTTTTTACAGAACCCGCCGCCCATCCGCATCGGCGCACATTCGACCAATAGTCTCTACCAGATGGCGCTGGAGGGCGCGGATCCGGAGGAGCTGTATCACTGGGCGCCGATCCTGGAGCAAAAGCTCGCGGCCGAACCCATGCTGAAGGGCGTCAACACCGACATGCAGTTGGCCAACCCGCAGATCAACGTGGTGATTGACCGCAACAAGGCCTCCACGCTCGGGGTCAGCGCCGAATCAATTGAGAACGCGCTCTACACCGCCTATGGCCAGCGCCTGCTCTCGCTCATCTACGCCCCCGACGACGAATACTACGTCATCACCGAGCTGCAGCCGAAGTTCCAGATCAACCCGCAAACCCTCAGCTACCTGTACGTGCACTCCAGCACCGGCGCCCTGGTGCCGCTGAGCGCCGTGACGCAGTTTCACCAGAGCCTGGGGCCTTTGCAGGTGAACCATATCAGCGAGTTCCCCGCAGTCACCATCTCCTTCAACCTGGCGTTGGGCGCGTCACTCGGGCCGGCGGTGGCGCTGATCCAGCAGACGGCGAAGCAGACGCTCCCGAGCGACATCAGCGTGGTGCTGGAAGGCACGGCGCAGGTGTTTCAGCAGTCGATGCAGGGCCTGGGGCTGCTGGTGCTGATGGCGATTGCCGTGATTTATATCGTGCTGGGCATCCTCTACGAAAGCTTCATCCATCCCCTGACGATTCTGTCCGGCCTGCCGGCAGCGGCCTTTGGCGCGCTGCTGGCGCTGTGGTACTTCCACTTCGACCTGAATATCTACTCGATCGTGGGCATCATCATGCTCATCGGCATCGTGAAGAAGAACGCCATCATGATGATCGACTTCGCGCTGCAGGCCGAGCGTGACGATGGCCTGGGACCGCGCGATTCGATTTACCAGGGCGCGCTGATCCGCTTCCGCCCGATCATGATGACCACCTTCTGTGCGCTGGTGGGCACACTGCCCATCGCGGTGGCCGTGGGCGCGAGCGGCAAGAGCCGGCAGCCGCTCGGCGTCGCCGTGGTAGGCGGCCTGGTGTTCGCACAGTTCCTGACGCTGTACATCATCCCGGTGGTCTATATCTACATGGACCGCTTCCAGCGCGCCTTCGGCCGCAAGAAGGCGCCTGCCCCCGCACCCCAACTGGCGTCGCAGCACCAGTGAGCTAAATTTAGTGGCTGGAGGCGGAGGCGCTGGCGACGTCCGGCTGCGCGCCGGCTGCGGCGGTGGGTGTGGCGGAGCTGCAAATACGGTTGCGGCCGGTACGCTTGGCCTCGTACAAGGCGGCATCAGCGCGCTGCAGCAGAGAAGGCCAGGAATCGGCGGCGGTGGCCATGGTCACGCCAAAGCTGGCGGTGACACTGATCGAGGCGCCTTCAAAATCGATGCGCAGCGCCTCCAGTTGACTGCGCAGGCGCTCGGCCACCAGACCCGCGCGCGCAGCATCCCGTGCCGGCAAAACCGCGACAAATTCTTCCCCGCCTAGCCGCGCCAGCAGATCGCTGCGGCGCAAGCACTGGGCCAGCAGTTGCGCCGCGCCTGCCAGCGCGGCATCACCGGCAGCATGGCCAAAGTGATCGTTCAATCCCTTGAAATGATCCAGGTCCAGCGCGACCACGGCCAACGGCGTTTGCAATCGCCGGCTGGCGCTGAGCGCGCGCTGGGCCTCGATCTCGAGACCGCGGCGGTTGAGCAGGCCGGTCAGCGCATCCGTACGCACCTGTTGCTCCAATTGCAGCCGCAAGCGCGCCGTTGCCATCCAGACAAACCCAAAGGCCATGCAGGCAGTGGCGATCAGGAAAATGATGAGTCCCACAACCGCGGTCGAATTGGGCCGGAACGCCTCAGTGGGAATAAACGGCACGCCACGCAACGGGCCGAAAATAGCGCGGACCGCAAACAGCAGCATGACCACGCCCAGCAGTGCGGCGACCCCGCGGCCCGCCGTGCTTTCCAGAGGCTCCGTATGCGCCAGCAGTAAAAATACTCCCACCAGGAGCTGACCGATAAAAAAGATCGCAAACACCTGCATCGCCGCCTGCATATTCACGGCGAGCAAAAAACCCTCAGCGGCGCAAAACACCACAACCAATCCCAGGCCCCAGTGCAGGACGCTGTTGCCGCTATGGGTGAACTCGCTCAGGCCGTGGGTCAACAGCACCGCGCCCAGCAGCACCAACGCCCGGGCGCCATAGACCGTCGCGGGCTCGGGCCCGTCGGCGCGCAGCGTAACCAGCAAAAGAGCGACGGCAACGGCGGCATAATAGTAGGCGTACCAGCGCAGATTGCGCATGTGCTCCGCGCTGCGGCTGAGCAGCAGCAGCGCCAGCGCGCAGGCCGCCTGCACGAACAGATCGGCGAATAGCAATGTGCGAAGAACCATGCTCACTCACTCGGCCCAGTCGGTGCCCGATAGGGGGAAGCACGGTGGAACAGTAGCACGCCCGAATGACTCTTGGCCAGAGTCTACCTTGGTTCCGGCGGACAATGCAAGGCGCGGCGCGCCGCATCCTGCACCCGCTGCAGCGGCACGCCGTGGCGGCGCGCGGCGGCGCGGCAATCCTCATACTCCGGCAGCGCCCGGTCTCCCGAAGCTTTTACGCGGATGGGGCCGTAGGAAGTATCCACAGTAGTGACTGACCGTTTAGCTACAAGTCGCTCAGTGATATGGAACCGCACGCCAAGAGTCGTGGTCTCAGTAAGCAGCAGCTCCGCCAGCGCGTGCTGCAACTCCGGTCGCGCCAGCAGGGTAAGCAAAACGCCGGGGCGGTTCTTTTTCATCTGCACCGGCGTGGTATAGGCGTCCAGCGCGCCCAGTTCGAGCGCGCGCTCCAGCACGTAACCGATGACCTGCGGGCTGCAATCGTCCAGCGTGCTTTGCAACTCGACAATCGTCTCGGTCTGCATGGCTGCGGCTAGCGGGCGATGGCGGCGCCACGCTGCGCCAGAATGCTCGCGACAATCACTTGCCCGTGGAAGCGTCCGTTTTCGATGAAAATCTCCGACGTGTTCCGGCCCGCCACCACCACGCCGCCCAGGTATAGCCCGGGAACATTGGTTTCATACGTGGCCGGATCGCACACCGGGCGCTCGGCGTCATCGAGCGTCACGCCGGCATCGCGCAAGAACTGAAAATCGGGGTGGTAGCCGGTGAGCGCGAAGACAAAATCGGCCGGCATCTCGGATTCACCATCGGGGCCGTGCAGCCGCAGTTTGCCGGGCTGGATTTCGCGCACGTGGGTCGAAAAACGGGCGGCAATTTCGCCCGCCTTGAGACGGTTATCGATATCCGGCCGGACCCAGTACTTGATGCTTTTGGCCAGCTCGGCGCGGCGGTGAATCAGCGTCACTTTGGCGCCGTGACGGAACAAGTCGAGAGCGGTTTCGACGGCGAAATTCTTGCCGCCAATGACCGCGACGCGCAGGCCGGCAAAGGCATGGGCCTCGTGAAAATAGTGATACACATGCGGCAGTTCTTCGCCGGGCACGCCCATCAGATTAGGCAGATCGTAGTAGCCGGTGGCGATGACGACGGCTTCGGCTTCATAGCGGGCGCGATCGGAAATCACGCGAAAGCCTGGAGTGCCGGGCGTACGCGGCGTAATGCTCTCCACCCGCTCGTACTGCCTCACGTCCAATTGGAAATGGGCCGTCACTTTGCGGTAGTATTCCAGGGCCTCCAGCCGCGAGGGCTTCGCTTGGGCGCAGGGGAATGGGATCCCGCCGATTTCCAGTAGCTCTGAGGTGGTAAAAAAAACCATGTTGGCGGGGTAGTGAAAAATCGAGTTCACCAGGCAGCCTTTTTCGATAACCACCGCACGCAGGCCCTTTTGCTGGGCTTCAATGGCGCAGGCGAGCCCGGTCGGCCCCGCCCCCACGATCAATACATCAATTTCCATACCGCTATTGTAGTCTCCAGCTCCCCTGCCCCCTGGCCTCTGACCTCTGACCCCTGGCCCCTGCTATATACTGGCGGTATCATGTGGCGCTGGGTAGCAAGCTGCGCTGTGGGAGTTGCCATGCTGGGCACTGCGATCGCGCCCCGGACCCTCGCGGCCTCGCAGCCTAAACTGACGGAAGCGCAGCGCATCGCCATCATCCGCGCCCTGATCGCCGAAGTGGGCATTGCGCGGCAGCCCCTGCCACCCGACAAACACGGCGTGGTCATCAACCCCGAGGGCCAAATCCTGAACTTGAGCGCCGTCCAGCAGGCACTGCTGGACCGTGGCGATTCGGCGCAACGCGGCGCCCGCGTCGCCATCACCGCGATTGAGTTCAAGAGCGACCACATCGTATTCACCATCAACGGCGGTCCACATAAAACGCACTGGTACAATCACGTCCATATTGGCATGAGCGGCAACATGTCCCCCACGCAGACGACCGTGCAGGGCGGACCCCATGGCTCGGTCATCACCCTGCAGTTTGCCAACGACGTTCCACCGCTCACACCGGAGCAGGTCAGGCATTATCTTTCGCCACTGATCGACTGGGATCCGCCCGCCAAAGCCATGGTGATGGTGCAACCGCTGCCAGCGCCGGTGAAAGCGGCGATCAAAGACCACAAGGTCCTGGTGGGCATGACCAAGCAGATGGTGGTCGCCGCGCTCGGCCGCACCGGCAACAAGAGCGGCTCAACCGACGCGCAGGGACAGCAGGTGGAGGACTGGGTTTATGGCAAACCGCCGGAGACCACGTTCGTGCGCTTCCAGGGCATCCGCGTGATTCGCGTCACCGTCTGGCATAACGGCGGGCAGACGGTTTCCACCCAAGCGCCCCCGGAGCTCTCCGCAGAGATCCACCGGCGCCAGCAGCAAGCCGCGCAAGTGGAGCAGGAGGCTTCCCAGCCCCCGCCCACACTGCGCCGGCCCGGCGATGCGCCGCCGCCCAAGCCGCAGCCCGGCCGCACGACACAGCCGATGCTGCCACCGCAGCAGCCTCCTCCGCCTCCGCCGCCGGGAACGAGCACGAACCCGCAGCAAAACCCCCAGTTCCCGCCGGTCATCTGCTGCGGCGGCCGGCCGCAAGAACGATAGACCGATCAACCCGCCCGCTAGCGTTTGCGTTCGAGGCGATGCAGTTCGACGTCGGCCTGGCGCGCGGCCTGGGTGCCCGGGTGGTTTTTCGACAAGGCGCGGAATTCGCTGATGGCGGCCGCGCGGTTCCCCATCTTTTCGAGGCTGACGCCCTTGTTCAGCTCCGCCAGCGGGGTCTTGCCGTTGTCCGGGTACATTTCGATCAGGGTATTGAACTGATCGATGGCCTCGTTGAACTGGCCGTTATTCAGGAACACGGTGCCCAGGAAATAGGTCGCATCGGGCACCTGTGGCGCCGCCGGGTTCCTGCGGATGAAACGCGCCAGCTCGACCTGTGCCTGCGGCGCCCCACTCTGAAAGTCGTTCAGCGCCTGCTGATACTGTTGCAAGGACGAGGCCGCCGCCCCGCTCGCGGATGCCGGGTTGGCCGCGCCATTCGGCATGCTGCCGTCGGCCGCGGTCCCATTACCGTTCGTGCCCGGCGCAACCGCGGTACTGGACGGAATGGTCTGCTGCATCTGGTGGACCTGCTGCAGGGTTTGGTCCATCTGCTGCATCTGCGCCTTCAGCGCGGCCACCGCATCGGAGAGCTGCTGGAACTGCTGCGAGATGCCGGTCTGGTTCTGCGAGGTCACCAACGTATTCCCGTTGAGGGTGTGTTGGATGGTGGCCAGCGTGCCCGCCAGCTTGTTAACCGTGTCGGTATTCTGGGTGACCAGGCCCTGCATCATGCCAATTTGCTGATTGAAGCTTTTCTGCAGATCGGCGAGCTGGCTCATCAGCAGGGCCACGCTCTGCTGCAGGGCGATAATGCCTTTGTCTTCCGCTGCCGCCGGGCGCGGCAGCGCCAACACCGCCAACATGGCCAGAGCCACAATTGCTACTCCCAACTTCCGCATACAAGCCTCCTGCGGCGCCAGCCGCATTTCTGATTTGCCCTGATTGTAAACCAAGCGGGCGGCCCGAACCGAGGGCCGCCCGCCGTGCTTCCGTGTTGCTGTTTACCGATCGGCTTCGGCTACTGCCCCTTCACCACGTGACCGCGCCGGTCGAGCTGGTAGCAGTCCTCGGTGGCCTCGGTGCAGAAGGGCTGCTCTTTGCCCACCGTGGTCGAGCTGATGCGGCTGGCGTCGATGCCCTGGGAAATCAGATACGCCTTCACCGCCGCTGAACGCCGCGCGCCCAGTGCCAGATTGTACTCCGCCGTGCCGCGCGGATCGCAGTGGCCCACAATGTTGATCTGGAAGCCAGGATGCGCTTTCAGAAAAGCCGCATCAGCCGACAGCACAGCTTCGGCATCCGGCCGGATGGTGCTCATGTTGAAGTCGAAGAAGGCGTCGCGCACGACTTCCGCAAAGCTCGACTCGTTGGTGGCGTTGGGCGTTGGTGCTGCCGTGGGCGCCGCCGCAGCCGTCACCGTCACCCGGGCCGAAGCCGTCGCGGTGCGGCCGTCCGAACTCGTGGCCACCACTTCATAGGTCGTCGAGTCGCTGGGGCTGACCGGCTGGCTGCCGTTCAGGTTCACGGCCTCGCCGTTCAATTGCACGTTGGCGGCGTTGGTCGAAGTCCACTGCAGAGTGCTGCTGGAGCCGCTCTCAACCGAGGTCGGCGTCGCTTCCAGCGTCACGGTGGGCGCCGGAGCCGCCGCGGGTGCCGGCGGCGCCGGCGGCGGGGGTGCGGTTTTATGCCCGCACGCGGCCAGGCCCAGGCTCAGCACCAGAGCCCCTGTCACGGCGAACACGGTGGATAAACGTTGTGAAGGTTCACGTTTCATAGTCTTGTTCCTTGTCCTTTTCCTGACAAAATCGAATGCCACGCGGGGCCCTGCGCCAATTATTGGCCCCAGTTGGGCATTTCATTGTTACCGCTCGTGGTCAACTGTGCCGGAACCGACCCGTCCGCTGCGACGGTGTAGAGCTGAGTGTGGAACGGCGGTCCTGATTCAAATACAATATGCCGGTTGTCACGGGCCCAACTAGGAAAATCGTTCCGCTGCTCATTATGAGTCAACTGAATGTAATTTTTGGTCCCAAAATTCCATATGTATATGTCGAAGGCCCCGGCGTTCCGGCTGCCGTAATTCCGCACCCAGGCGAAGGCCAGCATCAGCCCGTTGGGTGACCAGGAGGGGCTGGAGGCAAAGCCGCCCAGCGGCAACCGCGTCGGATCGCTACCGTCGGCATTCATGATGTAAATCTGGGGCAGGTTCGCGCGGCTGCTGACGTAGGCGATTTGGCCGCCGGGACTCCCCTTCGGCGGCTTGGGGTTCCAGGCGGGCGAGACGTTATCGTAGCCGCGGGAGTGCGTCAGACGCAGCAAGCCGCTGCCGTTGACGTTGATGGTGTAGATCTCCATGTTCGGCCCGCTCATGTTGGAAGCAAAGGCCAGTTTGGTGCCGTCTGGCGACCAGGCGGGTGACTCGCTAAGATTGCCCCGGAAATGCGGGAAGGGCAGCAGCCGGTTGGTCAGCAGCGACAGCAACCGGATCTGAAAGTCACCGTGGATGGACTGCACGAAGGCCAGCTCGGTGCCATCGGGCGAAATCCGGGGCGAATAGATGATGCCCTTCAGGTGCGTCCGCTGCTGCTTGTTGGCGCCATCGTAGTCCATCGTCCAGACTTCCTGCTGGCCCCCGGGGGTACTGTGAATGTAGGCAATTTGCGTGGTGGCGATGCCCGGACCGAAGCCGAGGGCGTTGATAATGTCGTCGGCGAGGTGGTGGGCGATCGAACGCGCGCCTTCGGTTGTGTCGGGATTGACGTAGCGCCGCGCCAGCAGCCGCCCGCCGCCGGGCGGCTGGGTCACATCGTAGAGATAGCCACTCACCATCAGGCCCCCGGCCTGGACGTCCATCGTGCCAAACACCAGCCGCTGCACGCTCAGCGGCGCCGACGACCACGCCGAGCGCAGACTGGCGTTGTTCAGGTCGGCCTCAGAGTTGGGCACCGGCGCGGTGTACAGACTCCGGCCCACCATCACCACCACTGCCGACTGGTAGAGGTCGTTCCAGAGCACTTGATTCAACGTGTCCTGCACCTCCTTTGGCACAGCGCTGCTGGCGCGAAAATCCGGGACGGCCATGTGGAATTTGGAGGTGCCGGTGATAACAATATTGGCTTGATCCTGTGCGACGCCGGCCAGGGCCAGCAGCAGCACAGCGCACAAAATCCGCATGCATCGGGTTAAGCGAGGTTTCATCGTGGGTTTGGTTTGAACGTCCGGATGAGATTGACCAGACCCCATATCTGCGGATCGCTTTCCTGACTCCAAGCCGGCATGCCGCTCATGCGAATGCCGTTGCGGATGGTGTAGAACAGAGTGCCGTCGCTCTTGTTCTGCGTCAGGCCGCGCAAATCGGGGACGTGGGGATACATGGATTGGCCCATTGTAGTATGGCCATCGCCGTTGGTGTTATGGCAGACGGCACACTGGGTGGCGAACAAATGCCCGGCCGCGGCCAACTGCTGCGGCGTCGCCGGATCGGGATTTTTGACGTCAGCTTTGCTGGAGGGCAGCGCCAGGCGGCGGCTGAGCTGGGCCAGTTCGGCCTCGATCCAGGTCGGCTTTGCCTTGGCGCTGAAGCCGTGGGCGCTGTGCACCCAAACAGCGGCGCCGCCGCCCAGCACCAGCAGCACGATCATGCCTGCAATGACGAGGCCCTTGGTCATCGGCCCCAGCCGCTTCTACCCGGGGCTTCGCCCTGGATCTTTCGCTGGTCGGCCTCCCCAACGTCTCCGGCGAAGGACCAGTGCGGCACTTTGGGGGCTTCCAAGTATTCGAATTGGATCAATAAGTTCGCGGGACACTCCCGCCCGTAGCGCAACCCGAACCCGTGCAGATCGCCTGCTTCTTTTAGCTTAAACCGCTCCGGCCAGCGCTGCCAAGTGGAATCATGATGGCTACTGTGGAACGTGTGCCGCCGTGAGCCGTACCGCCCCGGCGGCAGAGGTTGCGGCTACCGCGGAGGCTTCCTGCACGTGCACCAGCTTTGTCTGGTCACGGCGGACGAGGAGCGCCAAGCCGTTTCTGTCACCCTGGGGCAGATCACCTTCAGGCAGGTGCGGCGCCGTAGTATCAATCCACTGGCCGGTCGCGGGAATATAAACCAGGGCGTGATCGAAGGCCGCCATGGTCGCCGCCACCTGTCCCTGGGCGTTGGCCGGCGCGATCGGCCCCATGGCCGGGGTCCGCACCAGCGCCAGGTCGGCCTGCACGCCCAGCATCCGCAGCCAGGTGACCAGCAAAAGCGCGCCGTCTTTGCAGTCGCCCTGTCCGGATTGAAAGACCTCGCTCACCGGCGCGGGCACGTAGGCGTGGACACCATCTTCCACACCCCGATACGACAGGTGATTCGAAAGATAATGCCAAACGCGCTCGACTATGGCGCGGGCGTCTTCGTTCGTGCCGGCTGGCCCAGCGGCGATGCGCCGCAGATCCGCGGCGAGCGCTGGGGCGACCTGCGCCCGTTCGTGCAGCAGGCCGCCGTACCAGCGGGTCATGGCTGCCCAGGTGGTAAAGCTGGAAACCTGCACAAAGGGCGAGACGGCGGTAATGGCGGGACCATCGGCGGACTGGAAAAACGCCGGCAAATCGGTGGCGTCCCACTCCCAGGTACGCAGGCCGCCTGCGCCTGTGCCCAGTCTGGGCGCGGGCAAGCCTGCGGCGCTCACCGCCATCGACTCGTGCGCCGCCAGCACATAGTGCACTTTTTCGGTGGCGAAGCTGTCGCGTAAGGCGAACATATTCCCGATGAAGTGACCGGCCAGAAGCGACCAGTTCGTGCCGGTATCCGGCAGGACCGCATAGATGACGCTCACGCGGTCGCCCGCATGCAGGCGTGGCAGCCCCAGCCGCCGCGGCTGCGTGCCGGCAGCAAAGCCGGGCAGATCGCCCAGGTCCTTGCCCTGGCCGGCGATGGCGTAGGGCGCATGCGCGCCGTGCCGCCGCCAGACCTCGGCGCGGACGAGCTGGAAGCGGCCACGGCCATTGTCGTACCAGAGGTTATCGGGCGCGAAAAGCTCCGCGCCGGCGCGGCTGCGGATCTGAAAGACGCGCTGCACCAGCAGCGCCGACAGGCCGCTCGGCACCACCTGTTCGTAGCGCAGATGGTAAAGCTGCACGGCGCCTTCGCGCGGAAACTGACCGGGTTGGTCGCGCAGCGCAGCCGGCGAGACCAGGTACGCCTGGGCGTTCTGCGCCAGATGCGCGGCAGTTAGCGATGGCTGTGGCGCTCTCTGCCCGGCCGCGAAGACCGCGGCGAGCACACTGAGCAGGCACACGTGGATGGTACGGCGGCGAAGTGGCAATTCGGCGCGAGCTCCTCAACCGAGTGTGCTTTGCCGACGCAAACGGGTCTATCCGGTAGAAGCCTTAAGCGAAACTGAACCGCGTTCGTGCCACGCCCACCACGCACTCAGCACCACCAACGGGATGATTACCAGGAAGAAATCGCTGCCGTAGGTTTGCAGCACGCGCTGGCGGGCTGCGCCGGGCACAAGCGGCTCGAGCGCCGAGGCCAAAACCGCAGCCCAAAGCCAAATCTGCGCCCGGCCGCGCAATCTCCCGCTGGCCCACTCTGCGGAAAGCCACAGCGCCGGCCACAGCAGCGTTACCATCACCAGCCGGTGCACGTGCGGCTCGAGCAGCACTTCCATCGCAAACATCAGCGCCACAACACCGTCGGCGGGCCCTTGCATCTTCGCCAGCCAGTAGAACATGGCCAGCGTGAGCACCGCCGCCAGCGCCATCCATAAGTGTTCGACCGTCGACGGCGCCAGCCGCAGCCAGGCGATCTGATGGTAGCCGGAGGCATCGGCCAGCCGCGCATAGTCGATGACCCGCAGGTAGCGCGCCAGCACGTCGTGCAGCGACTGGCCCGGATACCATAGCTCGCCCGCTGCAGCGCTGAGCGCCGCGATGCCGCGCTCCTGCGCCAGCCACTGATGCAGTAGCGCCATCTGCGCGCTCCAGCCACGCCACAGGACGGGCAGCAGCGTCCAGCCGGTTCCCCAAGCGGCCATCCAGCCGGCGGCTTTCCACCTGCGGCGAACCAGAAGACAGGGCAGAAAGAACAGTGGCCAGACTTTGAGCGCCGCCGCCCACCCCAGCCAGAAACCGCGCCACAGCGGCGGCTCTACAAGAAAGGCCACCATGACCATCAGCACGATATAGAACTGAGCGTTGCCGTAGCGCAGCTCCTGAATGAAATACGCTGCCACCAGCAACAGTCCCGGCCACAAGCAGAGGACGGACTGGGGTCTCGGGCCCCCAGCCCGTCCGAGCATAAGCGGGTCGCGTGGCGCAGCCACGCGGGGCCCCGCGCCAGTCGATCGTCCCGCGGCATCGCGCAGGTTCCAACGTTTCCTCAACGCAATCACCGCCGCCCCGCCAGCCGCGACTTTACCCGCCGCCCACAGCACCACCGCGACCCGCAGCGGCAGCAGCGCCAGCGGCCGGAACAGGTCTAAAAAGATCGGCGGATACCGATAAATACCGCCCGGCCAAGCCATGCCGCTTTTCGGCCCGTACATCGGTGCGCCAGCGTAGTAGTGCCGCGCGTTCTCAAAATAGACGTGAAAATCGATAGCCTTATCCGGCCGCAGAAGGGCCAGCAGAGCCGCTGCCAGCGCCACCACGGCAAACGCCAGCCACTCCAGCATCTCCACCGGAATGCCGGCGTCAGCTTTGAAGGTAGCGGCCCGGATCGCGCGCAGTGGCATAGAGGCAGTAAGTGGCGGCGATCTGCGTCAGCCGCTTCAGGTCTTCGGTATTGGCGCCCAGCTCTTCGTCGCCTTCGCTGGGCGCAAAAAACGCTTCGATCGATTCTTCCACCGCGGGCAAGCTCAGCGGCACTTCGAGCGGGATAAAGCCGAATTCGCCACGCTCGTCGTAGGTAATAAACATCAGCGTCAGCTCGCGCTCTTCGGCCGGTGTCGGCGGCTCGAAATGGGTGAGGTAGACCTCTTTCGCCCACTGCATCCGGCCCCCGCCCACACCGCGCACCGGCTGCGTCCAATCCACAAACTGCACGCACAGCGCGGGAGCAGGCGAACGGAACTGGGTGGTATTAATGCGCAAGTAGCGCGGGTCCTCAAACGCCTGGGCCAACGCCTCGGGCACGCGCGCATGCACGGCCTCAAAGCGGCGGTAACAGGTCCAGGTGTGCAGCATGTGCAGGAATAGGTTCTGGTCCCGTTCGTCTTCATGTGCGGCGGCATAGTCGGTGAACAGCGGCAGTTCGAGATAGCTCAGCAGGTTAATGACGGGCAGGCCATTGCCCTCGATCCAGGCGATGGTTTGCTCCAGGTTGCGGTCCATCTCCGGATCGTCGCCGCGCAGAATGTCGTACAGCGGCTCGGGCGCCAGCGGTGGACGCTGCGGCGCGAGCGCCGCTGCGGGCGCCTGCCGCCGCGCCAGCGGTTCGGCCCCATCCAGCGCGAACGCCTCGAGCGCCCGCCACCCCTCCTCCGGCTCAAAGCCCTCGACCAGCTCCATCGCCAGATTCTCGTCGAGCGACCGGCTATGCAGCTCCGCCCAGTAGGCGCGGCCACGCTCCTCGGCTTCGTCGCCATCTCCAGCAAAGGCTACATGCAGCACCAGGCCATCGCCCCGCCGCGCCCCCAGCAGCCGCACCTGCTGCGCCTGCGCAATCCCGCTCGCCAGCGCGACAAAGGCCTCCGTCTGCTCAGGAAACGGTGTATGAAAGGTCCAAGTGAATGCGGCCGGCTCGCTCATCCTGCCAGCCACCTTAGCACAGCCCCGCTGCTAAACTGGCCTTATGCGGCGGACGTGCGAGGGGCTGCTGCTCCTGCTGCTGGCGACCGGGTTCGTGACGCTGGCCATCACCGGACGGCTGGGCTGGGTGGTGATCGCGGTGGCTGCGGTGCTCTATCTGCTGCGCGGCTACATATTTCTATGGCAGCGGCCGGTGCAACCCGCGGAGGACGGGCTGGAGCAAAAGCGGGTTGTGTGGCGCAGCCACGCGCGGCCCCGCGCCTATCCATGGTCGAGCCGGGCGTGGAGCTATGCGCTGCTGGCCTATCTGCCGATTTTTGCCTGGGATGGCTTGTGGTTTTCGCACAGCTTCGTCGACGCCAGCCTGCACCTGGTGGTGCTGGCAGGGGCGGCGCGGCTGTTTGCGCCGCATTCGGGGCGGGATGACCTATTGCTGGGGCTGCTGGCATTTCTCGAAGTCCTGACGGCTTCGCTGCTGACGGTTTCCGGCATCTTCTTCCTGCTGTTCCTCGTTTTTCTGATACTGCTGGTCGCCACGCTGGTGGCGTTCGAAATGGAGCGCGCGCACGCAGCCGCCGCAACGCCGCGGGGGGCACGGATTCCAAGGGCGGGACTGCTGCAGTTTTCGCTGGTGCTCTCGGCGCTGATCGCGGTTTTCGGCACGCTGGTGTTTCTTCTGTTGCCGCGCACCACGCTGGGCGGCTGGGCGGCGCGGCCGCTCGATCGCGGCCTCACCGGCTTCAGCGACGAGGTACACCTGGGCGCGATCGCCAACCTGCAGCGCAGCAACCGGCCGGTGATGCACATCCGCGTGCTTGACGCCAATCCGCCGCTGTCTCCGGCGGCCTTGCAACGCGTTCCCTGGCGCGGCCGTGGGCTGACGACGTTTGATGGCACACGCTGGTACGACCCTGACACCCCCTCCGTCTTCGGTTCCGATTCCGGGCGAGTCGACGTCGGCATCCGCACCGCTGACGGTACGGCCCAACTGGTGCGTTATGAGGTATCGCTGGAGCCGCTGCGCTCGCCGGTGCTGTTTTTCCCGCCCCGGCTGCTGCGCGCGGCCACCCATTTTCCCGTGCTCGCCTGGGACCGGTACACCGATACGCTGGCGGGTATGGGCATCAACGGCACGGGCACATCGTATTCCGGCGTTTCCGACCTCGCGGTACCTACGACGCAGGATCTGCGCCTCAATGGCGTCTGGCCGCGCGGCGATTTTCCGCTGCGCCGCTACTTGCAACTGCCGCGCGACCTCGACCCCCGCATCCCCGGCCTGGCGCACCGCATTGTCGCCGACGTGCCCGACAACAATTGGGCGCGGATGCAGGCGTTGACGAACTACCTTAAGACACATTATTCCTACACGCTGCGCGACCTGCCGCAGGGATCGCATCCGCTGGCGGCGTTTCTGTTCGATCCCGCCAGCGGTGATTGCGAATATTTCGCCTCGGCGTTGGCGGTGCTGGCGCGGACGCTCGGCATTCCCACCCGGGTGGTGAACGGGTTCCTGTCTGGCCAATACAACCCGCTGACGGGAGAGTATCTGGTCACGGGCGGCGACGCACACACCTGGGTGGAGGCGTATTTTCCGGCCTCCTATCAAGGCCGGCTCGCCGGCTTTGGCCGCGCCGTTTGGGTGACGTTTGACGCAACACCCAGCTCGCCGGCGACGTCCTCGAGTTTGCTGCCGGGTTCGGGCATGTTTCTGGACGCCTTCTCGACCGCCTGGCAGCAGTGGATCGTAAACTACGACTGGTTCCGGCAGGCGCGCCTGGCGGCTTTTCTGCAGCAGGACGTGGGCGCCGAGGCAGGAGCCGCATGGGACAACACTACCGCCGCGGCGGAGCAGGCATGGCAGCAGGTACGTGCAGGCCGGCAAGGCTCGGGCGCGGTGAGCGAGTTCTGGGCGAGCGCCGGGTTCGTGGTTGCCATTTGCATTGTCGGCGGGATCATTCTCTGGCGCAGCGGCGGGGCGCTGCGGCGGCGCCGGGGACAGGAACTGCGTGACCAGTTGGCGGCACGGCGGCAAGCGCAGGCGGCCTATCGCCGGCTGTTGCGCTATCTCGGACGCTGTGGCATGGAGCACCCGCCCGGGCAGACCGCCGAGGAACTGCTGGCCACCTTAACGAATGAGAATGCTCCCGAGGCGCTCACGATCGCGCTGACGAGCTTCCTGAGCGACTATCAGGCGGTGCGCTTTGGTCCCGAACCGGCAACGCGTGCGCCACAGCTTCGTCCGCAACTCCAGCAGTTGCGGCGCCTCTGCCGCCGCGGGGCGCTTGCCTAAATTTAGCCGCGATGGGCGCAGTGGGGCACGGGCGGCGTCGGGCCCTGAAGCGGATGACCGGGAACTGGGTTCTTGGAGTCCATGCTGTTGAACAGACCCTGAACGACGTCGGGCGCATAGCCGGGCGTGGGCGTAATCGAGCTGGGATTGGGCGCGCTGGCACTGAATTGCGCGGGCGGCTTGGGACCCGCGGCCAGGACGGCCCGCTGAAAGGCCTCGTCGCGGCGCTTGCTCCAGAGCTGCCACTGATCCGGCTTGAGCAACGAGAGAAGGCGGATGCCGCTACGGGGCGCGAACTCGAAGCGGCGGGTCGAATGCACGGTTTCGTTGAGGCCACCCGTCTGAACAAGGACCTGACCATTCAGCACTTCAACGCTCGCGGGCTTGCCCGCAGGCGCATCGAGACGGAGCTTGGCGCCGCCATCGGGCATGCGGATAACGCCCCCGCCGATGCGGGTCTCGAAGTCGCGGCTGTCGGCGTCTTGCATGGTGAAAAACGCTTCGCCGAGATGCAGCGTGACCGTGGTGATAGGCACGCCGTCGTTGCTCAGCCGCAGGCGGTTGAAGGTGAGCTCGCTACCCGGCGCCAGGCGCAAGGCGGAGCCGCACTCCAACTCGATTTCAGCATCGCTTTGGATCTGGGTGCGAATGCTCTCGCCTTCAATGACGGGCGCGTTCATCACCGCCGTGGTCCAGCGCAGCGCCTGCTGCGGATCGTTGGGCGGCGGCGGCAGCTCGACCTGCACACGGTGTTCGAGAAAACTGATCACCACAATGCGGACACGCGACTCGCCCAGCGCTGCGGCTGCCGCCGCCGCCAGCAGCAGCAGGAAACCAAGGCGAAATGTTCGGCGCTTCACCATGGCTCGTTCATCGGTGCGCGCAATACGGCACCCGGCGCATCCTCGCTACGCGACTGGCCTCATCGTTCATAGCCCCCAAGATCGGACCGACAACCGTCTGCGGACTGGAGCCAAGAACGCCCGGCGTCAGTGGCCCGGTGGCCGATGGGACCAGTGCACTCAAATCCCGCGGTCTCGTCGTAGTCTCCTGCGCGATCACTTGACGATGAAATGCGTCGTCGCGCCGCTGGCTCCATTTCTGCCATCGGTCGGGCTTCAACATCGCGACCTGATGCATCCCGCCGCCGGGCACAAATTCGACACGCCGTTTCGCTTTTACCTGCTCTGATTTGCCTCCTGCCTGAATAGAAATTTGTCCGCCGAGCACCTCGACACTGTTCATCCCGACGGACGGCACGTCCAGGCGCAGCCTTTCGCCGCCTTTGGTCATGCGGATGACGCCTCCCGGCAGCACGGCATGAAAGTCCGGCACGTCGGCGTCCTGCATGGTGAAAAACACTTCGCCGCGGTTCAGCTTTACCGTGGTTTCCGGCACGCTTTTCTGGCTCAGCCTCAAGCGGGTGAACATCATGTCGCTTTCCGGCGCGAGCCGCAACGCCGAGCCGCACTCGAGCTCGACCTCGGCAAAGCTATTGGGTTCGGTCCGGATACCTTCGCCTTCGATCACTGGCGCATTGCGTGATGTGCGGGCCCACGCCGCTACGGCTGAAGTTGTGCCCGCTGGCGGAGGGAGCTTTGCCTGCACTTGATTGCCCACGGCGCTGATTGTAACCATGCGCACGCGCGATTGGCCCGAGGCCGCTCCCGTAGCCATCAGCAGCACGATTCCTACATAGCAGGCAGCAACATGGAAGCGCATCGGAATCCCTCATCCAACTGCTACTTTCAGTTTGGCTCCATTGCCACTTCTGTCAAGTCAACTAGAGTAAGAACAGCGCTTATGGCAAAGCCTGCCTGGCTCCCCAACCATATTCCATCGCTGGACGGCCTGCGCGGGCTGGCTATTGCGCTGGTGCTGCTGCACCACTGCGAGCCGCGGCTGCGGCCGCTGGGCCTGGGCCCGCTCGCGGCCTGGGGCTGGATGGGCGTTAACCTGTTTTTCGTCCTCTCGGGGTTTTTGATCACTGGCATCCTACTCGATGAACGCGGCCAGCCGCACCTGTTCCGCAACTTTTATGCCCGGCGCGGCCTGCGCATCTGGCCGCTGTATTTTCTGGTCGTGCCGCTGGTCTACTTCGCCTTTGGACCCCACGCCACCTGGAAGGGTTCCCAGCCCGGCTGGCTCTACCTCTTCTTTTACGTTCAGAACCTGTTTCCGGGGCTGAACGGGGCACTGTATCCCACCTGGAGCTTGGCTATCGAAGAGCAGTTCTACTTGGTCTGGGCGCCGCTGGTGCGTTTTCTGCCCAAGTGGCTGCTGGGGGCAGTGCTGCTGCTGGTGTTGGCGAGCGGCACGGGCCTGCGCGGCACTTTAGCCGGCTCACTACCGCCGATTCACACCCTATACCACCTCGATGGACTGGCCGCCGGCTGCCTGCTGGCCCTGGCAGTGCGTACCTGGCACGCCTCGGCCGCCTGCTGGCGGATCGTGGGTTGGTTGGCGGCGGGGACGGGACTGGGCGGCTGCCTCTATGCTTCGTTCTACCGGCCGTCACTGCTCAATACGTTTCTCGCAATCGGTTTTGTGGGCGTGCTGGCGCTCGCCGCCACCGTGCCGGCGGCGGCGGGCCTGACCTGGCGGCCGCTGCGCTTTCTGGGCAAAATCAGCTACGGCGTGTATCTCATCCATATGCCGGTTTTCGTGCTGCTGGGTGGTGTAGACGTGTACCTGGACCGCATCCATGCTGGAGCGGCCGGCGACCTGCTCATCGTGGTCATGCGCCTTGCGGTTTCCCTCGCCCTGGCCACAATGCTCTGGTACGGCTTCGAGCGCCCCATCCTGCGGCTGAAGCGCCTATTCCGGCCAAACCCAGTGCCTGCGGACACAACTGTCGCAGCGTGAGCGGTTCGCGCCGCGCCTCTGCTTGGTCGGCCTCCCCGTCTGCGCCCCCGTGAGCATTCCGAACGGCGTGACAAACACATCATTTGCGGACCGTTTTTTCGGTTCGCGCACGGCCTGATTGTGGTACAGTTCCCGGTGTTCTGCTGCCCGCGAGGTCAGTGTATGACGAACCAATCCCTATCCCATTGCTTACGTATTCCTCTGGCTCTTGCCCTGACGCTGGCTACCGCCGGCTGGCTGGGCGCGCAGGAGCGCCGGCCGGCGCCGCCGCCGAAACCGCCGGTGAACGCATCGACGAATCCGCTACTGCGGCCGTTCGTGTTCCGCTCCATTGGGCCGGCGACGATGCTCGGCCGCGTGGATGACATTGAAGGCACGCCACAAGATCCGATGTTGCTGTACGTCGGCTTCGCCACCGGCGGCCTTTGGCGCTCGACCGATGGTGGCCTCCACTGGACCTCGCTGTGGGACAGCCTGCCCAATGAATCCGTAGGTGCGATCGGCATCGCGCCGTCGGACGAGAACATCGTCTATGCCGGCAGCGGCGAAGCTAACAACCGGCAGAGCTCCTCGATTGGCGATGGCGTCTGGGGCACGCGCGACGGCGGCAAGACCTGGCATTATCTCGGGCTGGGCGAGACGCAATCCATCGGTGGCGTTGCGGTTGATCCGCGCAATCCGGACGTGGTTTACGTAGCGGCGAACGGCCACTTGTTTGGGCCGAACGCCGAGCGCGGTCTCTATAAGACCACCGACGGCGGCAAGACATGGAACAAGGCGAAATACATCGATGAGAACACAGGCTTTGAAGACGTAAAAGTCGACCCCAGCGACCCCAACATCGTCTACGCCACCAGCTATCAGCATCGGCGCACCTGGTGGGGCTACGACGGCGGCGGGCCTAACAGCGGTCTCTGGAAGTCGACCGATGCCGGCACAACCTGGACGCGCCTGGATGGCGCTGGCTGGCCCAAGCCCAAGGACGGCCTCTACGGCCGCATTGATGTCTCCATTTTCCGGGCGAATCCGAAGATCATTTACGCCCAGGTGGAAGCCGGCGCCAGCGCCGGCGTTGGCGGCGGCACGGACGTGAACGGCGGCCCGCAAAAGCCGCGCACCGGACCGCCCGAAGCCGGTCCACGCAAGCCCGAGCCGCCCAACCCGAACGGCAATGGCGTCTACCGCTCCGAAGACGGCGGCCGGACCTGGACCTTCATGAGCAATCAGGACCAGCGGCCGATGTACTTCAGCCGCATCCGCGTCGATCCCAAGAATTCCGACAAGGTGCTGGTGGGCGGCACGCCGGGCCAGATCTCGATGGATGGCGGCAAGACCTGGAAGCCGATGACCGGTTCGCACACCGACTACCACGCCATATGGATCAGCCCGTCCGATCCGCGCATTGTGCTCATTGGCCACGACGGCGGCTTCGACATCAGCCACGACGGCGGTCAGAGCTGGTACTACAACAACAACCTGGCGGTGGGGCAGTTCTATCAGGTCTCCACCGACATGCGCCATCCCTATTGGGTCTGCGGCGGCCTGCAGGACAACAACGCATGGTGCGGTCCCAGCGCGGCACGCAACAATACCGGCCCCGTCAATGCCGACTGGTTCACCGTGGCCGGCGGCGATGGCTTCTACACGCGCCAGGATCCGGCGGATTACAACATCGTCTACGGGGAATCGCAGGACGGCAACATGAGCCGGCACGATTTCCGCAACGGCACCCAGGTCAACATCCGGCCGCGCTTTTCCTCGCCCGCCAACCAGGGCGGCTTCTTCCCCGGTGGCCCGGGCAACATCATCAACCAGCCCAAGGACGATCCGCCGCTGCGCTATTACTGGAACGCGCCGTTCGAGATTTCGCCGTTCAATCCGAACAAGATCTACATGGGCGCGCAGTTCTTCTTCTACTCCACCGACCGCGGCAACACCTGGACGATGAATCCGGAAGACCTTACCAAGAGCATGAGCCGCTGGTCGGCGAGCAACAACATCATGGGCATGCCTGACAACCAGCCCATGGTGGAGAAGAACGACGGTCTTGCGGCCAGCTCCATCATCACGCAAATCCGCGAGTCGCCGTCGCAGCCGGGCGAAATCTGGGTCGGCACCGACGACGGCAACCTGCAGCTCTCGCTCGACGGTGGCCGGCACTTCAACAATCTCATGTCCAATCTCGATGCCAGCGTCCCCAGCGTGCCCAAGGGCTACGTGCTGGTGAGCCGCATTGCACCGTCGCACTTCAGCGGCGCGGTGGCGTACGTGGCGCTCGATAACCATCGCAACGACGATTACCATCCCTACCTGTACAAGACCACCGACTACGGCAAGACCTGGACCAACCTGACGGCAAACTTGCCGGCGATGGGCGAAATTCAGGCCTTCCGCGAAGACGCGCGCAACCCCGAACTGCTGTTCGTGGGCACCGAATTCGGCTTGTTCCTCTCGACCAATGGCGGCCAGAGCTATGAAAAATTCATGACCGGTCTGCCCGAGGTGCCAGTGAACGACATCCTCATCCAGCCGCGCGAGCGCGACCTCATTCTCGCCACGCACGGCCGCTCCATCTGGATTGCCGATGATATTACGCCGCTCGAGCAGCTCAGCAACATCGGCGAAGCCGATGTGCATCTGTTCGATCCGCGCCCGGCGGTGGAGTGGAAGAGCGATTCGGAAGATCAGCCACACGTCTATCAGGACCAGTTCCATGGCCAGAATCCGCAGGGCGGCACGGCCATCGACATCTGGGCCAAGAGCGACATGGGGCCGGCCACGATCGATTTCCTGAAGGACGGGAAAGTGGTCAGCACCATGAAGGAGAAAGACATTCACGCCGGCATCAATCGCTTCCAGTGGAATATGCGCGGCATCGCACCCAAGCCGACCAAGGAGCAGGAGGCGCAGATGCAGCGCTTCCGCCGCTTCAGGGGACGCGCCAGCCGCGGCGTGCCGTTCGTCGCTGAGGGCGGCGGTGGGTTCTTCGGCCGCTTCACCGGCCAGGGCCCGCTGCTGGCGCCGGGCAGCTACATCGTCCGCGTCACCGTGGGCGGAAAGACGCTGACCTCCTCGGTCGACGTGGAAGCCGACGTCTGGCTGCACCACGAAAACTGAAACCAAGCGCAAGCAAAGGCAAGGAAAAGGCCCGCTTCGGCGTGGCCTTTTTCTTGCCCGCACCAACTTGACTAGTCGTTTCGACCAGTCATATAATGCTCTTGCCATGAAGACAGTGCAATGCTCGGAGGCCAAGACGCATTTTCTGCGCATGCTCGATGAAGTCGAGGGCGGCGAAACCATTGTCATTACCCGCCGCGGCGTGCGGGTCGCACGTTTGGTGCCCGATCGCGAAGCAGACCGGCGGGAGCGCGATCAGGTGGTCACAGACATCCGCAACCTCGGACGACAAAACGGCAAGATCACAGCCGATGAGTTGGTGGCATGGAAGCATGAAGGGCACCGTTACTGACGGCTTCGTGCTGGATGCCTCGGTCGCGCTTTGCTGGGCCTTTGACGATGAAGACCAGCTAATGGCGCAGCAAGCCCTAGGAGCCGCGGGAAGGGGGGGCGCGGTCGCGCCTATCGTTTGGTGGTATGAGATCCGCCACGGCCTGCTCGCAGGCGAACGACGCGGGCGCCTGACCGCCGCGCGAAGCGCCGAATTTCTGGATCACTTGCAGCAACTTCCGATCAAGCTTCGTTTCGACGCTGCCCCCGGCAGCCTGCTACCCTTGGCGCGAACTTATGGCCTGAGTGCGTACGATGCGTCCTATCTAGAGTTGGCACAGCGGCTGGAACTGAGGTTGGCCACGCTGGACCGGCATCTGGCCGCAGCGGCGCAGGCGGCGGGAATTCCGCTCTTGTAGTGTGCAATTCAGGTATGATCGCTGCCATGCGGCGAACTCTCCTCGTGATCCTGGCGCTGGCGGCGGCGGCACTGGCGCAGACGGCGAACTGGCAGCAGAGCTACAGCAAGCGCGACGTGATGATCCCGATGCGCGACGGCGTGCGGCTGCACACGGAAATTTACACGCCGCATGCGGCGCACGGGCCACTGCCCTTCCTGATCACACGCACGCCTTATGGCCTGAACGACAACGGCGCCGGGTATAGCCGGCTGCTGGCCTTGTATCCGGTGATGGAGCAGGCGGGCTACATCTTCGTCATGCAGGATATTCGCGGGCGCTACGGCTCCGATGGAAAGTTCATTATGCAACGCCCACCCTGTGCCAAGTCCGCGCCGCATTGCGTGGGCGAAGCCACCGACACCTACGACACCGTCGCCTGGCTGCTGACAAACGTGCCCAACAACAATGGCCGCGCGGGCCTGCTGGGGATCTCCTACGGCGGCTGGCTGACTACCATGGCGCTGCTCGATCCGAATCCGGCGCTCAAGGCGGTATCGGAGCAAGCCTCGCCGGCCGACATGTTTCTGGGCGACGACTTTCACCACAACGGCGCCTTCCGGCTGAGCTACGGCTTCGAGTACGTGGCCATGATGGAAACCGGGAATACCAACCAGTTGTTTCATTTTCCCGATTACGACACCTACGGCTGGTATCTGAAGCTGGGCTCGCTCGCCAATGTGAACCAGAAGGTTTTTCACGGCCAGAAGCCGACGTGGGATGACTTTGTGAATCATCCCAACCAGGATTGGTTCTGGAACAAACAGTCGTTCACGGTGCAACTCAAGAACGTGCAGTTGAGCGTGCCCGATCTCAACGTGGCCGGATGGTGGGATCAGGAAGACTTCTACGGGCCGGTCGATATTTACGAAACGCTGCTGCCGCACGATGTGGATCATTACGACTATCTGGCGATTGGCCCGTGGAATCACGGCGGTTGGTCGCACGGAACGGGCGAACAGCTCGGCCCGGTACACTTTGGCAGCGACACCAGCGCTTACTTCCGGGCACACATTCAGGCACCCTGGTTTGCCTACTGGCTCAAGGGCGAAGGCGCGAAGCCGCCGCACGTTCGCACGTTTGCGACCGGTTCGAATCAATGGCAGCAGTACGATGCCTGGCCGCCGGCGCACGGGACGCAGGATCGCGCTCTGTACTTGCATGCCGATCACTCGCTTTCGTTCGCGCGCCCCACCGCAGCCGGCGCCGCGTTCGACAGCTACACTTCCGATCCCGCGCATCCGGTCCCCTACCGCCATCGGCCGGTTCAGGAAACCTACGGTCCGGGCAGCCAATGGTACACGTGGCTGCTGGAAGACCAGCGCTTCGTGGACAATCGCCCCGACACCGCGACCTGGACTGGTCCCGTACTCACGCAGCCGCTCTGCATCGCGGGCAACATTCAGGCCAACCTCTACGCTTCGACCACCGGCAGCGACAGCGACTGGGTAGTCAAGCTCATTGACGTTTACCCGCAGAAATATCCCGCCCAGCCCACCATGGCCGGCTACGAGCTGATGATCGCCGATGAAATTTTCCGTGGCCGCTTTCGGCAAAGCTTCGAGCATCCTGAGCCGATCCCGCCCAACAAGGTCGAGCTCTACGATTTCTCGCTGCACACCAACGACCACTGCTTCCTGCCCGGCCACGCAATCATGGTCCAGGTGCAAAGCACCTGGTTCCCGCTCTACGACCGCAACCCGCAGACCTTCGTGCCCAACATCTTTCTCGCCCCGGCAGGCGCCTTCCGCCAAGCCACGCAGCGCATCTACGCCAGCCCGCAGCACCCCTCCAGCATCACCCTGCCGGTGCGCAGCCCGGCCGGTTCCCATTGATGTGCCTACACTCGGCGTTATGATGTAGGCATGAAGGCAAAGGCGAAGCCGGTCCAATATACGATCCGGGGAGTACCCGCGGAAGTCGACCGCATCCTGCGCCGCCGTGCGGCCGACCGCCGTCAGAGCCTGAACCAGGTGATCGTTAATGAATTAACCGCGGCTACGAATGGCGCCAAGAAATACGCGGATTTTACCGACCTGGTCGGCAAATGGGTGGGTGACCCGGAGTTCGACGCCATCATGGCTGACCAGCGCCGTATTGATTGGGAGATGTGGCGCTGAGAGCCGCCATCGACACCAACCGGATCACCGATCTACTGCGCGGCGATGCCGAACTGAGCGATTGGCTGGGCCGATGCGAACAACTATTCGTGCCCCTCTTTGTACTTGCGGAAATCAAGGCAGGGTTCCTGGGAGGCTCACGTCCCCACCAAAACGAAGCGTTGCTTCGCCGCTTCCTGGACAAGCCAAACGTGACCTTGCTGTTGCCCGACCATGACACTGCTGAGGGGTATGCGCATTTGTGGGTTCAGCTCCGGCACGGCGGCCAGCCGATCCCGGCTCACGACATCTGGATCGCAGCGCTTGCGCTGCAGCACGACCTCGTGCTCGTCACTCGCGACCGTCACTTCGCGGCGATTCCTCAGTTGGTGCTGGCTTAGCGCAGGCTCTTGGCGGGCGCGGCAGGATTCGAACCTGCGACCGTCGGCTTAGAAGGCCGATGCTCTGGTCCAACTGAGCTACGCGCCCGCGAGCACTTTGATTATAGTTTCGCGTAGACTGTGCGGTATGTGGAAGCGGACCTTGGGGATGTGCCTGCTGCTGGCGGCCATGGCCGTTGGGCAGTCAATGGGCGGGAAGATCGACCCGGGCATTTTGGCGGCGATTCAGAAGACGCCAGCGATTGATGATCACGCACACCCGCCGGCGCTGCCGGTGAACGCCATCGCCGACACCAACTACGACGCGCTCCCCTGCCCGCCTAATGACCCTATTCCGCCAACGCTGACAAGCGAACCGACAAACCCGATTTATCAGCAAGCATGGATGGCACTGTTCGGAGCGCACACGGCGGCGCAGGATTTGGCAGCCAAGGCGCGGGTGAAGCGCGAGCAGGGGCGGAACTATCCGAATTGGGTGCTGCAGAAGCTCGGCATTCAGGTGGAATTTGCCAACCGCGTCGCGATGGGGCCGGGCCTCGGGCCGCCGCATTTCCGCTGGGTCGCGTTCGACGATGCGCTGCTGCTGCCACTCGATAGTTCGGGCCTGGCGATGAATCCAGACCTGAAATTTTTCTTTGAGCGCGAGAGGATGATTCTGCAGGACGACTACCTCAAGCCGCTGCACGTGACACGGCCGCCGGCGACGCTCGACGCGTACCTGAGCGAGGTCGTGATCCCGACGCTCGAGCGCGAAAAGGCTGAAGGCGCCGTCGCCGTCAAATTCGAAGCAGCCTATCTGCGGCCGCTGAATTTTCATCGTCCGGACATGACCGCCGCGCGTGAGGTTTACGCCGCTGGAGGGGCGCCTGGTGCGGCGCAATATTACAAGCTGCAGGATGCGATCTTTCATACGATCGCGCTGGAGGCGGGACGGCTGGGGCTGGCGGTGCATATTCATACTGGCTTTGGCTGCGGATCGTACTTCAACATTGCCGGCGCGAACCCGGCGCTGCTGATGGACGTGTTCAACGACCCCAGCCTGCGGCACACCAACTTCGTGCTGCTGCACGCGGGACTGGGACCGTATACCAACATCGTGGCGGCGCTGCTGGCCAAGCCGAACGTCTATACCGACACCTCGGGCCAGACCTGGCTGCTGACGCCGGCCGGGATCGCGCACAACCTTCGCACGCTGCTGGAGTACTACCCCGACAAGATCATGTTCGGCACGGATTTGTCGCCAGGCGAGGGGGCGATCGACTGGGAAGAGATTGGCTATCAACTGGAAAACGCCGCCCGCGACGGACTGGCGATGGCGCTGACGGGCATGATGCGCGATCACGAAGTCACGCGCGGGCAGGCGTTGGAGATTGCCCACGCCGTGATGCGGGGAACGGCACGGAAGCTTTATCCCCAACTCCGGTCTCCGCGCTGATCTATCATGAGGCACTATGGACATCTGGTTCACCCGCTCTGAAGAACGCAGCTTTGCCGGCCTGCGGGCGGGCTGGCGGCTTGCGGTTTTTCTGCTGATCGCCATCGGCGTTCCTGGACTGCTCACGGCGGTGGCGATGCTGGCGGGAGCCCAACGTAGTACGGGCGCGGCGACCGGCATTGCGGTTTCCCCCTGGACTTCGCTGGCCAGTGAGGCGCTGCTGTTCGGCTGGATTGCGTTCGTGACCTGGATCATGGCACGGCTCGAACACCGGAGCTGGGGTAGCTTCGGGCTACCGGTACAAAAAGCTTTTGGGAAATTGTTCTGGCAGGGCGTGGCGTGGGGCGTGGTCGCGCTCAGCGTGCTGCTGGTGCTCATCTTCATCAGCGGTGATCTGACCTTCGGGCATATCGTGCTGCGCGGTACGGCCATCCCACGCTTCGGGTTGGAGTGGGCACTGGCCTTTCTGGCAGTGGGGTTTTTTGAAGAGTTCTCGTTCCGGGGCTATACGCTGACGACGCTAACGCAGGGCACGGGATTCTGGATTGCCGCGATCATCCTCTCGGCTGGGTTTGGCAGTGCGCATTTGGGCAACGGAGGCGAGAGCTGGATTGGGGCGTTGAGCGCCGGGCTGATTGGCCTATTCTTTTGTTTCACCTGGCACCGTACCGGAAGCCTCTGGTTCGCGGTGGGTCTGCATGCGGCCTGGGATTACTGCGAGAGTTTTGTCTACGGCGTGCCCGACAGCGGTAGCGTCAGCCGGGGACGGCTCTTGCAGCCGCACTTTCACGGCTCTCATTGGATCACCGGCGGCACCGTAGGTCCAGAAGGCAGCCTTTGGGTCTTTGTGATCATTGGTTTGCTATTTGTGCTGTTTGCGGACCTGTACCCCCACAAGAAAAAGGCGGCGGATCAAACCGAGCTGATCGCCTCCTAGCTCATGACCCCTGCGGCGAGGCCGCAGGCACGCAGAGCGGCATCTTCCGCAATATATTCGGCTTCGAAATCCAGTGACAGTGGATTGGCCCGCGCCCAGGCGAGCGTCGTCCGCAGGGCCTGAGCCAAAGTGACCGGTGGAACAAAACCCAGTTCGCGCCGGATGCTGCTGCTGTCGGCGGCACAGGACTGGGCGGTATTGGCCGCCACGTGGAGATGCGGCGGCGTCAGTGCTGGGGGGGTGGTCACAATGCGGCCCCGCCAACCGGCGGCTTCGGCGGCGAGCTGCGCCCACGCAAGCTGGCAGTAGTTGCCTCCATCGGCAAGGTTAAAGATTCTGCCGCCGGCGCGCGGATCTGAGGCCGCCAGGGCCACGCCGGCCGCCATGTTCCCAACAAAGCCGCGCGCGGTGCGCCATGCGGCCCAGCCGCGCTCCAGCAACACGGCCGGACGCCCGTCCTGCATCCGCCGCCAAAGTGGGTACAGCCGGCGCTGCTGGTCGCCTGGGCCATACATGGGCGGCAAGCGCAGAATCGTGATGCGGCCATACCAGCCGCCGCGAGCCGCGGCGGCCGCCGCCCGCTCCATACCCAGCTTGTCGTAGCCTTCCGCCATCCAGGCATGCCGCCGCCGCAAACCCGCCAGCACTGCTGCGGGATACAAGCCGCTGTGCTCGCGCAGGGGGGAATCCTCGCGCAAGAGCCCCGGGGCCGGCGTGCCGGCTTCGGTACCGTGAAAGACGCCCCAGGCGCGGTATACATCCATGCTGCTGACGA
Source organism: Acidobacteriota bacterium (assembly GCA_004299485.1). Lineage (NCBI taxonomy): Bacteria > Pseudomonadati > Acidobacteriota > Acidobacteriota bacterium. Next base: position 272,098 of record SCQP01000001.1, read on the forward strand.
AGACGACGCGCCGGTTCTGGCCGCGCACGGCGGCCATGGTCCGCTGGGCGGCGATGGCGGAGCCGGCAATGGTATCAATGACGACCTCGGGGTTGAAGCGCGCAAAGGCAGGAGCAAAGGCCAGGAGCTCGCGCCGGTCGCCATGGAAGTGGCCTTCCGGATCCTTGCAATCGCGGCCGCGGTGAAAGACGGCGACCTCGTGGCCGGCGCGGCGTAGGTGCCCGACCAGCGGGGCGCCCAAGAATCCCGTCCCGCCCAGCACCAGCATCCGCATTCACAGTAAGTTGCCAGCAGCTTGTCGCCAGTTGCCAATGGCTGCCACTGAGGCAAGGCACCGGGTGCCGCGAAGTGTTTCGCATTATCTTCGCGTAACTGAAGGTATACCCACTTTTTTCCCTTAGCAGCGACAAAATCTCGCACTAATATGTGGGCAGAAGTGGTGAGAAGTGGTAGATTGTGGATGGCAGAACTATGTTGCGGGGCAACTATCCAGCACGGGTGGACGAAAAGGGACGGCTCAAGCTGCCCACCGAGTTCCGCGCCCAACTGGACGAGTCGAATCCGGAGCACCGCTTTTATATCACCAGCTTCGACGGAGCGCAGTCCCGGATTTACCCGATGCCGGTGTGGGAGGCGATTGAGCAGAAGCTGGCGGCGCTGCCTTCGATGCACCCGACCAAGCAAAAACTGCTGAGCCGTACGAACTATTACGGCCAAGTGGTGGAAATGGACGGGCAAGGGCGGTTGCTGATTCCTTCGGTGTTGCGCGAGGCGGCGGAGATGCGCGGCGACGTGGCCGTGCTGGGCTATCTGCAGTACCTGGAAGTCTGGAACGAACAACGGTTGTTGGCGGACATGAAGGCCAAGGCGTTCACCGACGAAGACAAGCAGACGCTGGCCGATCTGGGGATTTAGCCGCAAGTGGCCGAAACCGGGCACGTTGCGGTGATGGCAGAGGAGTTGCTGGATTACCTTGCGCCACGGCGCGATGGAGTTTATGTGGACTGCACAGTAGGAGCCGGAGGACACAGCCTGCGGGTGGCGCAAGCCATCGGGAGCGGGCGTCTGTTCGGCTGCGACAAAGACCCGGTGGCTCTGGAGGCCGCGCGTAAAACGCTGGCGGCGGTGCCGGGGGTGGAGTTCACGGCGTGGCAGGGGGATTTCGCGGGCGCGCCGGAAGAGCTGCGGCGGCGCGGAGTCGAGCAGGTGGACGGCGTGATTGCCGACCTGGGGATGAGTTCGATGCAGTTGGACGCTGCCGAACGCGGATTCAGTTTTAGCGCTGACGGCCCGCTGGACATGAGGATGGATCCTCGCCAGGAGCTGACGGCGGAACAGGTGGTCAATCAGACGGATGAGCGGACGCTCGCAGATCTGATTTTCCAATACGGAGAAGAGAGGAGGTCGCGGAGAATAGCCAGAGCCATTGTCCGGGCACGGCCGCTGCAGACGACCCGCCAGTTGGCGGATCTGGTGGCGGCCGCGTCCGGAGCAATGAAAGAACGCCCACGGCGTTTGCATCCGGCGACGCGCACCTTCCAGGCTCTGCGGATTTACGTGAACCAGGAGCTGAGCTCTTTGTCCGCATTGCTGGCGTCGCTGCCGGGCTGGCTGAAGCCGGGCGGACGCGCCGTGATCCTTGCGTTTCATTCGTTGGAAGACCGTCCGGTGAAGCAAAGTTTCCGCGCGGGAGCGCGGGAGGGTTGGTACCGGCTGCTGACGCCGCACGCGCTGCGGCCGCAGGCGGAAGAAATGGCACGCAATCCGCGCGCACGGAGTGCGCGACTGCGGGCGATAGAACGAGAGGCATAAGGACGCCTATGGAAATTTACTTCCGGCAACAGATCGACAACTCGCACGTGGTCCGCACGCTGGATCCGCGGCGGCGGCGGGAGCAGCGGGCGTACCTGGTGGCGGTGGTGCTGCTGTTCCTGCTGGGCTTTGGCTACGCCTCGATGCGCTTTGCCACAGTGCGGCTGGGCTATCAACTGGCCACGGCGCGGCAGCAGGAAGCCCAGTTGCAGCAGTGGAACCGCGGCCTGCAGTTGCAGGCGGCGGCGCTGGGGGCGCCGGCGCGGGTATACAACCTGGCGGAATCGCGCCTGGGGATGCAGAGCGCGCTGCCGGGACAGGTGCTGGCGCTGGATGTGGCGCCGGTACCGCAAGCTGGGCCTTCGCCGGTGACGGCTTCGTTGCATTTGCACTAGAGTTTTCAGTTTTCAGTCGTCAGTTCTCAGTTCGGATCGTGGCAACTGAAAACTGAATACTGAGAACTGAGAACCCTTGCCTTCTCACGCAAAACCCGCGTCGCGTTATCGGCTGCTGAGCTTGCAGGTTGCACTCGTAGTCTGGAGCCTGCTCGTAATCGGGCGGCTGTTCTGGCTGCAGGTGCTGGATCACCACGGGCTGGAGCTGCGCGCCCAGGATCAGCAGCAGCGGCTGGTGACGGTGCGGGCGCACCGGGGCGCGATTTTGGACCGCAATCTGACGCCATTGGCGATGAGTTTGCCGGTACGGTCGCTGTATGCAAACCCGCGGCAGATCGAGCATCCGGCGCGGGCGGCGCGGAAGCTGGCGGCGGCGCTCGATCTGAGCGACAGCGGACTGCAGCAGAGCCTGAGCTCGCGCCGGAGCTTCGTCTGGATTGCGCGGCAAGTGACGGCGGCGCAGGCGCAGGCGGTCGACGCAATGCATCTGACGGGCGTGTACTCGCAGCCGGCGTCGCGGCGGTTTTACCCGATGGGTGGTCTGGCGGAAAATGTGCTGGGCCTGGTCGGGGTCGATGGCCACGGGCTGGCCGGCCTCGAATACAGCTTCAACCATCTGCTGCGCGGGCACAACGGTAAGGCGCTCGAAGAAGTGGACGCGCGGGGTGACAGCTACAGCCAGATCGAGCAGAAGCCAGAAGAGGGCGGGAACCTCATCCTGACGCTGGACCAGAACATTCAGTACATTACGCAGCAGGCGCTGGACAAGCAGGTGGCCGCCGAACATGCGCTGCGCGGCATTGCGGTGGTGGAGAACCCGGAGACGGGGGCGATCCTGGCACTGGCGCAGTCGCCGGCGACGCAGTTGGGCGACGCGGCGGTTTCCGAACCCTACGAGCCGGGCTCGGTGCTCAAGCTGGTGACGCTGTCGGCGGCGCTGGAGCAGGGGCTGATCACGCCGCAAACACTGATCAACTGCGAGATGGGAGCGATCCGGATCGGACGGGTGGTGATTCACGACCATGCACCGTTCGGCATTATTACGGTTACCGACGTCCTGAAACATTCGAGCGATGTGGGCGCGATCAAGATTGGCCAAAAGCTGGGGGCCGATGAGCTGTACCACTATCTCCGAGCGTTTGGGTTTGGGCAGAAAACGGGCGTCGACCTTCCGGGCGAATCGGCGGGCATTCTGCGGCCGCCGCAGCGCTGGGTGCCGATGATGCTGGGGGCGATCAGCATGGGCCAGGGGATTGCGGTGACGCCACTGCAGGAGGCGGCGATGGTATCGTCGATTGCGGAGGGGGGCGTTTATCATGCGCCACGGCTGGTGCTGGGCACGTTCCAGGGTTCGCTTCCCGAGCAGGCACCGGAATACCAGGCGCCGGCCGGGCGGCGTGTTCTGACGCCGCTGGTGGCCAACGAGATGAAGCAGATGATGGCGCAGGTGGTGCTGGGCGGCACCGGCCGCAAGGCCCAGCTCAACGGCTATACGGCGGCGGGCAAGACGGGCACGGCGCAGAAGGCCGATCCGCAGACGCATCGCTATTCGCATACCAACTACGTGGCTTCGTTCGCCGGCTTCGCGCCGATCAATAACCCGGCAGTGACGATTCTGGTGGTGATTGATTCGCCGCACCATGGCAGCTACGAAGGCGGCGACGTTTCGGCGCCGGCGTTCAAGGAGATTGCCGAGCAGGTGCTGCCGTATCTGGGCGTGCCGCACGATGTACCGGCGAGTGCCGAGCCGGTGGCGCCCGTCCGAATTGCGGCCGTCGATCAGCATGAAGAATCGCAGGAGGTTCTGCAGGCGGGGCTGGCAGTTGAGCCGCCGCCGGTGAGCGAGGCGGCGGCGGCAGCGAAACCGAACCAAGTGGTATTTGATTACCGCAGTCAAAGCCTCATCCTGGTGCCGGACTTTAAAGGCCAGTCGCTGCGCGACGTGAGCGCGGCCTGCCAGCGGCTGGGTTTGGATCTCACCTTGCAGGGCGACGGGGTTGCACAAGCGCAATCGTTGGCGCCGGGCACACGTGTGTCCAGCGGTAGCGCCATTACCGTGCGCTTCGTGCCCTGAGCTTCGCCATGCGCCTCGACGACCTGCTCCACGGAATTGCAGTCCGGCAAAAGATGGGAACGCTGCCTGCGGAGATCGCGGGGCTGCACTACGACTCGCGGCAAATCCAGCCAGGCTGGGCGTTTGTGGCGATTCAGGGCTTGGAGGCGGATGGACATACGTTCATTCCGCAGGCGGTGGCGAAGGGGACGCGGCTAATTCTGTCGGAGCGGCCGGCGCCGCAACCGGCGCCGGTGGCGTGGGTACAGGTGGAAAACGCACGGCAGGCGCTGGCGCAGGCAGCAGCGAACTTTTTCGGGCAGCCGTCGCAGCGCCTCCAGCTCATTGGCGTGACGGGAACGAACGGCAAAACGACCACCACCTTCCTGATCGAGGCGATGCTGCGGCAGGCCGGGTGGACGACGGGGCTGCTGGGCACGATTGCATACCATGTGGGCGCGGCGGTGGAGGCGTCGCCGCATACCACGCCGGAATCGTACGATCTGCAAAAGCTGCTGCGGCGCATGGTGGATGCCGGCTGCCGGGCGGCGGTGATGGAAGTGAGCTCGCATGCGCTGGCGCTGGCGCGGGTGTATGCTTGTTCGTTCGCTGCCGCTGTGTTTACCAATCTGACGCAGGATCATCTGGACTTCCATGGCAGCATGGAAAATTATGCTGCCGCCAAACGGCAATTATTTCTGGGCCAGGGCGCGCCTCCGCCACGGGCGGCCGTGGTGAACGCCGACGATCGTGCGTCGGAAGGGATGGTGCGCGGCTTTGCCGGTCCGGTGCTGCGGTATGGGATGGGAGCAAGCTCAGATTTGCGGGCGGCGGCGATTACCTATACGCCGGAGGGAACACGGTACCGGCTGGAAGGGCCTGCGGGACTGAGGGCCGAGGTGACCAGCCCGCTGGTGGGACGGGTGAATGTACTGAACTCGCTGGCGGCTATTGGCGTGGGCCTGAGCCTGGGGCTGGAGGCCGAAAAGATCGTGGCGGGCATTCCGCGCTGGCCGCACGTGCGGGGGCGGTTCGAGCGGGTGGCGGCGGGACAGCCGTTCACGGTACTGGTCGATTACGCGCATACGCCGGATGCGCTCACGAACGTGCTGGCGGCGGCGCGCGAGTTGGCGCGCGGGAGACTGCTGCTGGTGTTCGGCTGCGGCGGCGACCGCGACCGGGGCAAGCGGCCGCTGATGGGACAGGCGGCAGCGGCGGGCGCGGATTGGGTGATCGTGACCAGCGACAACCCCCGGAGTGAAAACCCGGAGGCGATTATCGCAGACATTTTGCAGGGGATTCCGCATCCGGCGGGCGGGGCGGAGCCGGACCGGGCGCGGGCGATCGCCAAAGCGATGGGCGAGGCCAAGGCCGGCGACACGGTGGTGATTGCGGGCAAGGGGCATGAGACTTACCAGATCCTTGGGACGGAGACGCGGCACTTCGATGACGCCGAACAGGCGACCCAGGCGATCGACGCCCTGAGGGCGCGAGGATGGTCCGCATGAGCGCGGTGATTGACTCGCGTGTGGTGCAGGCCGGCGATGTTTTTTATGCGCTGCCGGGCGAGAAGCGCGACGGGCATGAGTTTGTGGAGGCGGCGCTGGCGGCGGGCGCAGCGACGGCGGTGATTGCGCGCGCACAAGCCGGGCAATTCCCTGCCCTGCTGGCGTCGCGGCTGCGGGTGGTGGACGACCCCGTGCGGGCGCTGCAGGCGGATGCGCAGGCGGCGCGGCGCGCCTGGGGCGGTCCGCTGGTGGCGATTACCGGCTCGGCGGGCAAGACCACGACCAAGGAAATGATCGCCGCGGTGCTGGGAACGAAAATACGGGTGCTGAAAAACGAAGGCAACTACAACAATCATCTGGGGGTGCCGCTGACGCTGCTGCGGCTGCAGCCCGAGCATGAAGTTGCGGTGGTGGAGATGGGCATGAACCATGCCGGCGAAATCGCGGCGCTGGCGGCGATCGCGGAGCCGACGGTGGGCGTGTTCACGAACGTCGGCTCGGCGCACCTGGGCAATTTCAGCTCGATTGAGGGGATTGCGGAAGCCAAGCGGGAGCTGGCACGGGCGATTCCAGAGACCGGAGCGCTGGTGTTGAACCGCGACGATGCGCGGGTGGCGCGATTTGGCGAAGGATTTGGCGGGCGCGTCGTGATGTACAGCGCCGCGGAGTTTACGGGCAAGCTGCAATTGGCCGGGGAGCATAACCGGGCGAATGCGGCGGCAGCGATGGCGGTGGGCGGGCTGTTTGGGATCGATGCGCACGCAGCCCTGGAAGCGTTGGCGGCGCTGCGGCCGATGACGGGCCGGGGCGAGATTGTGCAGCACAACGGCATCACCATGATTCAGGATTGCTATAACGCCAATCCGGAAGCGATGCTGCGGATGCTGGCGGTGCTGGCGGCGACACCGGCGCGGCGACATGTGGCGGTGCTGGGCGAAATGCGGGAACTGGGCGCGGCGGGCGGGCGGCTGCACCGCGAAGTGGGACGCGCGGCAGCGGCGAGTAACCTCGACGCGCTGTGGGCGGTGGGCGGCGAGGCGGAGCAGATTCTCGAAGGCGCGCGCGCAGCGGGGTTTCCGGGGCCAACGCAGTTTTGCGGCAGTGCGGCGGAAGCGGCAGTGCAACTGCGGCCGTATCTGCACGCGGGGGATGCGGTGCTGTTCAAGGCCTCGCATGCGCTGCATCTGGAGGAGGCGGTCGAAGCGCTGCGGCGCGGCTAACCTACCATGCTCTACTGGCTGCTCTACGAACGCTTGTTCCCGTACTTCACGCCGCTGCGGCTGTTTCGCTTCATTACCTTCCGCACGGCGTTTGCGGGAATTACGGCGCTGGTGATTGCGCTGGCGTTGGGGCCATGGCTGATCCGGCGCTTGCAGGAATTTCAGATCGGCCAGTACGTGCGCGACGATGGGCCGCAAAGCCACTTGAAGAAGGCGGGCACGCCCACGATGGGTGGGCTGCTGATCAACATCGCCATTCTGGTGCCGACGCTGCTGTGGTCGGATTTGCGCAATCCCTTCATCTGGCTGGCGATGTTCAGCGTGGTGGCGTTTGGGGCGATCGGCTTCGTAGATGATTTCTCCAAGGTACGACATCACCGCAGCCTGGGACTGCGGTCGATGCAGAAGCTGGGCTTGCAGGCGCTGGTGGGGCTGATCATTGCGCTGGCGCTGCTGTGGATGGCGCACGGGGGCGGGTACTCGACCAGCCTGGTGGTTCCGTTTGTCAAGCATTACCGGCCGGCGCTGTCGATCCATGCGCTGCTGGCGCACCACGGCTGGTACGTACTGGCGTTCCTGCCCTTTATCATCTTCGTAATGATCGTGGTGGTGGGATCGAGCAACGCCGTCAACCTGACGGACGGTCTGGACGGGCTGGCGATTGGCTGCACCGTCATCGCCGCCGGGGCGCTGACGGTGCTTACTTACGTTTCCGGGCATTCGGTGTTTGCGGCTTATCTGGAGATCGAGCGCATTCCGCAGATTGGCGAGCTGACGATTTTCTGCGGCGCGGTGGTGGGGGCGAGCATTGGCTTTCTGTGGTACAACGCGCATCCGGCGGAAATCTTTATGGGTGACGTGGGCTCGCTGGCGTTGGGCGGGGCGATCGGCACGGTGGCGGTACTGATCAAACAGGAGCTGCTGCTGCCGTTCATAGGCGGCATTTTCGTGATCGAGGCGGTGTCGGTGATTCTGCAAGTGGGCAGCTACAAGCTGCGGAAGAAGCGGATCTTCAAGATGGCGCCGCTGCATCATCATTTCGAACAGTTGGGCTGGAGCGAGTCGAAAATCATTACGCGGTTCTGGATCGTGGCGGGGGTGTGCGCGCTGTTTGCGTTAACAACGCTGAAGTTGAGGTAAAGGCCGAAAGCACTGGGCGGCAGTGGTTAGTGGCTAGTGGCTAGTGGCTAGTGAAGGCTCGGAAGTGAGGCGTATGGAGATTGAGGGACAACGGATATTGGTCGTGGGGATGGCGGCGAGCGGGATGGCGGCGGCGCGGTTCTTGCGGAAACGCGGAGCAAGGGTCGTGGTCTCGGAGGTGCGGGCGGCCGTAGAGCTGCGGGCGCAGATCGCCGAACTGCTGGACGCGGGGATTGCCGTCGAAACCGGGGGGCATCGCGAGCGGAGTTTTCTGGACGCGGACCTGATCATCACCAGTCCGGGAGTGCCGGCGGATTTGCCGCTGCTGCGGCGGGCGCGGGCGCAACAGACGCCGGTGCTGGGCGAGCTGGAGCTGGCGTCGCGGTACTTGCGGGGGATGCTGGTGGCCATAACCGGGGCGAACGGGAAGACCACCACCACGGCGTTGACAGGGCATATTCTGACGGCGTGCGGACGCAAGGTGCAGGTAGGCGGCAATATTGGCACGCCGCTGATCTCGCTGGTGGAGAGCTCGACGGCGGAGACGGTGAACGTGGTGGAGGCGTCGAGTTTTCAGTTGGAGACGACCGAGACGTTTCATCCGCATGTGGCGGCAGTGCTGAACCTGTCGCCCGACCATCTCGACCGGCATGGCAGCATGGAGGCGTATGCGGCGGCGAAGCAGCGGATTTTCCGGAACCAGACGAAGGAGGATTTTGCGGTGCTCAATCCCAATGACGTCTGGTGCCGGCAGTTTGCTGCGGTGCTGAACAGCCAGGCGGTGTGGTTTGCGGCATTTCCGCTGGAGTCGCAGACCGGCGCGGAAGTGCGCGAGGGGCAGATCGTGTGGACGCGGGGGGGCAAGCAGCATCCGATTATGCCGGTGAAGGAAGTGCCGCTGCCGGGCGCGCACAATCTGGAAAACGTGCTGGCGGCAGTGGCGATGGCGTGTCTGGTGGCGGGGCCGGAAGCGGCGCCGGCGATCCGCCAGGCGGTGGGCAGCTTCAAGGCCGTCGAGCACCGGTTGGAGTACGTGGCGACCATCAACGGCGTGGCGTATTACAACGACTCGAAAGCCACGAACGTGGACGCGACCATGAAGGCGCTGGCGTCGTTCGAGAAGGGCATCTGGATCATTCTGGGCGGCAAGGACAAGGGCAGCGACTACACGACGCTGGAGCCGCTGCTGCGGGAGCGGGCGCGGGGCGTGCTGTTGATTGGCGCGGCCACCGAAAAGATCGCGGCGCAGCTTGCGCCGCTGAGTGCGGCCGTACCACTGACGCGCTGCGGGACGCTCGATCAGGCGATTGCCACCGCCAGCGCGCAGGCGCAGGCGGGGGACACGATTCTGCTGGCGCCGGCGTGCGCGAGCTTCGATCAGTTTGAGAACTACGGGCATCGCGGGCGGATGTTCAAAGAGCTGGTGCGTAAATTAGGGGCCAGGGGTCAGGGGCCAGGGGCCGGCGGTCATCAGTCATCAGTCATCAGTCATCAGTAAATGCCGAAGAAACTCGCCTATGACCGGACGTTGTTTGTTACTACGCTGGCGCTGGTGACGTTCGGGCTGGTGATGGTGTTTTCGGCTTCGGCGCTGATGTCGGCGGAGCAGTTCCGCTCGCCCTACAGCTTTCTGCTGCGGCAGGGGGCAGGGGCGGTGCTGGGGCTGATCGCCATGGTAGTGCTGATGCGGTTGGATTACCGCAAGCTGCGGGAGCCGCAGGTGGTGTATCCGCTGCTGTGCCTGACGGTGCTGCTGCTGGTGGCGGTGTTCGGACTGGACCGCTCGCACAACACGCACCGCTGGATCCGCATGGGGCCGCTGTCGCTGCAGCCGTCGGAGCTGGCGAAGCCGGTGCTGGTGCTGTTTCTGGCGTTCTATCTGGAAAACAAGCTGCGGGATGTGAATGAGTGGCTCACGCTGGGGCCGATTCTGGTCTGCCTGGTGGCGCTGTGCGGGCTGGTGGTGTTCGAGCCGGACCTGGGCACGACAGTGGCGCTGGCGCTGATCGCGGCCACGATGCTGTACGTCGCGGGCCTGCGCTGGAAATGGATGGGCTACGGGGCGCTGGTCAGTCTGCCGATTCTGTATGTGCTCGTGTTTCACGTGCATTACCGGCGGGAGCGGATCCTGGCGTTTCTGCATCCCTGGCAACATGCGCGCAATGTGGCGTTCCAGATCGTGCAGTCGCTGATTGCGCTGGGCAGCGGCGGCTGGGCGGGAGTGGGGCTGATGAACGGGCGGCAGAAGCTGTTTTTTCTGCCCGAGGCGCACAGCGACTTCATTTTCGCGGTGGTGGGCGAGGAGTTCGGCTGGGTGGGCTGCACGCTGATTGTGCTGGCGTTTCTGATTTTCCTGTGGCGCGGGTTGCGGATTGCGCGGCGGGCGCCGGACAGCTTTGGGCGGCTGCTGGCGATTGGGGTAACGGCGATGATTGTGATTCAGGCGCTGATCAACTTCAGCGTGGTGACGAGCATTTTGCCGGACAAGGGGATTCCGCTCCCGTTCATCAGCTACGGAGGCTCGTCGCTGCTGTTTTCGCTGGCGGCGGTGGGGATGCTGCTGAGCGTGTCGCAGTACACGAGCTAGTATGGCGACGTCAGGGAGCATCGTCATTGCCGGGGGCGGGACGGGCGGGCACTTGATGCCGGGGCTGGCGGTAGCGAGAGCCCTCCGGGAGGCGGGCGCGGAAGAGATCACGTTTGTAGGTACGGCGCGCGGGTTGGAGGCGCGGCTTGTGCCGGCGGCGGGATTTGCGCTGCGGCTGATCCGCATTGGCGGGCTGAAGTCGGGCGGGCGGCGGCGGCAGTTGGAGACGCTGGTGCAGCTTCCCGCGGCGGTCGCACAGAGCGCGCGGATTCTGCGGCAGGCGCGGGCGCGGGTGGTGCTGGGCATTGGCGGGTATGCGTCAGGGCCGGTGCTGGCGGCGGCGTGGCTGCTGCGGGTTCCGATTGTGTTGCTGGAGGTCAACGCCAAGACGGGGCTGGCCAACCGCTGGGCGGCGCGCTGGGCGCGGGCGTCGGCGGTGAATTTTCCCGAGACCGCACGGGATTTTGCACATGCCGAGGTTACCGGGATTCCGGTGCGGCCTGAGTTTTTCGCTCCCTGGCCTCTGGCTCCTGACCCCTCGCCCCTGGTCCTCGTCTTCGGCGGCAGCCAGGGGGCGCACGCGCTGAACGAGGCCGTTGCTGCGATGGCGGCCGGGGTGGATTTCCGCATCCTGCACCAGACCGGGCCGCGCGATTGGGAGGCGGTTGCCGCGCGGTACGCGGGCCTGGGCGAGCGGGTGCGGGCGGTGGCATTCATCGACCAGATGGCGGAGGCGATGGCGGAGGCGGCGGTGGTGGTGTGCCGGTCGGGGGCGAGCACGCTGGGGGAGATTGCAGCGGCGCGCAAGCCGGCGATTCTGGTGCCGCTGCCCAACTCGACCGACCAGCACCAGTTGCGCAACGCCCAGGCGTTTGCCGCCGCGGGCGCGGCAGTACTGCTGGAGCAGGCGCAACTGACGCCGGAGCGGCTCGCCGAGACGCTGCGGGCGTTGCTGGCCGATGCCCCGCGACGGGCGGCGATGGCGGAGGCGCTGGGTGGGTTCGCGCACGCGGGGGCGGCCGAGGCGATTGCGCGGCTGGTGCTGCGGCAGCGGCGCTGGTAGGCGAGACCAGACTCACACGCTGTTCCTTTTTTTTCCGCTAAGTGTCTCACTTTGCAGTGCAAAGCTGCGTGTTTACTGGGAATCCTGAATGTTTCGGGTGGCACACGTGGAACAGCAAATGGAACAGCAGGTCTATCGGTCGATCGGTCTATCGGTCTGTCGGCCGGCACGGGGATAGGAGCGGGATAGCGTCTGAGCGCAGTTCAGGTGTTCTGTCGACGGTGCGCGCCCACGGAAGCCATTGCTCGGCTAGTGCTGCAGCGGAGCTGGGCGTAGGTTGAATCTGTCTCACGCCCTGTTCTTTTTTTGGTGCTAAGTGTCCCACTTTGCAATACAAAGTTTTGTGTTTCCTTGGAGTTACGCGCGCGAAGGGTGAGACAGGCGAGACAGCAAATGGAACAGCGGGGCTATCGGTCAATCGGTCTGTCGGTCGGCAGGGGGATAGGGGCGGGATAGCGTCTTGACGCAGTTCAGGTGTTCTGTCGGCGGTGCGCACCCACGGTGTCCGGCGGGTTGCCCGGCGCAGCGCCGCGGCGTGGCATGGGCGGCGACGCTGCTAGGATGGCTACGAATGGTTAGAAGCGGAAAAGAGCTGGGTGGTTGGCCGGAGGTGGTGATTTTAAGGCAAAACCAGACTTGGTGTGGCGGGCGCAGTCGGGGAGCGTGCAGCCTCTCCTGATGTCGAGGCCGCACACGACCCGGGCCCGCAGGCTAACGCTGGTCTGGTTTTGCCCTAGGGCCGCCCCATGCGGTCGAGCAGGTCGGCGGAGCAGCCCAGGTTCACGCCGGGCAGGGTGCCGCCCGTGCAGCGGGAGACAAACAGTTCTGCCGGTCGGCGCCAGGGGGACGTGTGCGCGCGAGGGTTTCCCGCACGGAGCCCGAGATTACCGCAGTGAGGGTGCGCCAGTTTCCACGTCCAGGCGTTTGGCCTGATCCAGCAGGGCGGCGTCGAGGCGGAGGGTGGTGCGGCGCTCCACATGTAAAAGCGTTTTTGCAATATGTGTCAAGACGGACAGCGAAAGGGGAACGCGTCAGTCCTCGGCGAGGGCAGCCTCGGACCGCGATAAGCGGAACTCCCGTCCCCTCTCGATTGCTGCTAGGGTTTCCTTCGCTTTGGCGAGCTGCGCCTGGGTGAGTTCTTTTCTCCCCAGGTAAGCAAGCCCGGATTCGATCTCACCGATGAATCCATCGAAATCGAAGCGGCTTATAAAGCTGCGGTCCTGGAGTGCCTCCCACAGTGTTGCACAGCCACCTCGCAGCTCAGATTTTCCGTCCTGGGCTCGCCTAACGACCCACATACAGGTATCGGCAATTTGCAGGCCGAAACTTGACGCTGAATCGCGGACCTCCATTGGGCACGAGAACGCCCCGGAACGGGAGTAATCCGACAACATTGCGGTTGGGCTGGTATTTGCCTCGAACTTTGTCAGGAAATCGTAGGCCCTCGTGAATGAGGGCACGAATTGGTCTTGTTTCGTCGTGTACAAAACGACCGATCGTGTGGCCCGTGCGGTGGTGGAACTCGTGCAGATGCTGGAACAGCGAAGTGAACGCGACGAAATTGGGGGAGTCCCCTGCGCCGAATGGATCTAAAACCTTTTCAGGGTTTCTACTGGCCCAATTGAGCGACTCCGTGAGGATTTGGATGGTGCGCCTGTCGTATGGTGCCACCGGGGCACGAGCGGACAACTCAGCGAGAAGGCGCCCGAACCTGGAAGGATCCTGACTCTGAAATAGTCCCCAGAACTCGACCAGATCTTTTTCATTGAGGAGCTGCACGAAGTGCATTACTGTGATTCGGCGTAGAAGATTGACGCCGTACACCTGTGGGGGGACGGCCGGATTGTTGCCTGAGTCGAAGGCCAGGTCAAACAACTTCGTGGCCGCCAACCAGGGTTTGAAGACCCGCACGAACGAGAACTGGATCTTCTTTTCGCGAATAAAGCAGGCGATCCGACGACTGATCTTATCGATTCGGCCGAGCCCCAGCTCGTTGCCGTGGAGCTCCGTGGCGCCGACAGCAGCAAGCAGTTCTTTATGCACGGCGGCGTACTTAATGTCGAGGTCGGAGAAGGATATGAGCGTGCCGGTCCAGAAGGTATCGGACTGGGGGTCAAAGAGCTTAAGGCCGGTGTTGCCTGACTCGTCGACGTAAGCGTAACAGCGCATCGGCGCGAATCCAGCGCTAATCGCGCTTTTGGCGGCGTTTGGAGGGCCAGCCGGGTTTGAGGGTTTGGCGGGCGCGGCCGAGGGCGAGGGTGTCGGCGGGGACGGGGTCGGTGATGACGCTGCCGGCGGCGATGTAGGAGCCGGGGCCGATTTCGAGCGGGGCGACCAGAGTGGCGTTGGAGCCGATGAAGGCGGCGTCGGCGATGGTGGTGGGGTGCTTGGCCGAGCCGTCGTAGTTGCAGGTGATGGTGCCGGCGCCGATGTTGACGCCGGCGCCGATGGTGGCGTCGCCGAGGTAGGCGAGGTGGTTGGCTTTGCTGGCGCGGCCGAGGCGGGATTTTTTGACTTCGACGAAGTTGCCGAGGTGGGCGGCTTCGCCGATGTGGGCGCCTTCGCGAAGGCGGGTAAAGGGGCCGAGCTGGGCGGCGGCGTCGATGCGGGATTTTTCCAGGACGCAGTGGGAGCGGATGAGGACGCCGTCGGCGACGGTGCAGTCTTCAAGTATCGAATACGACCGGATGCGGCAGTTCGCGCCGATGCGGGTCGAGCCCAGGAGCTGGACGCCGGATTCGAGGACCGTGTCCTGACCGACTTCGACATCGGGATCGATCACGACGGCGTCCGGGAACTGGATGGTCACGCCCGCGCGCATCAGGGCTTCGGCTTTGCGGCGACGGAAGTCGCGATCAAGCTGGGCGAGCTCGACGCGGTCGTTGACGCCGAGACACTCGCGATCATCGGCAAGGGCGACGGAAGTTACCAGCGAGCGGCCGGCGGCGAGGAGGGCGATGGTGTCGGTGAGGTAGTACTCGCCGTGAGGGTTGTTGGTGCGCAGCCGGGCGAGGGCGGCGGCGAGGGGCGCGGTCGCGAAGCAGTAAAAGCCGGCGTTGAGCTCGCGGATTTTGCGCTGGACGGGAGTGGCGACGCCATCCTCGACGATGCCGACGACACGCTCGGGGTGGTTGGCGTTGCGGAGAATGCGGCCGTAAGCGCGGGGTTCGCGCGGTTCCGCGGTAGCGAGAACACAGGCAGGGTGGGGCTTAGCAGCGGCGGCGGCGGCGAGTGAGGTGATGGTGGCGGAGGAGAGCAGGGGCATGTCGCCGTGGACGACGAGGAGGTGGTCGTAGTTCTGCCACCAGGATTGGGCGGCGAGGACGGCGTGGCCGGTGCCAAGCTGGGGTTCCTGCAGGATGATTTGCAGGCCGCCGGATTCAAGTTCGGCGAGCGCAGCGCGGATCTGGTCGAGGCCGTAGCCAGCGACCACGGCGATGTCGCCGAGGGCGATGCCGGCGCCGCGCACCGCGGCCAGGACGTGAGCCAGAAGGCTGCGGCCGCCAGCCTGATGCAGCACCTTCGGCAGCGCCGATTTCATGCGGGTGCCGCGGCCGGCGGCGAGCACGAGGGCGGCGAGCGGCTTCGGCACTTTAGGCTTTGGGCTCCGGGTAGAGGATTTCGGTGAAGCGGGGGTCTTCCATGAGGGCGTCGAAGTCGTGGTCCTGCTGGGCGAGCACGCGGCAGAAGCCATCGCCCTGAATGGCCTCCTGCAGATGCACCAAGGCAGCTTCGCTGTCGTGGGTCTGGGCGTGCAGACAGGCGAGCGCGTAGGAGACATCGGGACCTTTGAAGCCGCGCTGGAGCGCCTTGGTGAGCAGGTCTTCGGCGTCCTGGTACTGGGCGGAGTTCAGCTTGACGATGGCAGCCTGGTAAAGATCCTGGCCGGATTGGGGCTTGCCATCAGCCGCGGCGAGGCGGTTGTTGCAGGTGTGGAGATGAACCTGAGCGCGCTCGGCAAGCTCGCGGTAGGGACCTTCACAGACCTTTTCGAGATGGGGCTTGGCTTTATCGAATTTCTGCTGGCCGTAGAATTTCATGCCGGCAGCGTATTGTTCCAGAATGGCCTGGTACTTGGGATCCACTGCGCTAGAAGAACGGGCAACTCCAGTACTCATGTTCAGTATTAGAGGATGGAAAAGGCTCGGAGGTCAAGGCGGCACCCAGGGGCGGAGTGGGCGGAGGCGGCACGGCGGGGCTATCATGACGGGAATAGTGGCTAGTGGCTAGGGGTTAGTGGCTAGCCGGGCTCGGAGGTCAAGGCGGCACCCGAAGGCGGGGTAGGCCCAAGGGGCACGGCGGATCTATGATGGCCGGGAATAGTGGCTAGTGGCTAGGGGTTAGTGGCTAGCCGGGCTCGGAGGATGAACGGGGGCGGGGCGTGGTGAAATCTTACGAGGATTTGATTGTTTGGCAGAAGGCGATGGCACTCGTCACCGAGGTGTATAAGGCGACCGGGAGGTTCCCGGCGGCGGAGATGTACGGATTGACTAGTCAGATCCGGCGGGCGGCGGTTTCGGTGCCATCCAATATCGCCGAGGGGCAGGGGCGGGAGGGGAGTAAGGAGTTCCGCCATTTTCTGGCCATCGCCAAGGGGTCCTTGCAGGAGTTGCGGACGCAGATTCGGATTGCACAGAACCTGGGGTTCCTGAAGGCGGAGGAGATGGGGAGCATGCTTGAGCATTCGGATGAGGTCGCGCGGATGCCCAGCGGGCTGTTAACATCCCTGAAGGAGAGGAGCCGGCTGCTAGCCACTAACCACTAGCCACTGTTCTTTATGCTGGACCAAGTCCCAACTTTATTGGAAAAGCTGTTCTTGGGGCCGAGTGTGCCGCGGCGGGCGGCGCTGGCGCAGCATGCACCCCGGAAGTGGATCGAGCGGGTGCAGTTGGCGGAGTTTCAGTCAACGCTGGAGCGCGTCAACACGCACAGCAAGTTTTACCGGGAGCGGTTTGCCGAGCGCGGGATCAATGTCCGGAACGTCAAGCGGCCGGAAGATTTGGGGGATTTCTATACCACGTCGCAGAACTTGCGGGAGCGGGACACGCTGGAGTTCGTCTGCTGCCCCCCGCAGGCGGGGTTTGAGACCACCGGCACGACGGCGAAAAACAAGCGGCTGTATTTTTCCAACGAAGAAGTCCATGACATTGGGTTTGAGGGCGCCGTGGGGTTGTGGAACTTAGGACTGCGGCCGGAAGATCGCGTGGTGGACGCGTTTGACTATGCCTTCTGGAATGCCGGCATCAGCCTGATGCACTCGCTCAACGCGATGGGCTGCTTCCACATGATTGCCTCGAAGCTGGAACCGGCGGAGTTTTACCGGCGGGTGCGGGATTACGAGTTCAACGTGATGGTGGTCGATACGGCCTGGCTGGTGAGCCTGACGGAGATCGCCGAGCGGCAGGGGACGTGGCCGGTAAAGTTCATCCTTTCCGGCAGCGAGGCGATGAGCGACCGGACGCGTAAGTGGATTGAGGGCGTGTGGAACACGAAAGTTTACCAGGCGTATGGACAGACGGAGTCGCTGGGGGCGAGCGGGATTGAATGCCCGGCGCAAAAGGGTTATCACCTGAACGAGGCCAACTTCATTTTTGAAATTCTGAACCCGAACGAAGAGGGATTCGGCGAGCTGGTGTTCAGCACGATTACGCGCAAGGTGATGCCACTGATCCGCTACCGGTCAAACGACATTACGCGGTTTCTGGACGAGCCGTGCGGGTGCGTGCTGCAGAAGTTGCGGCGGATTGACGCCATTCAGGGGAGGGGAGATGAGATCATTTCCTGCGGCATGGGGATGATCAGCCCGTGGATATTCGAGAAGCTGCTGGCGGCGGATGCGCGGATTACCGACGACTGGCAGGTGGCGGTAACACAGCCGGAGAGCCGGGACATTATTGAGATCCGGTTGGAGGTGCGGGACGGGGCGGGCGGGAGCTCGCGCGAGCTGGCCAGCCGGGAAGCGGCGCTGCGGCAGCGGTTCGCCGAGATATTCCCTTACTACCAGAAGAACCTGCAGATGGGGATGTTCGACCTGAAGGTTCAGTGGTTGCCGCACGGGACACTACGCGGCGGTGGCGATGGCGGCCGGCGGAAGTTGCGCCGCGTAGTGGACGAACGGCTTGCGCCGTCTTTACGAGGGGCTTCGCCCCTGGCCCCCCGCTGGTCGGCCACCCCTACTAGCGGTGATCAGTGAGCGTTCCGACCATTGGGCCTAAGTTAAAGACCTTTAATCCTTATTTAACGTCCGATTAATTGGGATTTGCCCAAAATCGAGGCGTGCGGGCAATGCCCGCCGGGAGGGAACAAAGCATGTCTGCATCGGCTAAGAATCAGTCTCCGCGTTTAGGTGTCCTGCTGGTCGGCATGGGCGCTATTTCGACAACGCTCGTGGCCGGGGTGGCGGCCGTCAGCCAGGGGATGGGGCGTCCGTTCGGGTCGCTCACCCAGTTGGCACAGGTGACGCCGCCGGGCGGAAAAAAGAGCGTGGCGCTGAGCGAGTACCTGAACCTGGTGCCGCTGGAGAATCTGGTTTTTGGGGGATGGGATATTCATCGGGGCAACGCCTACGAGATGGCAGTGGCGGCGGCGGTGCTGGAGCCGATGCAGTTGGCGGCGGTGAAGCCGGCGCTGGAGGCGGTGACGAGCATGCCGGGGATCCATGACGCCCAGTACAACCGGCGCGCGGAAGGCAGCTTTGTGAAGCCGCAGACGAACAAATTCGAGCAGGCCGAGGCGCTGCGCGAGGACATCCGGGGCTTCAAGAAGAAGCACAACCTGGATGACGTGGTGGTGCTGTGGTGCGGATCGACGGAAGTGTTTCTGCCGATTGGGCCGGCGCACCAGAACCTGAAGATTTTTGAGGCGGCGATGAAGGAAAACGAGCCTACCATCGCGCCCAGCATGATTTACGCCTACGCGTCGCTGCAAGAGAAGTGCAGCTTCGTGAACGCCACGCCGACGCTGACGGTGGATCTGCCGGTGATGATCGAGCTGGCGAAAGCGCAGGGCTGCCCGGTGAGCGGCAAAGACCTGAAAACGGGGCAGACGCTGCTGAAGACGATTCTGGCGCCGGGGATCAAGCAGCGGATGCTCGGCCTCGCGGGGTGGTTCTCGACCAACATTCTGGGCAATGGCGATGGCGCGACGCTGGACGATCCGGCGGCGTTCAAGACCAAGGAAGAGTCGAAGCTGTCGGCGCTGACGCACATCCTGCAGCCGGAGGCGTATCCGGAGCTATACGGCAAGGTGTCGCACCAGGTGAAGATCAACTACTATCCGCCGCGCGGGGATAACAAGGAAAGCTGGGACAACATTGACATCATCGGCTGGCTGGGCTACCCGATGCAGATCAAGATCAACTTCCTGTGCCGCGACAGCATTCTGGCGGCGCCGCTGCTACTGGACCTGGCGCTGCTGAGCGAAGCGGCGAAACGGGCGGGGGAAGCGGGAGCGCTGGAATGGCTGGGCTTCTACTTCAAGAGTCCGCAGACGCTGCACGGCAAGCCGGAACATGATCTGGGGGCGCAGTATCAAATTCTCCAGAGCGCGTTTCATCGCCTGGCGCCGAAACTACAGGGAGCGACGGTCAGGGCGTAAGTACGTAGAACAGTGGCTAGTGGCTAGTGGTTAGTGGCTAGTCAAGGCTCGGGAGATGGGGAGAACTGCGAATGACGGATGGGTTGACGGGGAAGATTGCGCTGGTGACGGGGGCGGCGCGGGGGATCGGGCGCGCGATCGCGCTGCGGCTCGCGCGCGGGGGCGCGGATGTCGTCGTCAACTACGTCACTAGCGCGGAGGAAGCCCGCTCGCTGGCCGGGGAGATCCGGGGGATCGGGCGGCGGGCGGAAATCGTCAGCGCCGATGCGACCAGCACGGAGGGGATTGCCGCAATATTCGGGGCCGTCAAGGAACATTTTGGGGCCCTGGACATTTTTATTAACAACGCCATCGACGTCGGGACCTATGGGCCGGTGATGCGGCAGCGGCTGGCGGGGTGGGACCACACCGTCAACGGCAATACCAACGCGCTGCTGTTGAGCGCACAGAAGGCGGTGCCGCTGATGAAGGGACGGCGGGGGAAGATTCTGAGCCTGTCGAGCCTGGGGTCGCAGTACTACATTCCCGGGTATGCCTCGATCGGCGTGACCAAGGCGGCGACCGAGGCGCTAACGCGGTATATGGCGGTGGAGTTGGGCAAAGAAGGCATTAATTGCAATACGCTTTCGGGCGGACCGATTGACACCGAGTCGCTGCGGCGGTTTGCCAACTTTCAGCAGATGAAGGAAGCGTGCGAGAATCTATCGCCGGCGGGCCGGATCGGGACGCCGGAGGATCTGGCGGAAGTGGCGGCGTTTTTGTGTTCGGATGCCGCCAATTGGATATACGGACAGACCATTATTGCCGACGGGGGTCTGTCGCTGTTGAGCGTCGGCTAACCACGTTCACCCAGCAAGGAGCTCATGCCTATGCCTGAAATCAGTGCCAATGAAAACGAAGTCCTCAAAATCCGGGAAACCGCCGATCACGTGCTGGCCAGCCGCCACGACGAGATTCTGGGCACGGTGCGCAGCGCCGTGGCCGAGGTGCTGGGGCGCGAGGAAAACGAAGTGCAGGCTAACAGCAGCCTGATGAATGATCTGAATGCGGAATCGCTCGACTTTCTGGACTTGCTGTTCCGGCTGGAGTCGGCGTTCGGCATCAAGATTCCGCGCGGCGGGATTCAGCGGGCGACGCAGGGGTCGCTGACCGACGCCGAGTTTCAACAGAACGGGCTGCTGACGGAAGCGGCGCTGGACCGGCTGCGGGTGCTGATGCCGGAAGTCACTCCGGGCAAGCTGAAGACCGGCTTGACGTCGCGGGAGATTCCGGCGCTGTTCACGCCGGAGACCTTCGCGCGGCTGGTGGCGTGGCGGATCGGGGAGATGGAGGCGGAGAAGGCGGCGGCGAAGTAGCGAGAGGGAAGAGGGAAGAGGGAAAAGGGAAAAGGGAAGAGGGGGCGGGCTCTGGGGCCATGCGGTATCTGCTGCTCGATCGAATCAGTGAGTTGAAGCCGGGGTCGCACGCGGTGGGGTCGAAGTGTGTCGCCATGACCGAAGACTACTTCAACGACCACTTCCCTGCTTTTCCCGTGGTGCCGGGGGTGCTGCTGGTGGAGGCCATGGCACAGCTTGCGGGGCGGCTGATCAGCTATTCGGTGGAGACGGACGGGGGCTCGCGGGTGCTGCCGGTGCTACTGGGGATTGAGAAAGCCAGGTTCCGGAAGTTTGTCAGGCCGGGAGATACGGTGGAAGTGCGGGCGGAAATAATTGGACTCGTCGATGGCGCGGGACGGTGCCGCTGCACGGCGAAAGTGGGCGGCAAAGCGGTGGCGTCGGCAGAACTGATGCTGGGGTATGACACGGGGCAAAACCAGGTGATTCCGCCGGCGTCGCGGGCCACGCTCGATGCCTGGGCGGAAAACATCAACCGGACGCTGATGGAGGGCTGCACGATACTGGCGCCGGAAGGAGAGCCGGTATGAGCGAGCGGCGCGTGGTAGTGACGGGGTTGGGGGCGATTACGCCGCTGGGGCATACCGTGGCGGAGACGTGGGCGGGGCTGCGCGCGGGGCGGTGCGGGATTGGGCCGCTGACGCTGTTTGACGCCTCCACGTTTGAGACGCGGAT
The DNA here is from genome assembly GCA_004299485.1 of Acidobacteriota bacterium. NCBI lineage: Bacteria > Pseudomonadati > Acidobacteriota > Acidobacteriota bacterium. The sequence goes on from SCQP01000001.1 coordinate 293,541, forward strand.
TGGCGGCGAGGTGAAGGACTTCCAGCCGGAGAAGGTGCGGGAGCTGGTGCAGCGGGAGGGCCGGCAGGAGATCGCCGAAGCGCTGGACCGGAAGAACTCGTTTGGCTGGGTGGCGGCGCGGGAAGCGTTTGCCGACGCCGGGCTGACGCCGGGATCGAAGGATGCCGAGCCGCGGCGGCTGGGCATATCGCTGGGCACGGAGGGGCGGCGGGACAGTTTGCTGCCGGAGCTGGCGGAGCGGAAGCTGCGGCCAGCGGATGTGGCGGCGCGGCGGAAGGCGCTGGCGGAAGTGCCGTCGTGGGAGTACTTGCGGTACTCGCCGTATGGGCTGGGCTACATTCTGGCGGCGGAGTTCGAGGCGCGGGGGCCGATTACGACGATTTCGACGGCCTGCACGTCGAGCTCGCAGGCGCTGGGGTATGCGCTGGATGCGATCCGGAGCGGAGCGGCGGATGTGATGCTGGCGGGCGGAGCGGAATGCCTGATGGAGCCGACGATGGTGGCGGGCTTCATTCTGCTGGGGGCGTTGTCGAAGAACAACGACCATCCGCTGCAGGCGTCGCGGCCGTTTGACCGGGAACGGGATGGGTTTGTGCTGGCCGAAGGCGGGGCGATGCTGATTCTGGAAGAAGCCGAGCACGCGCGGCGGCGGGGAGCGCGGGTTTACGCCGAGCTGGCGGGGTTTGGGATGTCGATCAACGCCTACCGGATTACGGATATGCCGCCGGATGGGCAAGGGCCGATGCTGGCGATGAAGGCGGCGCTGGCGGATGCGGAAATTACTCCCGGCGACGTGGATTATGTGAATGCGCACGGCACCTCGACGCTGCAGAACGATTCCAGCGAGACGGCAGCGATCAAGCGCAGCCTGGGGGAGCGGGCGTACAAGATTCCGGTGAGCTCGACCAAGTCGATGACGGGGCACATGGTCAATGCCGCGGGCGCGATTGAGGCGCTGATTGCGGTGAAGACAATTGTCGAGAGCTATGTGCCGCCGACGATCAACTACGAGCACCCGGACCCGGTATGCGACCTGGACTACGTGGCCAACCGGGGACGCGAGCAGAAGGTGCGCACGGTGATGTCGAATTCGTTTGGGTTTGGCGGCTCCAATGGAAGCCTGGTGCTGCGGGCGTATGAGTAAGACGAAGCGCAGAGTTGCGATCACAGGCGCCGGGGCGGTTTCGCCGCTGGGGAATGCCGTGACGGAGATCTGGGCGGCGCTGCGGGCGGGCACGAGCGGTGTGGGGACGGTGCCGCACATGTCGCTGGAGGCGTACCGGACGCATGTGGGCGGGGCGGTGCGGGACTTTCAGCCGCGCAAATATATCCGCGATCCCAAGACGCTGAAGCTGATGACGCGGCCGGTGCGGCTGGGGGTGGCGGCGCTGGAGCTGGCGGTGCAGGACGCCGGACTGGACGAAACGCGCGCGGGGCTGGCGCCGGAGCGGGTGGGCAGCTATGTGGGTTCGCCGGGCCACGCGGGCGACCGCGATGAATTGCTGCCGGCGCTGGATTTGTCGTACGGCGCGGACGGACTCGACCTGAAGCGGTTTGGCGCCGACGGAATTCCGATCATTAACCCGCTGTGGCTGCTGAAGAGCCTGGCCAACCTGGGACTGTATTTCGTCAGCATGCGACTGGGAGCGCAGGGGCCGAACGCCAATATCTGCATGTCGGGTGCGGGCGGGACGATGGCGGTGGGGCAGGCGTTTCAAGCGGTGCGCAGCGGACGGGTGGATATGGCGCTGGCGGGCGGGTACGAATCGCTGCTCGATGAGGAACGGCTGGAGAGTTTTGAGCCGACCGGGCTGCTCTACGTAGGCGACGGAATGGGGCCGGGGGCGAGCCGTCCGTTTGACCGGGACCGGGCGGGGTTTGTGGTAGCGGAGGGCGGCGCATTCGTGGTGCTGGAAGAGTTGGAGCATGCACGGGCGCGGGGCGCAAAGATTTACGGCGAAGTGTGTGGCTATGGCAGCGCCAGCAGCGGCGTACCCGAGCGGCCGAACGATACCGCCGCGGCGTACGAGGCGGCGATGGAAGCGGCGCTGGCGGATGCGGGCATGGACGCGGCGGAAGTGGGCGGCATTTACGCGCATGGAATGGCGAATGCGGTGGGCGACCGGGCGGAGGCGGAAGCGATGGCGCAGCTTCTGGGCGGACGGAAGAGCCAGACGCCGGTGACGGCGATCAAGTCACTGACCGGCAACCTGCTGGCGGGTTCGGGGCCGCTGGAACTGATTGGAGCGCTGGGAGCGTTCGGCGCGGAGGGATTCATTCCGGCGATTTTGAATTGCGAGCACCCGGATCCGGATCTGGGGCTGGATTTTGTGCGTGGCGAAGCGCGCACGGGATCGTTCCGCCACCTGCTGCTGAATGCCAGCGGTTTGGGGGGCAATGCAGCTTCGTTAGTTGTGGACCACCCCGTTGACTGAGCGGTTACAGGGACAGGCGGTGCTGGTGACGGGCGCGAGCCGGGGGATCGGGCGGGCGATTGCGCTGCGCGTGGCGAGTGAAGGCGCGCGGGTGGGGGTGAACTACCGCGCCGGCGCGGAGGCGGCGCAGGGCGTGGTCGAGGAGATTACGCACAAGGGCGGGACGGCGGTGGCATTGCCGGGCGACGTGGCGGATGCGGCGTCGGCCCAGGCGCTGGTGGCGGCAGCGCGGGAGAAGCTGGGGGGACTGGACGGGCTGGTGAACAACGCCGGCATCGTGCGCGACAACCTGCTGCTGGGGATGGAGGAGCAGGAGTGGGGCGACGTGCTGGGAACGAATTTGACGGGCATGTTCCATTGCTGCCAGGCGGCGGCGAAGCTCATGGTGCGGCAGCGGCACGGGCGGATTGTGAATTTGTCATCCACGTGCGGCGAGCGGCCAAACCGGGGACAGGTGAATTATGCCGCGGCCAAAGGCGGCGTGAACGCATTGACCAAGGCGCTGGCGCAGGAGCTGGCGCCGCGCAACATTACCGTGAACGCGGTGGCGCCGGGGATGATTGAAACCGAAATGAGCGCGAACGTGCGGGCGCTGGCGAGCGAACAGATTCTGGCCGCGATTGCGCTGAAGCGGTATGGGCAGCCGGAAGACGTGGCAGCGGCGGTGGCGTTTTTGCTCTCGGCGGATGCAGGCTACATCACCGGACACATTCTGAATGTGGATGGAGGACTGGCGTGAGGCGCGAGCGGCAACGGGTGGTGGTGACCGGGCTGGGCGCGTTTTCGCCGGGCGGACTGGGCGTGGAAGCGTACCGGCGCTGGCTGCCGGCGCGGCATACGGCGAGCGATCTGCGGGTACCGGAGTTTGATGCGGCGGTGTTCATCCGCAACCCGCGGCGGCTGCGGACCATGCACCGGAGCTTTCAGTTGGCGACGGCGGCGGCGGTGATGGCGATGGAAGCGGCGGGAATGCCGAAGGAGGCCGAAGCCGGGGGCCTGGAAGCGATGGGCATCGCGCCCGAGCGCGCCGGGCTGGCGACGGCGATGGCGGATATTTCGCCGGTGACGGCGGATCTGCTGCGCGTGCTGGCGACGGTGGCGGGGGAGATGGGACGCGGGCCGAATGGCTATGCGCAATTTGCAGAGGTAGGGGCGCGGGAGCTGCATCCGTTCCGGCGGCTGGCGCTGCTGGCGAATATGGCGGCGGGGCACACTTCCCTGCTGTTGAATATGCAGGGACCGGGATTTTCGTTTACCTCAGGCGCGGGCGCGGGGATGCAGACGGTTACGGAATGTTTCTGGACGGTGGCGGAAGGGCGCGCGGACCTGATGCTGGCGCAGTCGGCGAGCTCGCCGGAGCAGTCGTACAACAGCACGCAGCAACCGGAAATCAGCGGCGCGGTGGTGCTGGAGTCGGGGGCGAGCGCGGAGCGGCGGGGCGCGACGGTGATTGCGGAAATTGTGGCCGGTGAGGAACGGACGCCGGCGGCGCCCGCCGGGATGGAACCGGCGCCGGAGCTGATGGCGGCGCTCATGCGGCTCGCGGAGAACGGACCGGTGGTCGCGCTCACTGAGCTGGCACGGGCGGCGGCGGAAGCACCGGCGATGATCGAGGTGCATAAATAAAATGCCGCGCTGCGTGGTAACGGGGGTGGGGGTGGTATCGCCGCTGGGGTGCGGGCTGGAGGCGAACCGCGCGGGACTGGAGCGCGGAGTGAACGGGATCATTCCGCTGCGGGCGTTTCCGGCGCAGGGGTTTCCGATTTCGTGCGCGGGCGAGGTGTGCGACGAGCGCATTCCGGCGGGGGCGGCGCGGATGGAAGCCATGGCGCTGTGGGCGCTGGGAGAGGCGCTGGCGATGGCGGCGTTGCCGCCGGCGGCGCCGCAGGCGGAACGGGCGATTTCGTTCGCTATTGGCAAGGCGACGCTGGAGCTGGATCCGCTGGCGCAGCGTTGTGCGGAGGATGCGGCGCGGCTGGGGCTGGAGCAGCTCGATCCCGAGAATCTGCTGCGGCATTTTCCGGACCTGGAGCAGCACCGGAATTACTACGACATCAGCGCGGTGCTGGAGCGGCTGGCGGCGCGGGCGGGGGTGGGCGGCGCGCGCTACTCCTGCTACACGGCGTGCGCCAGCGGGAATGACGCCATCGGACTGGGCAAGCGGCTGATCGAGCGGGGCGAGGCGGAGGTGGTGATTGCGGGCGGGACCGACTCGCAGGTGCATCCGCTGAGCATGCTGGAGTACGAGATGCTGTCGGCGCTGTCACGGGAGCCGGCGGCGACGGCGTGCCGTCCGTTTGACCGTAAGCGCAGTGGGTTTGTGGTGGGCGAAGGCGCGGCGGTGCTGGTGCTGGAAGCGGCGGAGCACGCACGCGCGCGCGGGGCGCGGGTGCTGGCGGAGCTGGCCGGATATGGAAGCTCGATGGACGCCTACGGGCTGACGAAGTGCCATCCCAAAGGGCGCGGGGCGGCGCAGTCGATCCGGGTGGCGCTGGCGGATGCGGACCTGGCGCCGGGCGACATTGACTACTTGAACGCGCACGGGACGGGAACGCTGCTGAACGATCAGTCGGAGGCGGCGGCGATTCATGACGTCTGGGGCGCGGATACGGCGCGGCTGCCAGTGAGTTCGACCAAGGGGATGACCGGACATCTGCTGATTGCGGCCTCGGCGGTGGAGGCGGTGTTCAGCCTGATCGCGCTGGAGGAGCACCTGCTGCCGCCCAATCTCAACTACGCGAATCCGGATCCGGAGTGCGAGTTGAATCTCATTACGGCGCCGGGCACGCGTGCAGCGCTGCGGACGGTGATGTCGAACGGGTTTGGATTTGGAGGGCAGAATTCGAGTTTGATTCTGCGGTTACCGGCATAAGCCATGAACATTGATTCTCTATTTGGGTTTGTTGATCATCTTTTTTTACGCTCGACCGCAAGCCGGGTGCGGGTGGCGCGGCATCTGTCGCCGCACACGGTGCGGCTGCTGCAGCGGGCAAAATTCCGGGTGCTGATGGAACACGCGGCGAAGCACTCGCGTTTCTACCAGGAGAAATTCCGGGAGCACGGCATTGACTGGCGCAAGGTGCGCAGCCATGCCGACCTGGGCGATTTTTTCACGACCGCGGATGACCTGCGCACCCGGCCGATCGAGGATTTCCTGTGCGGAAGGCCGGAATTTGGATTCGAGACGACGGGCACGTCGATGGGCGTGAACAAGCGGGTGTACTTTTCCTACGAGGAAATGAAGGAGTACGGGCGCGACGGCGCGGTGGGGATGTGGAACCTGGGACTGCGGCCGGACGACGTGGTGGCCGATGGGTTCGACTACTCGTTCTGGAACGCACCCTTTACGGCGTATTACACGGTGGAGGCGATGGGATCGTTCCACGTGATCGGAGCGTTTGTCGAGCCGCGGGAATTCTATGAACGCATCCGGGGCTACAAGCCAACGGTGATCATGGGCGTGCCCACGCACCTGGTGCGGGTGACGGAAGTGGCGGAGCAGGAGGGCATCTGGCCGGTGAAGTTCCTGCTGCTGGGCGGGGAGAACCTGAGCGAGCGGACGCGCAAGTACATTGAAGGCGTCTGGCAGGCGAAGGTGTACCTGAGCTATGGACAGACGGAGGCGTTCGGGTGCAACGGCATCGAATGCCCCGACAAGGGCGGCTATCACTTGAGCGAGCTGAGTCTGGTGAGTGAAGTGACGGACACGAACGAGGAAGGCTACGGCGAGCTGACGTATTCGACGCTGAACCGCAACGTCATGCCGCTGCTGCGCTACCGCTCGGCCGATATCACGCGCTGGGCAACGGACGGAGAGTGCAACTGCCTGCTGCGGTTCACGCCGCGCATCGCCAAGATCATCGGGCGCAGCGATGAGCTGATCAACTGCTCGATGGGCAATATCAGCCCATACTGGTTCGAGGAGATGCTGCGGGATATTCCGCAGATTACCGACGACTGGCAGGTGATCGTGCGGCGCGGGGATCGCGACGACCGGATCGAATTCAACATGGAGCTGCGGCCGG